>JACRIR010000081.1 GCA_016215705.1 Candidatus Poribacteria bacterium | reverse complement strand
TTAGATGTCGTTTTTGCTTTTGTGAAAGAGTCCGATACTGAGGCGTCGGGTTTGATCGTTTTCTGCTGGAACAAGGACTCATTCTGTTTGGTGGAAAGGCAGAATCCGTGAATATGATCATAGAAGGTAAGTAATTTAAATATGGGATGTTAAGATACTAAAGTTAATGTGTTATATGAAGTTTTATTACCAACCTTTTTCTGCTCACCCGGAGCGGTCAGCAGGGATTCTGAAAGAATGGAGAGGAAGGCGACGTCAGTGGACGGAATGGACGGATTTGGCATGGGGGCGGAGAAGGGAGGCGATGTTCAGTGGACGGAATGGACAGGATGGACGGTGTGGACGGAATGGACGGATTTGGCATGGGGGCGGAGAGGGAGGCGATGTCAGTGGACGGAATGGACGGTGTGGACGGAATGGACGGATTTGGCATGGGGGCGGAGAGGGAGGCGATGTCAAGGTTTTGAGGGAGTGTGGGATGTTTTGGCCAGAGAGATGCGGTTGCCGCCGGCCTTCTTGGCGTCGTACATAGCCTTATCTGCGCTATTTATGAAGTTTTCCATGCGGAGTGACTTGCGGAACTCGGAAAGGCCGATGCTGAGGGTCAGCCCTTCGTTAAAGGATTGCGACAAAGAGCGGCGTATGCGTTCAGCGACCTCGAGAGCCTGTTCGGTGGTGGTCTCCGTGAGAATAATAGTGAATTCGTCGCCGCCGTAGCGGAACGCAAAGTCTACGTGTTCGCGAGTGCAATCCTTGATGATTGCGCCGACTTGTTCGAGGACGCGGTCGCCGGCGAGATGGCCTTTGGTATCGTTGAGTTGTTTGAAGTTGTCGAGGTCGAGCAACAGAAGACAAAGGGGATGCTTCTGACGGCCTGCCCGGGCCATTTCTCTCTGGAGGACGCGGTAGAAATGCCGTTGGTTAAACAGCGAAGTAAGATTGTCTTTTATGGAAAGTTCCTGAAGCTCGTCTTCCAGCTTCTTCTGGTCGGTGACGTCCTTGAAGATGGCAATCATGCCGATTCTCTTGCCCTCCGCATCCTGCAGGACGGAGGCGGACATGCTGGCGACTATCGGTCGGTTGTTCTTGGAAGCAAGCTCGATCTCGTAGTTTTGAACCTTTCCCTGAATAAGCACTGTTGCTATGAGTTTCTCGGCGGCTTCCTTTTTGCGCGAGCAAAAGTCGGCCAGCGGATGCCCCAGTATTTCGTTGACAGGAAGTCCGAAGAGGTTTTCGGTCCACCGGTTACAGAACTGGATGTTGCCCCGTGTATCGAGCGATATTATGGCGTCGACGCAACTCTCGATAAGATTTTCGAGGTATTCCTTGGTTTGTCTCAACTCGATCAGAGTTTTCTGCTGTTCTTTGGTGGCGTCGCGCACCCTCTGCTCGAGGAACTGCTGGTAGTTCTCGTTCTCGATGATTAGTCTTTGCTTTTCGAGTGTTCGCTCGACGCTGATGACGATGTGCTCGAGGTTGAATGGCTTTGTGATGTAATCGTCCGCGCCGATCTTCATGGCCCTAACCGCGCTATCCACGTCAGCCATGCCGGTGATTGCGATGATGCCAAGCGTGGGGTATTTTGCCTTTAGCACCTCCGTGAGCGTAAAACCGTCTATCCCGGGCATCATCAGGTCTGTTATCACAAGATCGAAATTCCCATCGCGCGCCGTTGTAAGGGCCGTTTCCGCATTTGGCGCCGTCTCACACACGTAGCCTTCCGCCTTGAGTTTGGCGGTAAGAATACTGAGCACGGTGGCCTCGTCATCGACGATAAGCACCCGATAACCGGGTTTTGCCTTTTGTTCCATTAGTTTTTTTCTTGTCGGCGCCATCGGCGTCATTATACAATATGGGGTTTCCTAAAGTCCAGCCGTATTATGAAGTTAGGGCACGTCTTGACACGCGCCACAGATGATAGATATGATTGATTCAGAAAAGTCATCCACAACCACCCTATTATATTTGGAACCAGGAGCAGAATGGGAAAGCAAGATATGGCTTCCAAGAATTCACGAATCGAGACACTGCGGCAAAGGCTTCTCTATGCGCCTCATGAGATTTGTATCGAGCGCGTGCGGTATTTGACGGAATCTTTTAAGAAGACGGAAGGCGAACCCCAGGTAATTCGTTTTGCGAAAGCGCTCAAGCACGTTCTGCTGAACATTCCCATTATTATCCGCGAAGGCGAGCTTATTGTCGGTTGCCGGACAAGCAAGCTGAAAGGGGCCCCTCTCTATCCTGAAAACAAGAGCGCATGGATCGAGGAAAACATCGACGGCCTCGACAATCGCGAGTTTCAGAGGGTCTCAATTTCCGCTGATGACAGGCGCGAGCTCCGGGACGAAATCCTGCCCTACTGGCGTGGAAAAAGCGTCGAGGACCGCATGAATGCTCTCATGCCGGACGACCTCAAGGCCGAAATGAACAAGATGGTCTTCACCATGATGATGGAGATCACATACGGAATCGGGCACTTCACAATGAACACCACGCAGGTTCTTGAACGCGGACTCGAGGCAGTCATGGCGGGCGCGAGGGAAGAGGAGGCTCGCGCCGAGAGCGATTCCGAGAAAGCGCTGTTCTTTCGTGCAGCGCGTATAGCTTGTGAGGGGGCGATTGCGTTTGCGGGCCGTTACGCAGCAGAGGCGCGAAGACTGGCGGAGCAGGAGATCGATCCTGTTCGCCGACGCGAGCTCCGGGAGATAGCGGCTGCGTGCGAAAGAGCGCCTGCCAAACCTGCCCGCACCTTCCACGAGGCCGTGCAATCCTTATATTTGATACAACTGATCGCCCAGATAGAGAGCGGGGGCAATTCAATCTCGGTCGGACGAATCGACAAGATACTGCATCCGTTCTATGTCCGCGATAAAGAAAGCGGGACCATCAATGCCGAGCAAGCGCGAATTCTCGTTGAATGCCTGTTCTTGAAGATGGGCGAGATTTGGAACGTGCTCGAGGAGGCATACCTGCCGGGAGGCGAAGGGCCGGAAGGCAAGACGACGCAGAATGTCATTGTGGGCGGCGTGAAATCCGACGGTCTGGATGACTCGAACGAATTGACACGCCTCATAATCGAAGCCTATGCCGATTTGCGCACCGTCCAGCCCAATTTCGGAATCCGCATAAACCCGAACACTCCGGAGGACATTTTACTGCGCGCTTGCGAGCTTAGCCGCGAAGGTGTCCTTATTCATTTTTTCAATGACGACGCGATCATTCCTGCGCTTGTGGGAAAAGGGTGCTCACTCGAGGATGCGCGCGATTATAGCGCCGTCGGCTGTGTTGAGCCCAACTCTCACGGCAAGACTTTCGGCTCGACTTTTGCCGTTCAATTCAATGCGGCCAAATGCCTCGAGTTTGCGCTCAACAATGGCGTGTGCTCCGTTTTCGGGCTTCCAAACGGCATATCGTGCGGCAGCCTGCAGGACTATTCCTCATATGCCGAGGTCGTGACTGCATACAAAAAACAGGTCAGCTATTTTGTTCGCAAAATGGCTGCAGCAATGACGTGTCTGGACAAGGCCATTGCAGAGCTTGTACCTGCGCCCTTTGCTTCCTCTCTGGTAGACGGGTGTTTTGAAAAGGGATGCGATTTGACCGCCGGCGGCGCGAAGTATAACTCCACGGGAGTTCAGTTCATGGGGCTCGCCAATGTCGCGGATTCCCTGGCGGCGTTAAAGAAACTTGTCTTTGACGAATCTAAAGTATCGAGCCGTGAGCTTGCCGCAGCCATGGCCAGCGATTTTTGCGGTTACGAGCCTATGCGTCAAATGCTTCTCAAACGTGCTCCGAAGTACGGGAACGACAGCGACGAGGTTGACGGGATCGCGCGCGATCTCGTCAAACACTTTGCCGATGAGCTTGCCGAATACAAAACCTACCGTGGCGGCCAGTTTCTGATGGGAATATTCTCGGTCGCCTTTCATATAGCCATGGGCGCATTCACGGGGGCGACGCCCGACGGCCGCAGGATGAGTGAGATTCTTGCAAATGGAATCACGCCTCAAACCGGCGCCGCTTTGAACGGGCCGACTGCAATAGCCAGGTCCGCCGCCAAGCTCGGCCAGATTGAAAGCGCCAATGGCAACACATTGATTCTAAGATTCCATCCTCGTTCCGTGGAACCCGCCAAATTGTGCTCGTTCATCAAGACCTATTTCGCGCTTGGGGGCATGCAACTGCAATTCAATATGGTGGACACGGAGACGCTTCTCGATGCCCAGGCGAATCCGGAGAAATACCGGGACCTCGTCGTCCGCATAGCCGGTTACAGTGTTCTTTTCACGAACCTGAGCAAGCGAGCTCAAGACGAGATTATCAGCCGGACAGTTTCCTCTCTCTGAAAGATTGGGCGAGAAGAAGATAGCTTGTTTCGGGCAAAAATGAGCATAATTCTAGGGAGAGAACATTCATATCTAGCTTGATTAATGGGAGCGGTTGCAGACATGTTTCGTGATAGAACCGATGCGGCCCGGCAGTTGGCGGCCCATCTTGAGAAATACAAAGGTAAGTCCCCGTTGGTTCTCGGCGTTCCTCGCGGCGGCGTTGTAGTTGCCGCTATTCTTGCCCGTGAACTCGACGGCGATCTGGATGTGATTCTTACCCGCAAGCTTCGAAGTCCCGGGAATCCCGAGCTTGCCATGGGCTCAATCGATGAGAATGGGGATATCTATCTCAACGAGTCGGTTGTGAGCGTTCTGCGAGTCGGCAAGGAAACGATCGAGGAAGAGAGGCGTCAGCAACTGGCCGTGATCCGAACGAGGGCAGAGTGTTATCGCCGCATCTATCCGAAGATACCGTTAGAAAGTCGGAGGGTGATTATCACCGATGACGGTATTGCTACGGGCGCGACGATGCGAGTCGCTATTCAAAGCGTGAGGGCCGCCAGACCGAAGAGTGTGGCAGTTGCCCTTCCTGTCGGCCCGCCCGACTCGGTCATGGAACTCGAGGGCATGGTTGATGAGGTAGTTTGTCTTTACAGGCCGTTCGACTTCATGGCAGTCGGCCAGTTTTACACGATGTTTGACCAGGTTGAAGACAGGGACGTCGAAGACATACTTCGGCGCTTTGCCAAAATGCGCGTTGCTTCACGATTCCGCTAACAATCAACCGTCACTGGTTGGTTGCCCGCCCTATTTGCCCGAAGATATTTGCCCATCAAGTTTATTCGACAACGGAACATTCGGCTCGTCGCAATCTGCAAAGTGTGAGCAGCCGCGTCATAAGACCCCGGCCCGAGGCTTTCTCCATGCTGTTTCGGCAGTCGACCACAAATTTTACGATGGGCTCCAGCTTCAGCGATTTCTGCTGACCACCTTGGTGGCCATTGCCATTATCGTTGAGATAGAGCACAGGAATCTCGCTCTCGCCGAGTCTCTTCTTGAGCAATGTCCTCTGCCGATTATCGCGCAAAGTCTCAAGGTCGAAAATCACGCATTCGGGAGTCTTTGACTTGAAAAGGTCCACACCGGCGCCAGCGGCGTCAGCGCCGAGGAACTTTAGGTTATAGGTGGATGCGATGATTTCCAACACCTGATGCAGTTCCGGATTGGATGAAACAAGTAGTACGCTGCCGTGACTTGCCATGATCCCCCCAAAGATTCCGATACTGACTGGTATGTCTCGCGAAGGTTAAGGCAAGAAGTGTACCACCTCGCCAGGTTTCAGGTGGCGCCTTGAGCAAATGGCGTAAGTATCTGTATATCAATTGATTATGTGAATATCAAGATCGAGTGAGAACGGAGCGAAGCAGTTGGCCCGGTGGTTAAGCACCCTATATAGGGTGCGGGAGGTATCATCTGCGGTTGACGGATTCCATTGTGTCACCATGTGTCGATGAACGGGCGCTTCTTGCAGGCGCGTCGCTCGGGCGGCGGCAGAGAGCGCAGGCCGCGCATTATCCAGTTCCGCGTTTCCACTGGATCGATCACGTCGTCGATCTCCTGCATCGAGGCCATGTTAATCGCTTTTCCATGTTCGTAGGCCATGGCGACCATCGACTCGAACAAAGCTTGACGCTCTTTGGGGTCCTCGACCGCTTCGAGTTCCTTTCTGAAGCCGAGCCGCACTGCGCCTTCAAGCCCCATGCCTCCGAATTCACCTGTCGGCCACGATACAATGAAAGCCGGGTTATGAAAGCTGCCGCCGACCATTGCCTGGGCGCCAAGCCCGTACCCTTTGCGTAACACTACGGCGAAGAATGGAACACTGGCTCCCGCGCCAGTCACGAACATGCGGGAGAAATGACGAACCTGGGCGGTCTTCTCGGAGTCGGGCCCAACCATGAAACCGGGTGTATCACACAGAGTGAGAATGGGAATGTCGAAGGCATCGCAGAGTTGAATGAAGCGGGCTGCTTTGTCCGCCGCGTTTGAATCAATTGCGCCGCCAAGGTGCATCGGATTGTTCGCAATCAGACCGAATGGTCGCCCCTCGATCCTGATCAGCGCAGTAACAATCCCGATTCCAAATTCTCGTCGCAGTTCCAGGACGGTTCCTGTGTCGGCCAGCGTTTCGATGACCGAACGGACGCTATAAACCCGCATGCGATTCTCAGGAATGCTTCGACGCAACAAACGCTGGTCGGCGCATTCCCAGTTCGTGATGGGGCCTTGAAAATAGGACAGGTATTGTTTGGCTGTTCGCACAGCCTCAGTCTCATTCTCCACGACAATGTCGACCACGCCGTTTGGCGCCTGCACGTGAATCGGACCGATATCTTCCGGCTTGCAGACGCCAAGTCCGCCACCCTCGATCATTGCAGGGCCACCCATACCGATGTTGGAGTTTCTTGTCGCGATAATCACGTCGCTGCAGCCCAGCAACGCAGCGTTGCCGGCAAAACAGCGGCCCGAGACGATGCCGACGAGCGGGACGAGTCCGCTCAATTTCGCGTATTGTTTGAAGGTCATTATGTCGAGTCCGGCAACGGACACCTCGAGAACGTCCACGTCACCCGGGCGTCCGCCACCGCCTTCGGCGAACAGCACAACCGGCAGTCGCCATTGCTCGGCAAGTCGAAGCATACGGTCTTTTTTCTTGTGATTCATCATGCCTTGTGTTCCTGCCAGGACCGTATAATCGTAGGCCATCACCATGCAGCGCGAGCGGGATTCGTCGAACAGATGGCCGTTAACGGAGCCAAATCCCGCGATAAGACCGTCGGCAGGGCTCATCTTGAGCAGGTCATCCATTGAGCGGCGGCGCCGCTGCGCTGCGACCGCCAGGGAGCCGTATTCTATAAAGCTGCCGGGATCAACAAGGTCCGCAACGTTTTCACGGGCGGTACGTTGTTTGGTTTTTCGGCGCCGCGCCACGGCGTCGGGACGCGCTTCGTCAAGACCAATCTCATGGCGCTCGACTACTTCTGCAAGGTCAGGTCGAATCGCGTCCAGATCGGCGGCTTTCTCCTCTTCAACTTCAGGCGCATCGAGGTTTGTCGGTTCTATGAACATCAGCGGTTGCCCCTCGGGAACCGTGTCGCCTTCTCGCACAGAAACGAGCCGGACGATGCCAGTCACAGCCGCCTTGACCGCCTGCTGCATTTTCATGGCTTCGATAATCGCGACCGTTTGACCTTCATGCACGAGGCCGCCTTCAACGGTGTTAATCTCGACCACTGTTCCACGCAGCGCCGCCATGACAGGTATGGTATTCGTCGGCCCGAGATCATTTCCGACGCCGGCATTTACTGAAATCTTCTCGCTCGGGTCGCGAGCATCGGATGCGGGGAAATATAACTGATGATGGTCAGCCTCACCAACAGCAGTGAGACTTTCGATGTTGTCCTCGATGAAGCGCGTCGTCACCCGATTAGCGGCCACATAGGTATGTTTCAGCAGGTTTTGCAGAAAGGGAATGCTCGTGACGATGCCCTCAATCCGAAACTCACACAATGTACGATATGCCTTTCTGACGACGTCGGCATAGTCTGATGATCGCGAGTGGCAGATAAGCTTGGCCAATAGTGAGTCGAAATTCGGATTTATCACGTAACCCGGGTATACGAACGTATCAACGCGAACGCCTGGTCCCGAAGGCGTATCGAATGCGGCGAGTATACCGACTGACGGTCGGATTTGACCATCCGAAATCATTTCTTCCGCGTTGACGCGCAACTGAATTGCATAACCGCGCGGCGGGGCTATGTCCGTCTGCCGAAGGCCAAGTTCTGCAAGTGAATGGTCGGCAGCCACCTCGAGTTGCGTTTTCACAAGATCGATGCCGATTGTCTCTTCAGTGACGGTATGTTCCACCTGCAAACGCGGATTGGCCTCGATAAAGAAGAAAGCTGCGGCGTCATCTTCAGCATCCGCATCGATGAGGAATTCGAAGGTTCCGAGGCTGAGGCACTTCACCTCTTTGGCCACCCGAACCGCTGCATACGTGAGTCGCTCACGCAGTTCCATAGAGAGGGTGGGACTTGGCGCAATTTCGACAACTTTTTGATTACGTCGTTGCAGGGTGCATTCCCGCTCCCAGAGATGAGTGACTTCGCCGGAGCCGTCACCGACCACTTGAACCTCGATGTGACGAGCCCGGGGAATCAGGCGCTCGACGTAAACATCTCCATTCCCGAATGCGACGCGAGCTTCTGACTGACAGAGACCGTAGGCCTCGTCGAGTTCGGAGAGATGGAACACGGGTCGCATGCCGCGCCCGCCGCCGCCCGCCACGGCCTTTATCATGATGGCTGTTCCCTCGCCGAGAGAGATGAAAAATGCGCGAGCCTCCTGAAGACCGGTCGGCCGCATCGTTCCCGGTAAAACAGGCACGCCGCAGCGTTGAGCAAGCTCGCGCGCTCTAGCTTTGTCGCCCAATAACTCAAGCGTCTCTGCGGACGGCCCGATAAATGTGAGCCCTTCCTCCGCGCATCGCCGGGCGAACTTTGCGTTCTCGCTCAAGAAACCGTAGCCCGGGTGTATCGCGTCACAACGATGCTCCTTGGCGGCGGCCAGGATTTGTTCGATGTCGAGATAGGCGTGAATACCTCTTCCCACCAGGGGATGATTTTCGTCTGCCATGCGTGTGTGGAGCGAATGTGCGTCATCTTCCGAGAATATCGCTACGGCGCCCAAATTCAGTTCAGCGGCGGCACGCAGTATGCGCACTGCGATTTCACCTCTATTTGCTACCAATATTCTCATGTCTGTGCCTCATTTGCGTCAAGAAAACACACTACCAACTTTCGCTGTTTCAACAAGAAATCGTCCACTCGCTCGGAAGGCGGTTCGAGGGAGAAAAAGAAACTGTCCAATGATTCGCAAGAAAAAGGGCACAGCATGCTGTGCCCCCATTGATAACAAACCTCGCGTTTCAGGTGCTTCAGTTACTTATGACTGCCTTTATGTCATCATTCCTTGAAGCACGGCCATGAAATCGTTGAGTTGGGAGGCATATTCCGGGGCGCCGTCGATGGACACGCATTTCTTGGCCACTGCTTCCACGAATTCGACTTCCTTTAAGAGCACTTTCAGGGCGCCGTCCACTTTGTTGAATCGGAAATGGACGAAGGGGCGACGGCGTTTGTAGACTCCGCGCCCGGCCTTTGTCCTGCCTGCCTTTACGCGGAGATAGGCGGCTATGCCCTTTTCTTCGTCGTAGGGCTCGACTGTGAACTGGTAGATTCTGTCGGGCTGTTTGCTCGTCCAGTCTTTCATCCGTTTGTCGCCCAACTTGTTGAATGCGCTCAAGGCCGTTGTGATCATGTAGAGGGACATCTTCACCTTGAGATACTGCTTCTGCGGGTCTTTCGGCTTGACGTTAGGCATCATCAACTTCAGGCTCATCAGGAGTTGGAGAACCTTGATGAGCAGCCTTATGTGTCGGAGTCCGCCCCTGATCCTTGGAAGCGCGGTCCCTCCGGTCAACATCACGTTCATCTTTGGCACAGAAGAGAAATGAAGAGTGATTTCGGGATTCTCGCAGATTCCTTCTGCAGCCGTGAACTCCCCGCTATCGAAGGTCAGGTAAGCGCCTATTTTCTCCGCCCCGTTGTTTGCGGAAAACTGGACCTTTCCTCTTTCGTTGGCGAAGAGTTTCTTTATCTTCGGGTCGTCATTCAGAGGAACTTTCATTACCGGGAACGCCGCTCTGAAGAAGAGCCTTGCGGTCATGATATCTTGTTCGGATGTCGCCATGTCATACCTCGTCTTCCCAGTCTTCGTCTTCTTCGAATTCGATCTTCATGACCTCGCGGATCGTATCGATAATTCCGTTCGCGTCGAGCTTGTAGTGCGCATAGAGGTCTTCGGGATATCCGACCTCGCTGTAGACGTCGGGAAGCCCGAGTTTCCGGAAGGCGCACCCCTTTCCGCTTTCGGCGATAACATCGGCGACGGCGCTTCCCAAGCCGCTGAGGGTATTGTGCTCTTCGACCGTAATGATCCTGCGGGTATCAGTTAGCGCCTTCATGATCGCGTCACTGTCGATCGGTTTAATTGTATGCATATTGATAACTCTGACCGAAAGGCCGTCAGCCTCTTTTAGAGTCCGGGCGGCCTCCACGGATTGGAGAACTCCTATGCCGCACGTGATGATGGCCAGGTCGCTCCCGTCCTGCACCGTTTTGGCTTTTCCGATTTGAAAGCCGTAATCCGCACTCTCGTAGAAAGGCGGTTCGAAACCGCGCCCGACGCGGATATAGACCGGCCCTGGCAAATCCACGCAGGCCCGCACGGCATTGGCTGTTTCCGTTCCGTCAGCGGGGATGATAACCGTCATATTGGCGAAGCTTCTCATGATGGCGATATCTTCCGTGCAATGATGCGTTGTGCCTGCCGCTCCGAAGCTTATTCCCCCGTGCGTGGCAATGATCTTCACCGGCAGATTCTGATAGCATATGTCGGTTCGCACTTGCTCGGCCGCCCTCATGCTTGCGAAGACCGCAAACGTGCTGGCAAACGGGATGAGCCCCATCTTTGCCATTCCGGCCGCAATGCCCATCAGGTTCTGTTCGGCAATGCCAACGTTGAAAAAGCGAGTTGGATGCGCCTTCTCGAAAAACGAGATGGAGGTGGATTTGGCCAGGTCGGCCGACAGGCCCACGATACTCGGATTCGTTTTGCCCATCTCAGCGAGCACGCGGCCATATATCTCGCGCGCCGTCATGGTAGCGGCATCGTAGCATGTCCAGGTTGTTCCGGTTCCTTCGGTCATGAGCTCACTCCTTTTAATATCGCTTCGTACATCTTTTCTATCGAGCCATGGGCCTTTTCCTTCAGCGCTGCATCGATGGATCCATAGTGCCACGGGACCTGATCTTCCATGAAATTGACACCCTTGCCCTTGACCGTATTGGCCAG
Organism: Candidatus Poribacteria bacterium; assembly: GCA_016215705.1. Taxonomy (GTDB): domain Bacteria; phylum Abyssobacteria; class SURF-5; order SURF-5; family SURF-5; genus JACRIR01. The sequence continues at coordinate 13,780 of JACRIR010000081.1, read as the reverse complement.
GACGACGACAGGTTTTTCCTTGCCGGCGAGCGCTTTATCTATTCCTTCGGACAGGCCGTCCATGTCATGCCCGTCCACTGTCACCACTTCCATTCCGAATGCCTTGAGTTTATCCGGCAACGGTTCGACTCCCATCACTTTTTCCGTCGGTCCGTCTATCATCAGCCGATTTCGGTCGATTATTGTGATCAGATTGGTGAGCTTGAATTGAGCGGCGGCCATCAAGGCTTCCCAAATGCTTCCTTCATTGCATTCGCCGTCGCCCAGGACGCAGTAGACCTTGATGTCCTTGCCGAGTACGCGAGCGCCGAGAGCCATTCCCACTGCCATAGGGAGACCATGCCCCAGCGAGCCGGTAGAAGCATCGCAACCGCACACTTTTTTCGAATCGGGATGCATTCCGAAGGGACTCTTGAACTTGTTGAAGGTTTTCATCTCTTCTACGTTGAAAAACCCGCGCCTTGCAAGGACGGGCACATATGCCACGGCGGCATGGCCCTTACTCAAGACGAGACGGTCCCTATCCTCCCAACACGGGTTCTTCGGGTCGATCCTCAGGTACTTGAAATAAAGGATGGTCAGAATGTCGATGACACTCAATCCTCCGCCGATGTGTGCGCCCCCGGCCCAACTGGTTACGTCAACGATGTCATTCCTCAGTTGTTTGGCCTGAGCATATAACTTCTGCCTCTCCTCTTTAGTCAACGCCATACGCTCTCTCCTTCTCCTATTTCATCCGGTTCCGTGGTGGGCCCGCCCATTGATTCTTGTCCCAAACCGTAGAATCCGGATGCCCTTTGGCATTTTCCAGTATACACCAACATGCCGCTAATTCCAATACGAGCGCAAATATGAGAATTGTGAGTCTGTCCAGTAATTGTCAAACCGGCACAGGCCTCTGCGGGTGCGAATTCATTCGCATAATATTTTTGCGCTCTTTCTGCATCTCGCCTGCGAATACATTTGCACTTGCGGAATTGCGGGACAAATTCACAGTTCCTTTCGCATGCAAATCGCAAGGGCGCAATGGATTGCGCCCCTACATAAATAAATCAAGAAAACTTGTAGGGGCGCGATTCATCGCGCCCTGTTTACTCTTCGCCCTGTCCGTTCACTGGTTTCGGTTGTACAGCGCTGTGTGATCCGAGGATTGAATATGTCCTCTTTTCACGAGCGTCAGTGTCGCTTCACGATTTGGCGGCTTTTGTCTGCGTCAGTTTTTCCACGCGCACTGCGCAGACTTTGAGAGCCGGAATCTTGGCGACCGGGTCGAGCGCGGGGTTCGTTAGCACGTTCGTCGGGCTCTCGACAAAATGGAATGTCATCGAGATCGCGCCGAGCGGTGAATCCTCAGTGACCTTAGCGCGCGCTGTGACCTCTCCACGCCGGGAAACCACGCGCACCATTTCCCCATCGCCGATTCCAAGGGCGGAAGCATCCTTCGAGTTCATCTCGACGAGTTCCTGGTCTCGCAGTATGTTAAGACCCTCGACGCGACGAGTCATTGTGCCCGTATGGTAGTGATAGCGTGCGCGTTCAGTCACCAGAATGAGCGGATACTGCTCATCCGGAGTTTCGGCCGATAGTTTGTATTCAAGCGCGGAGAAGTGACCTTTTCCGCGGCTGAATTTCCCGATGTGCAGAATCGGCGTGCCCGGATGGTCCGTAGTAGGACACGGCCACTGGATGCCGGCCTCGTCCAATCGTTGATATGTAATGCCTGCATATTGCGGCGTCAGTTTTCTGATTTCGTCGAATACTTCTTCGGCGGAGTTGAATGAAAAGCCCGGATGCCCCATACGGGTCGCAATGTCGCAGACTATCTGCCAGTCAGGTCGCGCTGAGCCGATCGGCTCGATGGCTTTCCGAACTCTCTGCACCCGTCGCTCCGTATTCGTGAAGGTTCCGTCCTTCTCCGCGAATGAGACTGCCGGCAACACGACATGGGCGAGTTGTGCTGTCTCGGTGAGGAATATGTCCTGCACGATGAGGAAATCAAGGCTGTCGAGCGCCTTGCGGACGTGATTGCTGTCCGGGTCCGAGAGGGCCGGATTCTCACCCATGATGTACATGGCGCGAATCTTTCCCTCGATTGCGCCTTCCATGATTTCCATGAGCGTGATGCCCGGCTTGGGCGACAGCTTCGTCTGCCACGCTTTTTCGAACTTGTCGCGGGATGCCTCATCCGCCACCTGCTGATAGCCGGTCAGTACGTTCGGCAAAGCGCCCATATCGCAGGAGCCCTGCACGTTGTTCTGGCCTCGCAGCGGATTCACACCGCTCGAGGGCTTGCCGATGTTGCCGGTAAGCATCGCCAGATTGCCGACGGCGAGCACGTTGTCGGTTCCGTGAGCGTGTTGCGTGATGCCCATAGCATACAGGAGTGTGGCCGGCTTTGTGCCGGCGTACATCCTCGCCGCTTTCTTTATCTGTTCGCGCGGCACGCCGGTGATTTTCTCGACGGTATCAAGGTCGAAGTCGGCAAGCGACTTCTTGAATGCGTCGAAGTTCTCGCAGCGCCCGGAAATAAAGGCTTCATCATACAGACGCTCGTCGACGATTACACGCATGATGCCCATAAGAAGCGCCAGGTCAGTGCCAGGCCGTTGCCGCAGCCAGAGGTCTGCAAAATGGCACAGCCGTATGCGCCGGGGATTGGCTACGATCAGTTTTGCGCCGTTTCTGACTGCCTTCTTGATTCGCAGCCCGATAACGGGATGATTGTATGTAGTGTTTGTTCCAATGGTCAAGATGCAGGCAGCCGATTCGATTTCATTGATGGAATTAGTCATGGCGCCGCTGCCGAATGCTGTGGCCAGACCGGCCACAGAGGGGGAGTGTCAGAGACGGGCACAGTGGTCTACGTTGTTTGTGCCCATCACCCCCCTTACGAATTTTTGGAAGACATAGTTGTCTTCGTTCGTGCACCTCGCCGATGAGAGCGCGGCGAAATGGTCGCCTTTGTACTGCGGAAGTTTGGCTGCGATGAGGCCGAGCGCCTCATCCCAGCTTGCCTCAACAAACTTGCCGTTCTTCTTAATCAGAGGCGTCTTCAATCGGTCCGGATGATTGATGAATTCGTGACCGAACTGCCCCTTGACGCACAGGTTGCCACGGCTGACAGGATTATCGAAATCCGCCCGCGCGTCCACAACGAAATCGCCGCGAACGCCGAGATAGATGCCGCAGCCAACGCCGCAATATGGGCAGATTGTCTTGACCTCGCGAGCAGGTTTGAGCCCCTTCTTGCGGACGAGCGCGCCAACCGGACACGTGGCGACGCATTGTCCGCACGAGACGCACGTTGTGTCCATTAGCGACAGGCTTGTGCCAACCGGTGTCACGCGGTAGCCGAGGCTCAGCGCGCCGACCCCTTGAACTTCTTGGCATATGTGAACGCACTTCGAGCAGGCAATACACTTATTGGGGTCGCGCTCGACAAACGGATGCGTCAAATCACGCGGGAAAAGCCGGAGATTCCGCGTTGCGGTCATCGAATCCAGTTCGTATTCAGTTGCGAGGTCTCGAAGATCGCAGTCATCTTGAGCTTTGCAGCCGCACTCGAGGCATCGAGACGCTTCTTTTCGCGCAACTTCTTCGGGGAAGCCCAACTCGACCTCAGGGAAGCCTTTTAAGCGATCATGCTCCGGGAGCTTCGGCATCTTTGCGCGCGGCTTGCGCTCGAAGTGTGCGAACTCGGTTTCGTTCACTTCATCCAGCTTGCCCTTGGTGATCTCGAATGGTTTTTCGGGCTCCGCGAGGTCTTCCCCCTTCAGGAAACGGTCAATCGCCATTGCGGCTCTTCTTCCTGCTGCGACGGCCTCGACTGCGGTGGCCGCGCCCGTCACACAGTCGCCGCCTGCAAAGACACCCTTCATATTGGTGAGGAGTGTCTCGGAGTGGGCGGTGATGTTGCCGCGCTCGACTGCGATTGCGTCTTGTTCGGATACGGGGGATAGGGGCGCCATCACGTCCGCGCCTGAATTGAGAGAGGAGAGTTCCGGTTTCTGGCCGATTGCCGCGATGACAGTGTCAACGTTCAGGATGAATTGCGAACGAGCCACCGGCTCAGGCCGCCTGCGACCGCTGGCGTCCGGTTCGCCCAACGCCATTTTGATGCACTCAATGGCTTTGACTTTTCCGTTTTCGCCTATGATTTTTTCGGGGGCCGCGAGGAAACGCAGCTTGACGCCTTCCTCTTCGGCTTCCTCGACCTCCCAATCGGTGGCCGGCATCTCGGTTCGCGAGCGACGGTATATGATGGTGACTTCTTCTGCGCCGAGCCGCAGCGACACGCGGGCCGCATCAATGGCTGTATTGCCTCCACCCACAACGGCGACTCGTTTGCCCATGCCTGTTTCTTTCCCCATCGCCGCATTGCGAAGGAAATCGATGCCGGGCAGAACTCCCTGGAGTTTTTCGCCTTCGACCCTCATCTTCTGACTTTGGTGCGCGCCGATGGCAAGGAACACCGCATTGTAGCCTTCCGCCAAAAGGCTCTTCACCGTGAAATCCTTCCCGAGCGACTTGCCGGTCAGTATTTTCACGCCCATGTTCTTGATCGAGTCGATTTCCTTGTCGAGGATATTTTGTGGCAGGCGGTAATCAGGTATTCCGTAGCGCAGCATGCCGCCTGCTTTCGGGAGCGTTTCGAAAATGGTGGCGGCGTGTCCTTCTCGGGCAAGATAATAGGCCGCGGAAAGGCCGGCAGGTCCGCCACCCACGATTGCGACTTTGAGGCCGCTTGCGGGCTTGAGAGTCGGCACGAACTTGCGTACGCCGGACATTTCCTGATCGGCCGCAAAACGTTTCAGCGAGCAAATGGACAGGGGTTCGTCAACAAGATTTCTGCGGCATGCCTGCTCGCACGGGTGGGGGCATATGCGGCCGATGGTTGCCGGTATTGGAAGCCTTTCCTTGATGAGCCCGACAGCTTCGGTGAATGCCCCGCGCGCAATCAGCGCGAGGTAGCCCTGGATATCTATTCCGGCAGGGCATGCCTTCTGGCATGGCGCGACGCAATCGCCGTAGTGTTCGGCGAGCAGCGTCTTCAATATCTTCTTGCGGGAGGCGATGACTTTGGCGCTGTCTGTGCGGATTTCCATCCCGTCGGCTACGCGTGTGTTGCATGAGGTGACGAGCCCGTGGCCCTCGAGTTCAACTACACACAATTGACACGACCCAAGCGGATTCAGTTGCTCGTCGTGGCAAAGCGTAGGGATGGTGATATTGTTCTCTCTGCAAGTTTCCAGGATCGTACGCTCGCTGTTCGCGAGAACTTGCTGCTCATCGATAGTTATTTTTGCCAATGTGATCTTGTCTTCTACGCTGACAGTTGACATAAGTCCTCTCTTTGAATATGTGACAAAAGCATTCCCTTCGGCTGATGTTTCACTTCGCTTTCGGGCACGCGCTGCAGAATTGTTTGAAGGGGTGCTCTGCGTGCGCGCTGCCTGCGAGGAACATCCGAACCCAATGTTCCTGCCTCACTTTTGCGACTACAAATATTATATAATAATGGGCATTCCGGATGCAAATCCCCTTTGCAAAGAGTAAATCCCCCTGGCCCCCCTTTGCAAGGGGGGGGTAGTAACACACCGGAACAATGATTCTGGTCCTGTCGTCCCTTCTACCCTTTGCAAAGCGTGATTATTCCTGAATGATGAGTGATGAAAGATGAAAGATGAATAAGAAAGGGGTGTTGTGTGCGCCTCCAGTTATGCTTGACCCTACATGGGAACTCTGATAGAATCCGGCCATCGCTTTTTCCCCCCTTGGCAAAGCGGAATGCAAGGGGGATTCTGCCGGCGGAATTCCATTATTTTTGAAGAACCGGAAATACAAAGGAGTCTAGACAAATGGCAGAGTTGGAGAATCAGGTGGCGCTTATTACCGGCGCCGCATCGGGCATCGACCTCGAGATAGCGCGTGTCTTCCATCGAGAAGGCGCCCAGTTGCTTTTGGTTGACCGAAACGAGGACGCCCTGAAGAAGGCTGCGCGCGAGTTTCAAGGCCCGGGGCACGTGCATTCTTTTGTGGCCGATGTCACCCGGAGCGAAATGGTTGACGCCGCTGTTGAAGAGGCAGCCCGCCGATTTGGCAAACTCGACATTCTCGTGAACGGCGCCGGACTGAATTACGCCGGCAGGCTGTTGGATATCGACGATGAGCATTGGCACATGCTCATAGACGTAATGCTGCACGGCGCATTTTACGGAATCAGGGCCGCGGCGCGACAGATGGTCAAACAGAAAACGGGTGGAAAGATAGTTACTCTGTCGTCTGCCGCTTCGCGTGTGCCACTTGGGGGCGCAATCGGCTACTGCACTGCCAAGGCCGCGGTCAACATGGTTACCCGTGTTGCCGCCGTCGAATTAGGCAAGCACAAGATACGCGTCAACGCGATCGCTCCGGGTGAAACCATGACGCCGCTTATTCAGCGGCATCTCGACCAGCCGGGCTGGAAAGAACTCGTCGTGCGTGAAACGCCGCTGAGACGAATGGGGGAGACAGGCGACGTCGCTGAAATGGCGCTTTTCCTTGCGAGCGACCGCTCGGACTGGGTGACCGGCCAGGTGTTCTTTGTAGATGGCGGCCAGGGATTGCGCGGCGTGGACTACGAGGAACTGATGGGGAGCGTATAGGAGGGGGAAAAGGGTAAAAGGGGAAACGGGAGAATTATGCAGGAATGATGAGTGATGAATGATGAATGAAAAGAACAGCCCCTACAGGAGTTCCTCCTCGATGTCTTTTTTCTCAAGCCGTCTGAGCAAAACGGTTTCGGCGGCTCTGATGAGCAGTTCAGAATATTTTTCGACGTCGTAGGCGTCTATGTTTTCGACACTGGCAGTGTAAGGTATCGCTTTTGTTGCCTGCCCATGGGCTTTCGAGTCCACAAGTATCAATTCTACTCTCTCGCCCGGCTGAGGTTTGATTCCCGAGGCTAATAACGTGCCGGCGGCTGCGGCCATTGCTGTATTCGTCTTATACTCGGACGGATTCTTTGAGAGTTTTTGTGAAATGACCAGGTCCGCGGCCTGTACCTCGCCACTCCTGAGCCGCGCGAGGTAGCGCTTCAGGATTTCCAGTATTTCGGGCGCCTTTCGCGCGAATTCTTCCGCTGTCGAAGTTGAGGAAAGAACCTTGAGCATCTCCGCCTGCATTCTCCGGACAATCGGCGGAATATCGGACCGCCGCACCTCGAGCCCCCGCATCTTCATCTCGCCATTGTCGAACAGGCCGAAATATCTGTTTGCGACGGCGACGGTCGGCGCAGTGCGCGAAGGCACAAACGCGATCCAGCGGTAATTCCCCTCGAGTGCGATAGGAATGCCGACAGATTCGGATATCTCGCGGAGGAGCCCTTGCTGGTCCTTTTCTTCTTCTTTGACTTTTCCCTTTTCGCCGTTTCCCCTTTTCGCCCGATAATTCGGGGACACCTTGCGGCAAGGTGTCCCCGAATTATCTCTTTGCTCCCTTTGGCCCTTTCGTCTTTCCTCTTCTTTGGGAGTCTTGCTGACCCACAGTGAGTCCACAATGGCGTGCACCAGCTCGAATCCTCTGCGCTCGGCTATTTCCTTTGCTTGAAGAAGCTTCTCGCGTCCCAGCGCAGTGACTGCTTCATGCGCTTCGATCCGCCCGAACCGAGCATTCTTATAGCCGAGATACCCGAAGCAGGTAACCAACATCCATTTGAGCGCGTTTTGCCGCTTCTTGCATGATGCTTTTAGGTCTCGAATTTGTTCGCTAAGTTCTTTTTCAGAATCCATCCGGCAATTCTTTGTAGGGGCGACCCGGCGGGTCGCGCGTTGAGAGGACGGTTCTTGGGCGACCCACCGGGTCGCCCCTACAGAATCATCTGAATCTCCTTTCAGAGATTGTTGGCTGGATTCACATTCTCCTGTAATCTCTTTCTCTTTTTCTTTTGTCCTGCAAGGCGTGGGATTCATTTTTTGTCTTGCCCCTGGTTCTCTATTTCGCTTTTCGCCGTTTCCTAAATCCCCCTTCATCCCCCTGTGATAAAGGGGGAAATCAAGGCTCCCCCTTTGCAAAGGGGGAAAGAGGGGAATTTCGGCTTTTTCCTCAATTTGTTCCTTCCCTTTCGCCTTTTTGTTTTCCCCCTCTTTGTCAAAAGGGGGCAAGGGGGGATTTGTGTTTGCAATCTCTTTATAAATCCGCCGTTTTTCCAGAATCGGCTCGAGCACTCGCGGGACCAGTCCCCTTCGCTTCCGGCAGACATGATGCCCGATCTCCGGCACGGGCTCGCCCACAGGATGTTCAGCCGCGAACTTGCCTTCGTGAGGTTTTCCTCCGTGATTGTCCTGTAATTGAGCGCTCGAGTCAGGTAAATCCCCCTTCATCCCCCTTTGATAAAAGGGGATATTAAAACTCCCCCTTTGCAAAGGGGGAGAGAGGGGGATTTCGCCCTTCTGTAGGTGCGAATTTATTCGCACATTAACTCCATCCTGTTCTTGCTCTGGCCGTGCGGACAAATTGGCGCCAACAGAATCTTGAGACAACTTCTCATCGTGATGGTTACCCTCGCAGCATGAGCAGTTTATCGTCTCAGGCGAGATGTTATGATTCACCATGATCGCCGGATACATCGAGGCGAAATCTATCTCCATGACGTTCTCGTACACGCCCGGTTTCGGAAGATATACGAGCCCGCCCTTATCGCTGACAAGAAGCTCGAGTCCTGTCTTGAAATCTTCCGGCATCCGCTTCCGCCAGGGAATCAGCACGCCGTCGTGTATCGCCATATCGAGTTGCATCGAGGAGATGCCTGTGCCGGGGGACGTCCGCGCGAGACGCTGTATCGGAATCTTCGTCAGACGCGCAAGCTCGAATAGTCCATCGAGACCGGTTTCCGACGCTATGAATGAGTTTTCCACGTCTATGTGCCAGCGACCGAACAGGGTTCGCGAGGGCGCACGATAAATTATGCGTCCATAGGAGAAATACGAAGAGCCCCGGCGGGTTGCAGTTGAGCGCTTCGGCTCGCGGTTGAGCGAGAGAGGATGTCCCTGCCTTTCGGCCATCAGAGTGAGGCGCGGGATTATGAATGAGTCGCCCCATTCAGTCAGTAGCAGGTCGGGGTCATACCGTTTGAGCATATCATCGAGCGTATCGAGCAACTCGCTCTCCTCCAAGAGATACTCCGTGCCGTCAACCTCCACTTTCAGGCCATGCCCTTTTCCCCCATAGTTCGGGTTGGCGCCATTTCCGCTTATGGAAAGCTTGAAAATTTCCAGTGGCGGCAGTGAGTAATCGATATCCCAGGGCGAATCACATGCGCGAATGGATGCGACGGTTCCGTCATCGGCGATTTCCACCTCGCAGAGCGCCAACGGAAAAAGACCCGTCTCATACAGGTACATTTGCTCGGGCGGAATATCGCAGTTGTACAACTCCGCGCCGCTGATTTTGGCAATCTGTTTAACGGTTGAATGAAAATTCCGCACGCTTGTGGTTACGCGCAAGACCGGTACGGCGCGGCCGGACCAGAAATCACGCTGTTCCGTCATGGAAAATGATACGGGCGCGTGGGGCGTGTTACGTATCGCGTGTTCCGTATTACGTATTACGTGTTGCGTATCGCGTGTTACGTCTTGCGTGTTGCGTGGGGCATAAGACGGCGCTTGCTCATTCCTCTGGCGAAATATTCCTTTCACGCGTTCCAGTACGTAATTTGTGCCGGCGACAAAAAATGAAGGTCTATACGGGGCTTCGAGACGGACGCGCCTGCCGTCGGTTCCTATCAGCCACAGCGTCATGCCGCGTTCGCCGGAATATATGTCGAATAGCCAACCACGAAACATTTTCTTATCCGCAGATTTCACTGATTTTCTCAGATAAAATCTCACCGCAAAGACGCAAAGAGCGCAAAGAAAAGAACTTCTTGGAACACTAATTACACTAATTACACGAATTCCGACTTCGACGATAAACCGCAAACCTATGCTCCACCACGGGAGCACGGGGTTCTACTCCAAAATCTAAAATTCAGAATCCAAAATAGGATGACTTGCGACTCGCAACCCATGACTCTACTGTTGTCATTCTGAGCGAAGCGAAGAATCTAATCCCCCGAATGGCTGCGACTTTTGCGGAAGCTTCTCTTACTCCCTTTTCACATACCATTTATTTGTGTGATTCGGTCATTTGTAATCTGTTTCTTTTTCTTCTTTTGAGTCTTTTTCTCTTTTTGTTTTTTCTCTTTCCCTCGTGCTCCCCGTGTTCCCCGTGGTAAAGGTTTCCAGTTTTTTAATCTGCTCGCGCAGCGCCGCAATCGTCTTCTGGTGCTCGAGCAGAACGGCCATGAAAATCGATTCCATCGGCACAGGACGCGACGCATATGCGCATGCGGCCGAATGATATTTCGCGCTGTCGAACATCTCATCGAACGCCGCCTGGTCCTCTTTTCTGAGCACGCGCCGGAACTTCGACCATTCCTCGCGTTCTTGCTGTATGACCTGCGCAATGGGCAATACTGTTCTTCCCATAAGCGTCACCTTTTCTTAATCCGCAGATTTCGCAGATTAAAAAGACTTCTTAAACCACGGAGAGCGCCTAATCATTCCTTTTTGCTGCTTGTTCTCCCTCTTCATGATCTCCGTACTACTCCATTGTATTTTCTTTGATTTCCGTCGTGATTTTTGGCAAAGTCCTCATATAAGTCGTTGTCACAAAATGGATTCCCGCTTTCGCAGGAATGACACTCAGGAAGTTGTATTCGTATAATTCGTGATCCAAACTTTTTCTTCTTTGCTTGGTTGCGGCTGTGCTGCGCCGTGTGCTCTGTACTACTAACTGTTGTTTTCTTGAAACTGTGTCATGATTCCGTTGACATGTCGCATGGAACTAATGCGGGCGCAATGAATTGCGCCCCTACAGGGTCGAACCAAAAGCCCCGTAGGGGCGCGATTCATCGCGCCCAACGTGTGCCGTTTGGTTGCGGCCCTGCCGCGCTGCGGTTTTATATCTTTTTTTTCTTCATTTTCCTTTAAATCAGTGTTAATCAGCGCAATCTGCGGATTCCCTCTTTTTATCTCCATGTTTGGGAAAACTGAGGAATCTCGATCAATTCATACTCTTTCCTGTACGGGCGCTCCAAAATGAAGCCTGTCCTTCCGTTGCTTCCCTCGCTTCGAAGCACCCTGTTGGAGATATTCTTGAGAAGACCCACGAACTGCCGCTGTCTTGATTCGAGAGGGAGATGCGTATCAGGACAGGCAATCAGAATGTGGGCGCCTTCACCTGCCAGCCGAACGAACTCGGTCGTTATGGCCTTGAGTAAATCGTACGCTTCATTGAACGGCACATCCTGGCCGTAAAACGTGCTGAGCAGACCCGACACTATCGCGACGTTCGTCTTGAATCTGCGAAATGCGCCCGCCAGGCGTTCCACCACGAGCGCCTGCATTTGGTGGCACGTGAACGCGCGCGATATGTAGAGTCGGCCCAGTAGTTCCTCGGGGACAAGCCCGGTCTTGCGCGCAATTTTCGATATAAGAAACGGGTCGAATGAGTTTGCGCCGTCGAGAAACACCACCGGTTTTTCGCGGGCAATCCCCGCAAATGCCATGTGAAGCGCAAGATACGTCACCGAGTACGCGGGTTTACCGTAAGCCAATACGATATTGGCCGGCGGCACAGGCGTCCTTAAGTCGGCGCAGATTCTCTCGATAGCACTGTTTTCTGGACAAGCCATGCTTTTCTTAAATCTCCCTTCGTCCCCCTTTGCAAAGGGGGAAAGAGGGGGATTTGCCGTTTCGTTTTTTATATGGTTTTCCATATACCCACGACCTTCTTAAGCCACAGAGAGCGCCGAGTTCTCAGAGCCGAAGCAAAAGAAGAAAAAGCAACGGGGAATCACAGATGCACACAGATAGACACAGATTTTCTTCTGTTCTTCTTCCCGTTCTGCATTCATAGTGAGTTAACACTGCCCTTTCGTTTCTTTTTGCTTTTTTCCAAGAATCTGTGTTAATCTGTGTTCATCTGTGGTTAATAGTGTTTCTTTTTCTTTTCCCCAAATCCGTGTAATCCGTGGTTGCTATATACTTCTCCACACGCCGATTACTTTCCCAATAATCCGGAACGATTTATCTCCGCTCTTGACATGAATCGGTTCCATATTCTTGTTTTCGGGCTTCAGCACAATCCGGTCTTTTTTGATAATGAATCGTTTGACTGTCGCCTCGTCGCCCAGCAGGGCGACCACGATTTCGCCGCTTTCGGCTATGGGCTGGCGCTTGACGAGCACGTAGTCGCCGGAACAGATATGTGCGTCCACCATGCTGTCGCCCTCGACACGGAGCAGAAAACAATCGTCGGCCTGCGCCCATCCTGCGGGCAGCATGACCGCCCCCTCGATGTTCTCGACCGCGAGGATAGGTTCGCCGGCGGCGACGCGGCCGACTATCGGCACTTTGCGCAGATCGCCCTTGTCCCAGCCACGCCGGGCGAAGCCGTGCTTGTCCAGGCCGAGGTTGTTTGAATTGGCGTGGTCGAAATCAGCGCGACCGTGATCAGCCACTATCATCGACCGAGATTTTAGTCCCTTTTGTAGGGGCGCCCCGCCTAGTCGGGGCTGCGTCCTCGACCCAGCGTCGTGTCCGGCCACTGTCAGCGAGCGCGATTTCAGCGGTTGTTTTGAGATGTATCCTTTCCGTACCAGAGCATTCACATGATTTGTCGCTGCCCGGGGCATGAATCCGAAGTGGCCCCCGATCTCCCGCATTGTGGGCGGATAGCCGTTCCCATGCGTGAAATCCCTTATGAAATCCAATATTTCCTTCTGCCGGTCCGTCAACTCTGTCCGCACGATGGTTTCTCTCTTTCTCTGTCATTCTGAGCGAAGCGAAGAATCTCTCTTTTTATTCGCAGATTCTCACTGATTTTTCTGCGCAATCTGCGGATTTCAGCAGGGCTTTATCCTTTTTCCGAACTTTAGCTTGCTTTAGACACTTTAGGCACTGTCGAACACTTTAGACGCTTCGCACTCTCTTGGTGGTTTCCTTTCGTCTTGTTCCTTTCGTCTTGCCCCTCTCTGGAATTATAGTATACATTTGTATACTTGTCAAGAGGCAAAAGAAAAATGAAAAAGAAGAAGAGTTGGATCACGAATGGGACGAATGGCACGAATAAATCAATCTTTGGGGAAACGGGGAAAGAGGTAAAAGGGGAAGAGAGTCTCGCGTCGCGAGTCAACTGATTGCAGATTGCGGATTTCGGATTGAATCCCTCGAAGCGCGGGACTTCGCCTGGAAGACAGGCTCAGCCATGCTGACGGACGCGGATTTTAGCGAAGAGCGTCAATCCTATGCGGCAAACCGGACGATTTCAACTTCGGCGCCGTTTTCCACTGCCTTCTCCGCTCGAACGAGCAATTGTTCCGTAACCGACTCTGATAGGTAATACTCGCCACAATTCTCGCAGACCTCGGCGGGAACACCCTTGAAGATGATGGTGCTCTCACCACGCGTCAATGTCGTCGTAATAACGCCGGCGTGAGTCTCTCCGTGCCTGCAGATCACACATTCCATGGTCTTCTCCTCGTCTTGAAATCGTCGCTCCACTTAGCCGGGTCGGGAACATAGATGGTAACGATGTGACAACGTCTATTCTTGTTAGCCACAGCCACCACGACATGAAGTGGACGGCCCCTTACCGTGGCGAGCATGAGGCAACTGGGAAACGGATTGTCGTTCGGGTACTCCGCAATAATCTGACCCGTATTGATAACGGCGCGAACCTCATTTTTCTCGACCCGACG
>JACRIR010000080.1 GCA_016215705.1 Candidatus Poribacteria bacterium | reverse complement strand
TTTAAACGCTTGCGGCTTCGCCCTGTTCGATACTTGCCCTCGACTCCGGTGCACCAATCCTTCATCTCCTTGCTCAGAAAATCGCTTATACGCGCGACGACAGTGTCGATAGGACAACTCCAGCCGCACCGCGGCCTCCTTTATCGTCAGCCGCCCTACGCGCACACCCTCAAACTCCACCTTGCGTCGCCGCTCCTTCGCACTCATCACCAAATGTCCTTCCATCCGCACCTCCTCTTCCGAGAAGGTCAGTATAGAGGACATTTCTATCCGGCGAACTAGAGGACATTATCATCCGGCGGCGACATCGACTTCCTTCTCGCTTGACAATTGTTGACGCATTGCGTTAGAATGACCCTGGCAAAAGACGGTCTGCTGGGAGGACTACGGGAGAAGGAGAAAGGCTATGGCAGTCAACATCTTAAAGAAGGTCTGCTTCGGTGGAATCGGCGCTGTCGAGTTCTCGCGCGAGAAGCTTTCCAACATTCGAAAGTCGCTCAAGGACTCACTCAACGATTTCGTAAAGCGGGGCGAGCGCCTCAATGAGAAGGAGGACAGCCTGAGCAAGGCGTTGCTGGCGGCATTCAAAATAGGGTCGAGAGTCCCATCGGCGAGCAATGTGAACAGTATCATCCCCGGATATGACGATATGACTGTTACCGAAATAATTGACCAGTTGAAGAGTCTCCCCATGAGACAACTGGAGATAATTAGAGGTTACGAGTACCATAACTATAATCGTATCAGAATACTACGCCAGATAGACAGAGAGCTCGATGAAGTGCGCATCATCCCTGAGTATGATAACATGGCGGTCGGAGTAGTCCTCGAAAAACTCAATGACCTGAGTCCTCAAGAGTTAGCCGCGCTGAAAGACTACGAGAAAGGCCATCGCAATCGGAGCACGATCCTGAAAGCCATAGAGCGTCGTCTGGCAAAGGCGGCATAGACCACCCCTGACAATGAAATCCAACAAGAAAATTCGAGTGCTTGTCGCCAAACCCGGCCTCGATGGCCATGACCGCGGCGCCAAGGTGGTTGCCGCCGCCTTGAGAGACGCCGGGATGGAAGTGATTTACTCCGGTCTGCATCAGACACCCGAGATGGTTGTGGAAACTGCAATTCAGGAGGACGTGGACGTTGTCGGTCTCTCAGTTCTCTCCGGAGCGCACATGACCCTTTTCAGGAAAGTGAAGGACATGCTTGACTCGAGGGGGGCGGACCATATTGTTCTCACGGGTGGCGGGATTATTCCCGAAGAGGACCGGCAGCAATTGCTTGAATCAGGCGTCGCGGCATTGTTCGGCCCGGGAACTCCCACAAAGGAAATAGTGGATTATATCCGGCGCGCGTGCGGATGAGGGCGTAGGGTCTCATCAATTATTTCCCCGGGGCGGTTGTCTGCCGCTGGACCTGCAGAGCGTAACTTGATTCTATAGTGTGAACAAGCGAAGTGAGGAGCGAATTGACGGGGGCCGGAACTCCCAGTTCGTTTCCTATCTTTGCCATCGCCCCGTTTATAGCGTCTATTTCAGTTCGCCTTTTCGCGAGGATATCCTGAAGCATCGAGGACACATTCGTTGCGGTCAGACGGCATACTTCCTCGACTTGAGCTAACGGGTCTTTGTGGGCAAGCCTGATTCCCCTTGCCTTTGCGACTGCGACTGCCTCGGCGACTGCCTCTCTCATTACTTCCCGCGTCCCCTCGAATTCAAGCAGTCTCCCATTGTTCAGGCGTGTTATGGCCGTAAGCGCGTTTATCCCCACGTTAATGACGAGTTTCCCCCAGACCGCGCCATCGAGGTCATCGGAAACCTCCGCGCTGAAACCCGCCGAATCGAGAATGTCTCTCACCCGCTTCAGATTCTCCGTGAGCCGGCCTGAGGGAGTGCCGATGACGGTCTTTCCGGCCCCCGCGTGTACGATGGAGCCGTCCGCCACCAGCGTGGCGCCTTGCGACGTGATTCCTCCGATCGTCCTTTCGGTTCCGACGGCATGAGCGATCAACTCAACGTTGCCAAGGCCGTTCTGGAGTGTTAAGACGGGAGTGCGGCTCCCTATGACATCCGCTACGCTCCTGACCGCTGCCTCGGTATCATACGACTTAGTCGCGATGACAGCCACGTCGCAGCCCGAGACATCCGCCGGTCGCGCAGTGGCCTTGACCTTGACGGTCCGCCTACCGGATATGCCCTCGACGCGGATACCATCGCGGTTGATTTTCTCGGCTCGCTCAGGTCGGATGTCGAGCATGATCACTGAATGGCCTGCTCCTCCGATCAGGGCGCCGAAGAGGCAACCGATTGCGCCGGGGCCGACGATTGCAACGGTTGAGAGGGTGGTTTTCATAGGCGGATCATCCTTCAAAGAAACAAGCGTGATCTTTCTTCACGCCCTTGTCCGAAACTGCCCTCCTTATCAAAGAGGGAATAGTCTACCTACCTTTGACATGAAGTGTGCTTGCTCATAGTTGTTCCACACTCAGGCTGACCGAGTAATTTGCCGAGTCATCAGCCTCGAGAGAAAGGGGCCACACGGCTGTAACGCTTGAACCCTGATAGGTCCTCTCGAAGCCGCCCTCTGATTGTGAAACGGTCTCAACAGGGAATCTCCAGAATGTGGCCGCCGGTTCGTATCGGATTTCAATTGCTATACCCATCCAACGGTCCACGAGCCGGACAAGGGAAACTGAATCCACCGCGCCAATGCTGTTCATGCGGTTCCGGCTCAATGCGACACCCGGTATCTCATAGTAGCGATCCTCGTTGTCGCCCGCAAGCAGCGTGAGGTTGAGCTCAACGGCAAAAAGCGTGGAGTCGATGGGTTTTTTGCCGGCGCGGACCGCATAATTCGCCACGATGCCGCTCTCGCCGCTTATGGCCAGCGATTTCTCGACCGAAACCGGGATCGCGCACCGCTGGCGCCACAGGTGACCGTCGCGCTTCAGGGTAACAATAAGTTTGTCGCCTGATTTCTTCTTGCCCACCAACTCATACGGCTGGTTCACGAAGTCGCCCTCTTCGTCATGGTCTGCGCGCGCGAACGCCTCGATCGTCGTTCCCGGACGGATGAAATGGTCGAGGAAACAGCGTCGGTCATACCAATCGTAGTTGAGCTTTTTCTCGAGGCCGGCTTCTTTCACACGGACAATGTCATGAATCGATTTTACTTCTTCCGTTTTGGACTGATGGGACGCTTCTTTTATCTTGCGGTGGTATGATTCGGGCCGACGGCTGAGCACGTCGGTCATGTTGAAGCACTTAGGTCTGTAGTCTATTTCCGTCACGGAGCCGCCATAGCCGGGACTGAGGCAAACGCCATAATCGCGAGTGGACACGAGTAGTTCCTTGTGGCCGTCGCAGTCGTAGTCGGTGTGCTCGACGTGAACCTTCGAGCTGTCGCTGTGCGTGGCATCGTCTGCTATCTTCTCGGCGCGCAGCAGGCTGCTATAGTTGGCAAACCGAAGATAGTTGAGGTACAAGCCGCCGAACAGGCCATGCCAATAAGGACAATTACACTGGCCGCGCCACAACTCGCGTCTGCCCGCCGCCGCCGCTTTCCCCTTTATCGCGTTGACCTTCCGGCTCACGTGAATCATTTTCTTGTGCATCTGGTTCGCTTCCGGATACTTCACGAGAAAATTACGCCAGAAGCCGCCCCGGATGAATGGTCTGTAATCCTGATACACCCCGTCGGAAGTGAGCTTCTCGACAATCTCCTGATACTTCACCGTCGAGCGCGAAGGCAGCGCCCATTCCATCATCTCGTCGTATGACGCGGCCGGTAAGTATATTCGGCCCATCGGCGGATGTGACTCGATGAATTCCGCAAAGGTCGGCATCTTGATCCAATCCGAGTTGGCCTCGAGCATGGAAAACAACTTTTCGAGATAGCCCTCGGTGTAAACCCACTTGTATGTTTCCGGCCAAACACCGAATTTCTCGCCGTCATCTCCGTATGTTATGTCAGTTGTTTTTCCCTCTTCCGAAACACTCCGAAGATAGTCGATCGTATCCTCCGGCAGTTTGAACGGGATGTAGTAGCGAAGGTGTTTGTCTATGGGAAATACCGCCACTTCGCGGCCGTCGTCTTCAGTGAGATAATAGCCGAACATGTCCTTTGGGCCAAGGCCCGCATAAGCAAAGTGGGTCTCGTCGATCACGGTGTAGTTCAAACCTGCTTGCGCAATGAGGGACGGAAGACAGGGCTCCCACACCCGCTCGGTGAGCCATAATCCGCGCGCTTTCTGGCCGAAGCGGCGTTTGATATAGTCGTTCATCATCTGAATCTGGCCAAGCGCGTCATCACGCGGGATTATTGGAAGGATTGGCTCGTAGAAGCCGCCGCTGAGCATCTCGATCTGCCCTCTCTCGGCGAGCGAGGCAATGATGTCAATGTAGTCCGGCTCGTTTTCTTCGATCCACTCGAGCAGCGGTCCGGAATAGTGTAGCGCCGCCCTGATTCCGGGATGGCGCGCCAGCGTCTCGAGGAACGGGCGGTAGCAATTCCGATAGGCCTCCTCGAACACACCGCCGAAGTTACCCACTGGCTGGTGCGAGTGAATTCCGAACATCAAGTTTACTTGAGTTGTCATGGCGCTCCTAAGTAACCCACATGTGTTTCCTTTAATCGGGGACACCATGCCGCATGGTGTCCCCGATTAAGGAACTGCTCGTAATCACACGACCCACATTTTTGCCTCGAAGTTCTCGTCGGGCACCGTGAGCTTCAGCAATCCCTCCTTCGGGAATCGCATCATTTCGATCCTGTCATTCTTCAGGCTTGCCTGCATTTCGATCCTCTGCCCCGGCTGCAGGCCGAGGTCCGCAAATGGAATCGAAAGCTCCAGTATTTTGGCCCACGCGACGGTCTTGTAGTCGCGGACTTTCTCGAACTCGATCCCGTGCTGGCTGCACTCGAGTGTGAAGACCTTCTCTTCCGCCATCTCCAGGTAAAGCGGCATAGTGAGCCTGTAAACCTGCGGACACGTCAGATAGACATCGAGTCTTACCGACGTGTCTTCGGGCCTTATGCCGCTTGCCGTATCCAGGTCAAACCGCATATACAGATTCTGCAGGTCGAATCCGTAATATATGTGCGTCAGGTATCGACATCCGAGTGCGAGCGCCTTGTCGCCTCGGGCGCATTCGTAGCAGCCTGCCCCCTGCCACTCGAAGAAGTCGGTGATGCGCCCATCGATCTTGGGCTTCACCAATGCGACGGGCAGGCGTCCCACGAGGCCCTTATGCTTGCGTAAGAGCGTTGTGAAAAGGTAAGAGGGCACGTCGACGTTGACTGCTCTGAAGACGTTTTGCAAATGCATGCGGAACAGTCGATCGAATTCTGCGTCGTTGTCAGTGGAGAAATCCGGGCCGTACCACCAGAACCAGTCGCTGCCCTCCGCCGCGTATAGTTCCTCCCATGCCAGGGCGAGCCCCGAGACTTCGGCGCCATGCTTTGCCTCGTATCTTTTCAGAAACTTTCTCGTGCGGTTGATGCAATTCCAGGCGTCGTTTTCTTCCGGGTCGCCGATCCAGATATCAAAATTATGTCCTATCCACGAACCTGTGTAAAGGTTGTCCATTCTGCGTCGTCCGCCGTTTTCTGCAAGGAACCCGCTGACGGTGGCCGTGCGCAGCATATCGTCCTTGCTGAGGCTCTCATATACGAATGAGAGGAAGCTTTCGCCGCCGTCATAATAGTATTCCCATGCGTTCTCTCCGTCGAGGATTATCGGCACGAGCGGCTGCGCTTCGGGCCGCCATTGCTCGCGGGCGATGCGCCGAAGCCGGTACAGTAAATCGTTGCAGGCGTCCCTGGGCTTGTTCCGTGAATAGGCGAACCCGATCATGTCGGAAAGGCCGCGGTCGCGAAAGACTATGTCCATGTCGGCGCTGTCGAATCGCGTCCGGTAGGGCGCATACAAGTGGTCATAGACGTTGTGTGTCTTCAATGAATGCGCCAGGATGGCCTCGTCGGTGGCTATCCACTCGATTCCCGCGTTCCGAGCCGGCGGAATGATTTCGGGACAAACGGAGCCTTCCGACGGCCACATCCCCTTTGGCGCGCGGCCAAAAACTCGCGTATGGAATGCGACTGCCTTGTTTATCTGCTCCTGCGCGTCTTCAGGATGGCAGAACCTTTCGGGCAGTCGGGCGCCCGGCATCGATCGCCAGGCGAATTCCGAATCGAATAGCAGCGGCAGAATCGGGTGGTAGAAAGGGCTGGTCGTCAGTTCCACCTGATTGCTGTCTTGCATGCGTTTGTAGAGAGGGACAATCTCTCCCAGTATCTGCATTTGCAGCGACAGCACGTGGCGCTTCTCTTCCTCGCTGAAGAACCGGCCCTTCTTGATGAGGTCGTTGAGCGCGGGAAAGCGCTTGCGCGCGCGATATCCGAACCATGACAGGTTAAACCAGACCTGGATGTCCAGAAAAGCCTGCGCGTTGAATTTGGTGATGGTGTAATCGTTGATGGTGTCGGGCTCGATATGCAGCCCTCGCTCGCTCATAATCTCCCAATATCGCTTGTGAGGGCGAATCATATTGTCCCAATTCGCCTGGAAGAACTCGCGCAAAATGAATTTCTTCTGTACCGGCGTGAGCTCTTTCGCCGGGATGGCGCTGTATTCAAGGAACTTGTCTTTCGCGGTTCCGTCACAATATGCGTCGAGCTGGGTGATAAGAGAAGGCACGACGTTGAAGGTCGCTTTTATCCGGGGGAAATCCTCGAGGAGCGACATCATGTCGTAGTAGCCTTTGCACGCATGCAAGCGAACCCACGGCATCGATACCTCGCCGGATACGCGGTCGAAATAGAAAGGCTGGTGCATGTGCCAGAGAAAGGTTATGCAGCCGCGGCTCAAGCCTCGATCTCCCGAAGGAATTTGGCGGCTTCTTCAGGGACCGTCGGATTGATATAGAAGCCGGTGCCCCATTCAAATCCGGCGACCTGCGTGAGTTTGGGCATGATCTCGATGTGCCAATGGTAATCCATGTCGAGGGTGACCCAGTAACCCATCCTCGCCCACCGGACCGGTCCCGTATGGAGAACCAAGTTGTATTGCGGCCTGTTGAGCGCGACTGCGAGCTTCCTCATGGTGACGATGAGGATGTCGGCGAGCAGCAGCATCTCCTCGTATTCGATGGTCTGAAAATCGGGGCTGTGCCGCTTCGGGAGAACCCAAATCTCGAAGGGAAATCTCGATGCGAACGGAGAGAAACTCACGAACCCCTTGTTTTCATAAATTATCCTGGAGCCCTGCGAAAGCTCCTCCCTTATGATGTCGCAGAACACGCAGCGGTCCTTGTAATTGAAAAACTCCTTTGCGCCCATCAGTTCCTCTTTCACGCGCTTGGGCGTGACCGGCGTGGCGATGAGCTGCGAATGTGGGTGGCTCAGCGAGGCCCCGGCCTGGCGTCCCTCATTCTTGAAAACCAGAATATATTTGAACCGCTTGTCGTTGTTGAGATCAATGATTCTGTTCTTGCATGCCTGAAACACCTTTGCGAGGCTGTCTTGCGTGTGCATGTCGAGCTTCTTGAAGTGGTCGGGCGTCTCGATGATGACCTCGTGCGCACCGATGCCGTTCATCTTGTCATACATGCCGACGCCGGCTTTCCCCATTTCGCCCTCGATCCGAAGCGCCGGGAATTTGTTAGGGACCACACGAACGTTCCAACCGGGCCCGTTGGCCACTTGATGGTTATCGCGGAACGCAAGGATTTCCGGCGGAGTCTTGTCTTCGTGGCCCTCGCAGAATGGGCAGAAACCGGTGTCGTCACTGACCGGTTCGGGGTGAAAGTCCATGGGCCTTTTGCCTCGCTCAGTCGCTATGATAACCCAACGTCCGACTACGGGGTCCTTACGTAATTCCGGCATTATGTATTTCTCCTGGTAATCTTCCCCCGACCATGCTTCCTATCCATGTAACTCCGCCTGAGACTCTTCGCTTCGCTCAGAATGACATAAATGCAATCTATTTCATTTCTTGTGTTCTTTTTCTTTGTTCTTTCCGAAATTGCGCCTGCGCCGTCTAACCGGATTCTTCAACTATTCTTGAGCAAAATGGCTTTCTGATATAGCTCCGCGTACTTTCGTGCCGATGATTCCCACGAGAAATCACAGGCCATCCCGTTCAGCATGATGCGTTTCCACTCCTCCTTGTTCCCGTAGGATTTGCGTGCCTGCCTGAGCTTCTCGAGGAGCGCGGAAGATGTATAGTCCCTGAACTTGAATCCGTTGCCGAACCTGGACGAAGTGGGATGGTCCACTATCGTGTCGTCAAGGCCGCCCGTCGCCCGCACTACCGGCGCAGTTCCATACTTCAGGCTGTACATCTGATTGAGGCCGCACGGCTCGTACAGGGAAGGCATCAGGAACATGTCGGCGCCGCCCTCGATCTTGTGAGCTATCTCATTCGAGAATGTAAGTTTTATTCCCACTCTGTCGGGATGTTTCTTCGCCATCTTGCTGAATAGAGTGTGATACTTCTCTTCGCCTGTCCCCAGCAGCACGAACTGGAAACCGTCTCGCACAATATCGTTCATGACTTCGGCCAGTATGTCGAATCCTTTTTGATCGGCCAAACGGGAGACTACCCCGATCAGCGGGGCGTCGTTGCTGGCCGGCAGGCCGAACTGTTCGAGAAGGTCCCTCTTGCACTTCGCCTTGCCGCTGAGGTCGCGCGCGCTGTAGTTCGCGGCGAGATACTTGTCGGTCTCCGGATTCCATTCTTCGTAATCCGCTCCGTTGAGCACTCCGAACAACCGGCCCGACCTCTTCCTCAGAATGCCCTCGAGGCCGTATCCGAACTCGGGCGTCTGAATTTCTTCGGCGTACCGCGGGCTGACGGTCGTGATTATGTCCGACCCCACTATCCCCGCCTTCAGGAGATTGATCTTCCCGTAATACTCGATTCCTTCGGGATTGAACAAGTCCCACGACAAGTTCGTAAGGTGCATGTCGAGGTGCCAGAACAGCCCCTGGTATGCAATGTTGTGGATTGTAAAGAGGGTTGCCACCTTTTTGAAGCCCGGGTCGATGTTCTGCAAGGTCTTGAGATAAACGGGCACGAGACCCGTCTGCCAGTCGTTGCAGTGGATAATATCGGGCTTATATTTCAAGGCCTTGCACGCTTGAAGAACCGCTTTGGAAAAGAAGATGAATCGTTCCGCATTGTCGGGATAGTCGCCCTGTGGCGTGCCGTACAACTGTTCCCGGTCATAATACGCTTCTTTCCCTATGAAATTTACGACGCTCCCGTCCTCTTGAACAAGGCGAAAAATCTCGCCGTACTCCTCCCTGTCCGACATCGGGACCGGAAAAGGCAGGTCGACGTCCTCGGTCGAGAATCCCTTCTTCCTTGTGACCTTGTAGTAGGGAACGATGGCGGCAACCTCATGCCCCAATTTCCTAAGCGCCTTTGTGAGTCCGCCGGCCACGTCGGCCAGACCGCCGGTCTTTGAGAACGGGACCATCTCGCTTGTGGCAAACAGGATTCTCATGTTTCCCTTTCTGCCCTCATTGGCGAAGGCATATGGAAACTCAGCGGAGGCGTCTCTATCCTGGTATTCTTCGGTATCACCACGATGCCCGACTCCGTTACGGTGAATTGTTTCCTGTCGCTTTCGAGGTCATATCCGATTTCCATTCGGGGCGGCACCTGAACGTGCTTGTCGATTATCGCATTCCTGATCCGGCAATAGCGTCCGATATCAACGTCGTCGAAGAGGATGGAGTCCTCCACCGTCGCAAAGCTGTTTATTCGCACACGCGGCGACAAGATAGACCTCTTCACTTTGCCGCCACTGATGATACAACCGCCGGAGACGACCGAGTCCACCGCTACACCCAGTCGCCCGCCCGGATGCTCTTGAGCGAACACGAACTTGGCGGGAGGACTCTGCGGCTGGTACGTCCGGATGGGCCACGCCGGATCATACAGATTGAAGACGGGGCTGACCGACACAAGATCCATATTGGCATCGTAGTAGGGGTCTATGGCGCCTACGTCTTTCCAGTATTTTGCCTGCTTCTTGTTCTCGTCGATGAAGTTATATGCGTAGACCTTGTACGAATCGATCATCGAAGGGATTACGTCCTTTCCGAAATCATGCAAACGTCGGTCTTCGGGCGAGCCCATGAGCACCTCGATGAGCGCATCCTTGTTGAATACATAGATTCCCATCGAGCCGAAAGAGAGGTCCGTCTTGCCCGGCAGAGGCGGCGGGTCGACGGGTTTTTCCTGGAACCCGATTATGCGCTCGTCTTCATTGACTTGCAGAATTCCGAATCGATGTCCTTCCTCACGAGGGACCTCGAGTGCGGCTACCGTCATATCCGCGCCCTTGGATTCGTGGAAATCGAGCATCTTGGCGTAGTCCATCTTGTAAACATGGTCGCCCGAAAGAATTATGACTCTCGAGATCATGCCGTACTCGAGGAGGTGCAGGTTCTGATACACGGCGTCGGCCGTCCCGAGATACCACTCCTCGCCGATCCGCTGCTGGGCCGGGATCAACTCGATGAACTCGCCGAATTCATGATGGAAAATGCTCCACCCGTTTCTCACGTGGCGATTGAGCGAATCGGATTTGTACTGCGTCAGGATGAATATGCGGCGCAGGCCGGAATTGACGCTGTTGCTCAGTGTGAAGTCAATCAGACGATATATGCCCCCAAAGGGCACGGCGGGCTTGGCCCTGTCGAGCGTCAAAGGATGAAGTCGTTCCCCTTTGCCGCCGACAAGCACCATCGCCAAAACATGCCGCATATCCTTATGACCCCTTCTAAGAAACGAACAAAACGTAGGGGCGCAATTCATTGCGCCCTTGGAAACATATCGAATCAATTCTAACAAAAGGACATACATTAGTCAACGGCGCCGGCTTATAATTATTAGGGAAAACCCCTCTCAACGATCCCAATGGGTACGCTCTTCTTTCAGAACCAGCCATGCCCCGGGTGGCCCCGATTGCACGAAAGGAACCATGTCAGCAATCTATCCGCTCAGATTCCCCTGAGGCTGCCAAAAGGTCCTTTTCCTGCCTTGACAAGGCAGATGGTCTCCCGTATACTTAGATAACTAACCAAGTTAGTAAGTTAAAATGGAAAGGGTGCAAGAATGAAGACGCTGCCCGCCATCATATTGGCTCTGACAGCAGCAATTTCTCTCGCAGCATGCAGCCGAAAACCGCCTATGCGCCCATTCACCTTGCCGGAACAGCCCGCTTATTGGCCTACGGAAAGCTGGCGAGTCTCAACGCCTGAACAACAAGGGATTGACTCGGAATCGCTCATAAAGGCGATCGACTCAGTCGAGCGGCAGAAACTGAAAATCCACAGCCTGCTCGTCATCCGTAGCGGCTTCATAGTGGCCGATGTCGCCTTCTATCCTTTCATGCAGGGCTCAAAGCACGATATCGCCTCCGTCACCAAGAGCTTCACCTCGACTCTGATCGGGTCCGCCATTCACCATGGAAATATCAGCAGTTTGCAGCAGCCTGCGCTCGCGTTCTTCCCTGAACGGACGGTTGCCACCCTTGATGCGGACAAGCGCGCGATAACTTTGGAACATCTCTTGACCATGAGTTCAGGGTTGAAATGCCGAACGTGGCCGGGTGAGATCACGCTGTTCCGGATGATGCAGAGTCCCAACTGGGTTCAATTCATGCTCAATCTGCCGATGACCGATAGGCCTGGAACACGCTTCAAATACTCGAGCGGCGGTACGCATCTGCTCTCAGCCATTATTCACGAAGCCACGGGAATGACCGCACTCGAATTCGCGCGGGAAACTGTGTTCGGCCCGATGGGCATAACAAATGTAACCTGGCCGACTGACCCACAAGGGATCAATAACCACGGATGGGGCGATCTGAAGCTCGATCCTCACGACATGGCCAAGCTCGGGCTGCTTTATTTGCACAACGGATTCTGGGATGGCAAGCAATTGCTGCCCACCGGCTGGGTCGAGGCCGCCACGACCTCGCACGTCCGCCCAAAAGGATTTGGTCTCTTTGCCGGCTATGGTTACCTGTGGTGGGTGGATTCCTCCGGTATCTATAGCGGGGTGGGAAGGGGAGGACAGCTTCTCATTGTTGCGCCGGAAAAGAACATGGTTGTGGCGCTCACGGCCGGACTCGCCGGCAAACGCAACATGACGAAAGAACTCGAGATAGTGAAGTCCATAATACTTCCGGGCGCCAAGTCGGCAGGGTCGCTGCCTCCCAATCCCGAGGCTGTCGCAAGGCTGGAAACCGGCATTCGGCAGGCAACTCTCTCCCGTAACGCGGTCGAATCGACTCCGCCTTTGCCTGAAATGGCTGCGAAGATATCCGGCCGGACTTTCACGCTTGAGCCCAATATGTATGGGTTCACGTCTCTCTCGCTAAGCTTTCAAAAGAATGACGAGGCGATCATGCGTCTATCTTTGTCATCATTCGAGGGGAAGATGGACCTCGAACTACCTGTGGGACTCGATAACGTCTATCGCATTTCCCCCGGCAGGTACGGCCTGCCTGCCGCTGCCAAAGGATTTTGGAAAAACAAGAATGTCTTCATGGTTGATCTGGACGAGATGGGAAACATCAATCACTGGCAGATACGCATGAAGTTCAAAGATGAAAAAGTCAATGTCACGATGCGAGAGATGACCGGCCTCCCAACCGGAAAATTCCGCGGCCGTCTCCAACAAATATGACCATCAACTTTGGAGGGCATCCCTGTATTTCGCCCGATGTTCCCCGCTATCATCTGGAGAAGAAGAATACCTCCTGGCTGCTGATTATAGTAAGAGGCTGTCGGTTCAAGTCGGCGCCGCGGACACGCCAGTATACCGGTTTCCCGACGGGCACTTTCAACCAGATGGAGTTTGGCATGATCCAATTTGTTCCGTAAATGAGCTGATGCATGCTCACATAGGTGGACCAAAAGGTTGAGAAGGCTGGTGTCAAGCTCAACTCTACGGCAAAGGTGTTACCGGAACCTCCATTGGCAGTCCACATAAACGTTGGAGGCGCCGCCAAAATAGCCCCATTGATGGGGGATACCAGGTTTATTTGCGTAAGCTGGGGCGGTGCGTTCACTATGAGGCTTACCGGGATGCTCTGGGGAGTGTTGGACGCGCCGGCCGCCGATATCGCGATGGTTGCCAGGTAGTTTCCCGCTGCAAGACCGGAAGTACTGTATGTCACCGTGATGAAGTCGTGCTCGCCCGTCGACGTGCCGGCGGCAGGATTGCATGAAAGCCAGATGGCGTTGTCGGAAATCGTGTACGACAGTGTTGCTCCGCCGGAATTCCATATCTCGAAGCTCTGGGAGGAAGCATTCTGACCCTGCACGCATGTGGGATTGAGCGAGGTCGGACTGAAGCCGATCGCCGGTGACACACTGATCGAATTGTATAGCACGACGAGACCGGCGCCACAGTTAGCTAGAGCGACATCGTTCGCGCCGTCTCCGTTGATGTCACCCACCGCCAGGCTGTGAGGCGGATAATGAGTCTCGAAGGGAACCGTGTAAAGTTCGTAATTCGAGAGTGTGCCACCCGAGTTCTGCAGATGGATTTCCACAACGTTGCCGCCGGCTGCTATCACGTCATCCCTGCCGTCGTTGCTGATGTCGCCTATCTCCACGGGTTTTGTGTCGCCGGAAGAAGTGTAGCGGATGGACGGATTGAGCGTGCCCGAGGTGTTCTGGAGGAAAGCGCCTACGTAGTTCGGATACGTCACGACGACATCTTCCCTGGAATCGTTGTTGATGTCTCCTACAGCGACGCCATTTGTGAGAGAGTTGTCAGTAAGGTCGAAGTACATAGGTGGGCCAAGAGTTCCCTGTGAATTCTGCATAAGTATTCCTAGTGTGCTGCCAACACCCTGTCCACTCATAACGACAACGTCTTGCAGCCCGTCATCGTTCACGTCGCCAATGTCCATGTCGTCGTATCCTCCATGCTGGACGGAGTAAACTGCCGGAGTGTCTAGCGTGCCATCCTGGTTCTGAAGGAATACGTCGACGGAATACGACTGAGTTCCCCAGTCGATGGACGCGATGTCGAGCAAGTTGTCGTTGTTGAGGTCGCCGATTCGAATTTTGTAGACGTTGGAGCCGCTCGAGTGTGCGGAGTTATACACTACCATCGGGTCCAGCGTGCCTGTGTCGTTCTGCAGGAAGACGCCGACAGCGTTGCTTGTGGCGACCGCCACGTCGTTTCTTCCATCACCATTCAGATCGCCGATATCCACTGACCTCGGATGGGAAGAACTGAGCGCGTTGATTACTTCGTATTTTGCAGGAGGCAGAAGTTCTCCCGATATGTCTTGCAGGAAAACATGAATGCGATGGTCATTCTGTATGTCATCGGCGTCAGTCGTGGCCACAACGACATCATTCCTGCCGTCGTTATTGAGGTCGCCTATGGCCACCGCCTCCGCGCACGAGCCTGTCGGGAAGGTTACATAGGGAAAGAAAAGCCCCGAATTCGCCAAGACTTGGGAGTCACCCGCTGTCGCGGCATGGGCCGGTTGCTCGGACGGAACCGTGACCGCCACGACGAGCGAAACGGCAATGACAAAAGTTGCAGAAAAACGGTTGATGCTCATTCCAAATCCCTCCTGTGAGATGTTCCTTGGCGCACAAACGCAGTTTCATGTTTTCGCGACTTTCCGTACGCCAAACTCTTCCAAACACAACTGAAGGCCACTATTATACCACATAGCTGGTAATATTTTTCAACTTATCTTCAGCGCAAATCGGGTCTTTGGCAAACGCAACAGTGGAAATTCTGACAACACTTGGCGCTGTCCCGCCTCAACCGAATAGGCATAACATAATATAGTCGTCACCGAACCCGAAAACCGAATGAAAAACGCGAAAGAGACGAAAAGATTCCTCTCCCGTTGATTCCCTCTTTGCGCCCTTTGCGCCGTTGCGGTGAAGAAAGCCGTTTTGGACAGCAGTGATCCAAAATCTAGAATCCAAAATCGGACCACTCGTGATCCGGTTTGTCTTCCCTCGATTGAATTCTCGCAAGGCATCAACTATAATACCGCGCGGATAAGGAGAAATCCCCCTTCGTCCCCCCTTTGGAAAGGGGGAAAGGCAGGGAGGAGTGTGAAGTGTCTAAAGTGAACTAAAGTGTGAAGCAAAGAGGCGAGAGGTACAATACTAGTACCGCGTTTCCTAAATAACATGCAC
Source organism: Candidatus Poribacteria bacterium (assembly GCA_016215705.1). Classification (GTDB taxonomy): domain Bacteria; phylum Abyssobacteria; class SURF-5; order SURF-5; family SURF-5; genus JACRIR01. Next base: position 9,504 of record JACRIR010000080.1, on the reverse strand, counting down.
TTAACTCGGCGACGTTCCCCCCTTTGCAAAGGGGGGAAGGGGGGATTTAAGACTCTTGTTTTCCAAGGATTTCTGCGACTTCCTAAATCCCCCTTTGTCCCCCTTTTTCAAAGGGGGAGCATTGCAACATTGTTTAGGAGGCGCTCTACTAGTTTCTTGTCCCCTACTTCTTTTTGCCCGGCCTTCCCCTGCGCGCGCGCGTCTCCCCAAGGTAAGAATCAAGTTTGGACGCCAGTGAATCGATCTTCTTTGCAACCGTATCAAAATCCGAGCGCGCCGGGAGGTTCAGTGTTTTCACGAATGCCCGCAATCTGTCATCGACCGCGCCCTCCAGCGAGCGTCGCCGCCTTGTAACCGCTTTGGAAAGGAGCCTCAGATAACTCTTAGCTTCGTCCTCGCTCATCTCACCATGATTCACGAGTTTTTCATAGTATTTCGAGGCGCCCTCTTCCGCCATCTGCATCGCGCCTTTTCCGGCCAGTCTGGACTTTCTCATTATTTCATTCAGGGATTCGCTGCCTCGCTTGATCAACTCTTTGAGAGTGTCAAGCGGCAACACGCTCCCTTTCGATTTCTCTTCTTCGGCCATCGCCTGTGCGAGAGTGACACTGGTGAGGTCTTCGCCCGTTCGACTGTCAATCACCTCGACGTCCTCGCCCGCTCGTACAAGCTTAAGTATGTCCTCCAATCCGACATAGTGGCTATCCTGCGTGTCGTACAATTTACGGTTGGCATATCGTTTGATGGTGCGTGTCATGAGGAATCCCCTGCAATTTGACAGAATGAGGAATGCGTCCAGTATTGGAATTCATTTTAACACACTGCGTCAAAATTGTCAATGCGCTGCGCGAAGCGCCCCAGAAAGAGGCGAAATGGCAAAGGCAAAAAGGACCGCGCCAAGCGCGCGGGGTTGCGAGTTCCCGGTTCGCAGTTCAGGATTCAGGGTTCACGGTCCGAAAATTCGATTCTTAGGTGAAGAAGCGCGGGAGATATGCGCGGTTTGCCTTGAGCATTGCCTCGAGGCATTGCTCGGCTGTAAGCCGATCGGGCACGACCGGGTCAAGCAACAACGCATCGAGGGCAGCTTGTCTGTCGCCTTCAACGGCGGCCTTGGCGTTCAGGCAGTGAATGGCGGTCTGCAGATGGCACCAGCCGGCAAGCACTGGAGGCAGATGGCCAACCGGCTCGCCTCCGAAACGTTTCCCGCTGACCCATCCGGGAACTTCCACCACGCAAGCGGAGGGCAGATTCGAGATATAGCCGTCGTTCGTGAGATTGAAGGCGTGGAACCTCTGTTCGCGCCCTTGAACCGCCGCGGCGATAATATCGGTCACGATCTCGCCCGAGCGTTTTTCGATGTACTCTTCGGCCGGGAACTCACCGGCAATAAGCGACTGCACACGTTCTTCGATGCCTTTGACGTATGTCAGGTAGTAAGCGAAAAAGTCAAAAGGCTCCATCTCCGGTCCCCAACCCGTCCGCCATACGTGGCCATCCTTCAGATACTCACCGACGTGGCTGTCGCTCGTGACACAAAGGTGATTGGAGAGACGGAGGAGGTCGGCCACGAGTAGGCGATCGATATGAATGTTGTTCGGAACAAGTTTGCGGACCTTCGGGTAGAGGTCTTCGCCGGTCTGCTTGTCATGAATTTTGAGGTACCACGAGAAATGATTCAATCCGGCTGCGATTACGTCAAGGTTGCTCTCGGGCATTTCCAGAATCGAGGAGAGGTAGGCGTTCCCATCTGCGATTTCATGGCAGAGCCCGATGATCTTCACTTTGGTGTAGTCTTTGACCGCTTGGAGGATTCGGCTCATGGGATTCGACAGATTGAGCACGAGCGCGTCAGGACAAATCCGCTCGACGTCCTGGCAGATTTCCACGATTCCGGGAATCTGCCGCATCGCGTGAAAGAGGCCTCCCGGTCCGCCGTTCTCTCCCAGCGATTGTTCGATGCCGAATTCCTTCGGGATGCGCCTGTCGGTCTCCCAAGTTGGGAAGCGGTTGACTTCCACGCTTATAATGACGAAGTCGGCGCCTGCGAGCGCATCACACCTGTTGGCTGTACTTTCGAGCTTAAAGTCGGCGCGGCCGGCCTCGAGCAGTCGTTTCCCGAGCCGGAATATGGTATTCAGTTTCGCCTCATTTGTGTCGACGAGCACAATCGTGCTGCCATATAGCTCGCGGGAGTGTATGAAATCAACGATAAGTGTTGGCGCAAACTGAGTGCTTCCGCCACCTAGAAAGACAATTTTCTTTGCGGGCGAGTGAGCCATACTGTGCACCTCCGAGGATAGTGGTTTCTGGTTTCAGATTTCATGTTTCAGGCATAAAGTCAAAGGTCCAGAACCGCCCTTCTCTTTTGATTCACATTCCCCCCTTCGCAGTTCTTATGTGGGGAGTGTGATTTCGACAGTGGTTCCCTCATTGAGTCTGCTCCTGATGGTCAGATTTCCGTTGTGGGCTTCGATCAGCTTCTTACAGATAGGAAGACCGAGTCCTGTGCCTCTGGTTTTTGTGGTATAGAAAGGCTCGGAAATCTTTTCAAGGCTTTCTTCGCTGATCCCGCAACCGGTGTCGGAGATGCAGAGGCGGAAGATGCCCGCGCCATCGGTCTCCTGCCTTTGGGTGTATACTTTCAACTTCCCGCCGTCGGGCATTGCGTCTGCGGCATTTAAGATAAGGTTGACAAGCACCCTGGGTAATCTTTCTGCGTCAACGAATATCTCTTTTTGCTCGAGGTCCACATCAACCGATATATTTTGAAGCCTGTGGGTTGTCAGGCTTAACGCCTTGTCGACAATATCATTTATGGGGCGCCACGAAGGTTCCAGCGTGACAGGTCTGGCATAGTACAGCAACTCTTCTATCACGCTGTTCATCAACCTCGATCCGTATGCGATTTCTTCGGCGATCTCCGAGACTTCCGAGATTTCCGGCCCTTGCTGCACGCGCTCTATCGCCTTTTGAAGGCTGTCGATTCCCAAATTTATCGTGTGCAAAGGATTTCTGATTTCATGGGCCACGACCGAAATCATTTGGCCGAGGGCTGCGAGGGTTTGAGCCTGGCGCAGTTCGGCCACTTGTTTTTTTACTGTTTCTTCCAAGCTTTCTGCAAGATGGCGGTATCGTTCTTCGCTCTTGCTCAGAGCAGCGGTGCGTTCGCTCACGCGCTGTTCGAGCGTCTCATTGAGTTTTCTCAGCGCCTCTTGCGCTTGTTTTTGCTCGGTGACGTCAATACCCATCTCCATGATAAGAGTAGAGCCGTCCGTATCGGTGAAGGGAAAGTCGTAGATATCGTAATTGCGGCCGTCCGGTCCGAGCCATTTCCACCGATGGGGCTTCATGGTTTTCAGGACCGTGTAGGTTTCACATATCTCGCAGGGCTCGGTGCGGTTGAAGAGATACTCGAAACAGCGGCGGCCGTGCGACTCGCCGAAGCGCTCGCGGAAGAAGCGGTTGTCGAAGGGAACGTGATAATCGGGGGTCAACAGCACGAGGTATGCAGGTAGTGTCTCGAGGACATCAAAGAATCGCTTCCGCTCATTCTTCACGGCCTGTTCACTTGCGCGCAGGGCCATTTCAGCGGTGGTCCGCATGGAAACTTCCGCCTCCAGCTCTTTCACAGTCTGAGTCAGTTGCGCGGTTCGTTCGCTGACTCGCATTTCCAACACATCATGCGCGATTTTCAGTTCCATCTCTGCCTTAACGCGTTCTGTCACGTCGCGGAAGACCAAAATCACGCCGATGATGTTTCCCTTGTCGTCTTTGATAGGCGCAGCGCTGTCGTCAATAGGAATTTCGGTTCCGTCCCTGGCAATAAGAATTGTGTGGTTTGCCAGACCCACAATTGCACCTTGCAGTATCACCTTTGTCACCGGATTCTCGATAGGCTGACGTGTATACATGTTTGCTATTTTGAATACTTCCGTCAGATTCTTGTTCACCGCCTCTTGCAGTTTCCAACCCATCAGTTGCTCGGCCACGGGATTCATGAATGTGATCAGACCGTTCTTGTCGGTGGCGATGACGGCGTCTCCTATGCTTCGGAGGGATGTTGCGAGCCACTTTTCGCTTTCCTTGAGTTTTCTCTCCACCTTGTGCTTGTACAGCGCCATATCAATAACAATGTGCAATTCCCTTTCCTGGAAGGGCTTGACTATATAGCCATACGGTTCCGTTATCTTTGCGCGCTGCAATGTATCCTCGTCCGCATAGGCGGTAACATATACAATCGGGATGTCGAAGCGGGTGCTTATCTGTTCGGCGGCGGTGACGCCATCGATTTTACCTTGCAGCATTATATCCATCAAAATGAGATCAGGATATGTTTCGCCTGCTTTCTTGATGGCTTCTTCTCCGGTAGAGGCAACGTCCGAGACAGGGTATCCCAGTGATTTGAGTCGCTGTTTCATGTCAAGGGCCTCGATGCCTTCGTCCTCCACAATCAGTATTCTCGCATCAGGCATTGTATGAATCTCCTATGTTGCGTATTGCGTATTACATGTTTTTGATCGACGAACTTCTCCAACCTCCACACACTGCGCATTACGTATTACGCAATACGTAAGACGCGATACGCAGTACGGAACATGCAATACGCCTACCTTCCCGCCTCAAAAGTAATCTTGAATTCGGCGCCGGCGACTGCTCTGATCTGAATGCTGCCATTGAGCTGTTTTACCAGCACGCTGACCAATTGAAGTCCCAATGTTTCTGAATTTTGAATATCGAAACCATCGGGGAGTCCGACACCGTTGTCGCTGACAGTCAGAATGTATTTGTTATCTATGTCATGGAGCAGGTCGATGCGGACCTCGCCCTTGACGCCTACGCCCACCGACGAACCCGGGAAGGCGTATTTCAGAGAATTCGAGACGAGCTCGTTGATGATCAAAGCGCACGGGATCACAGTATGTGCGTCTAGCGAGATGTCTTCGACATCTATTCTCAGCGCTACCGTCCTCTCACTCACACCGTAAGAATTGAACAGATTGGCGGCAATTTTCTGAATATAGTCGGGAAGATCTATCCTGGCCAGCGACTTGGACTGGTACAGTTTCTCATGAACAAGCGCCATTGAGAAGACGCGGTCTCTGCTCTCCTTGAACAACGCAATCGCTTGCTCATCTTTGACGTAAGGCATCTGAAGATTGAGCATGCTATGAATGATTTGAAGATTATTCTTGACGCGATGATGTATTTCCTTAAGAAGGACCTCTTTTTCTTTCAGCGACTTTTTGATCTGGTCTTCGGCCTGTTTACGCTCGGTGATGTCGCGGGCGACGTGGATGCTGCCGATGAGCTTGCCATGTCCGTCACACAGCGGCGTGGTGCTCACCAGGAAATCGCCGCCAAGGCGCGGTTCGTGCACCTCGGAGACATGCTCCTTTCCATCTTGACAGGTGAGCGCATGCGGACAGAACTCCGGCGGATGAGGCGATCCGTGGACGGCCTCATGGCAGCGAAGCCCTATGCACTGTTCCGGCGCCACACCAAGGCGATTCGCCATCGCCTTGTTTACACGGACAACACGGTGATGTTGATCGAGAATTGCCATCAGGTCCGGGACCGTGTCGAAAGTTTTTTCCCACTCTTCCTTCGCTCGCAGAATGGCGTCCTCGGCCCGTTTAAGCTCGGTGATATCGCGGTTAACGGACACCGCTCCCGTAATTTTCCCCCCCACAATTATTGGAGACGATGAGAGAGAGAACGCCGTTTCGCGGCCGGCCTGATCCTTGACGATGATCACTTCGTTCCGGACTGTTTCACCTTGCAGGGCGCGAGCCACGGGCCTGTCCTTTTGTCTCATAAGCCGTCCGTCAGGATAGTGAGCCAGAAACTTGCGGAATACTTCAGCTTGTTTGTCCCAACCTGTTCCATCAGGGTCTAATCCGTAGAACTTCTTCAATGCAACGTTGGTCTGCAAAAGGGCGCCATTGGCGTCATAGACCAGAACCGGATCGTTTATCGAGTCGAAGATAGTCTTCAACTCCGCTGCGTGTCGCTCCGCGGTTCCCTTCGCCTGACGCAGAGCCTCCTCGGCCCCCTTCAGCTCAGTGATGTCCTGGACCGTTCCGAAGCCGCCCCGGAGGTTCGCTTCGTGATCAAATTCCAGCTCCGCCCTTTCGCGGACCCACTTGAGATTTCCTTCAACAACTATTCGGTGTTCGATATCGTAGGGCTCACCTCGAAGCGCCGCATTCCACTTTTGGTCGACAAACTCCCGATCTTCGGGATGTACCGCGGCGATAAAGGCTTCGTAGGTCAGGGGAGTTCCTTTTGGAATCCCGAACATCCGGTAGGTCTCATCGGACCAGAGCAATTCATCCCTTCGGACATCCAAGCGCCAGCTTCCGATATGAGCAACGGCCTGGGCTCGGTTGAGGTCATCCCTGCTTTCGCGCAACGCTTCCTCGGCTCGCTTGCGCTCGGTGATGTCCGTGAATAGCACAACAAATTGTCGGGGGGCGGGAGAATAGGCGAAGCACTCGTAATGCCGTTTAAGCGGCGCAGAATAGTTTTCAAAGCGGACCGGCTGTCCCGTGAGGGCTACGGCGCCATAGGTTGTGATCCAGTGGGGTTCAATCTCAGGCAGGATTTCGCGGACGGTCTTGCCGATTACATCGTTTCGTTTGAGGCCCGTGAGACGCTCAAAGGCAGGGCTTGTCTCGAGGAACCGGTAATCGCAGGGTTGGCCTTTTTCGTCGCAAATGATCTCGTGGAGCGCAAAGCCTTCCGTCATCTGGTTGAACAACGACTGGAACCGTCCCTCGCGCTCGGTTGCATGCTCCTCCAAGTCCGCAATTCGGCTGCGGAGTGTTTCCAATTCCAGAAGGAGCGCCCTTTTGGATTTATCCGAGGGACTCATTGAGATGCCTCACCAGATTCCAGTTCTGAGTTCTTAGGTTTCTATTATAGCGTCTGTCGATGGAAAATTTCAAAGAAACGGGGGCAAAGAAGACACGCGTACTCTTGGCTCCCGGTTTCCGATTTCTTCCCTCGCTTATGAAGCGAGCGGGATCAGACCGCGGGCTCGGGCACCGGGCTCCGGAAGATAGTGGGAGGAAACGTGATTTCGACCGTGGTTCCTTCGTTGACTTTGCTTCGGATGGCGAGGACGCCGTCGTGCGCCTCGACTATCTTTTTGCAGATAGGAATACCAAGCCCGGCGCCTCTGATCTTTGTTGTAAAGAAGGGTTCCTGAACGTGTCCCAGGGCTTCTTCACTGATACCGCAGCCGGTGTCGGAGACGAAGAGTTTCAGAGATAACGGGCCATCGTCCACAGAGTATTCCGAGTAAACCTTGAGATTCCCTCCGTTGGGCATGGCGTCGGCCGCATTCGAGAAGAGATTCACAAACACTCTGATCATTTTTTCCGCATCAACAAAAATCTCCATTTGCTCGAGGTCCAGATCAACCGATACGTTCCGAAGCGCGTGAACCAAGATGCCCAACGCCTGTTCGACAACGCTCCGAAGCGGCCACCACGACGGTTCCAACGTGACTGGTTTTGCATAGTTCAACAATTCGCCGATTACGTTGTTCATCAAGTTCAACCCGTGCGCAATTTCCCCAAAAATTTCCGGAATGTCTTTCTGCTTGCCTTCTTCCAACGCCTTTTGCAGGCTGTCGATCCCCAGGTTTATGGTGTGGAGCGGATTTCTGATTTCGTGGGCCACGACCGACACCATTTGGCCGAGGGCAGCGAGAGTCTGCGCCTGGCGAAGTTCCTGCACTTGCCTCTTGACGGTTTCCTCCAGGCTTTCCGCAAGACGCCGATAACGGGCTTCGCTCTCGCGCAAGGCGTTTTCAGCCTCTTTCCGCCCGGTGATATCCCTATTGACCTCGAGAATCGCCGAAGGTTCGCCTTTGGAATCTCGATGAAGAATCCACTCGCTGTCCACCGTCAAGCGGCGACCATCTGAGGATTGATGGATCAGTTCCCCTTCCCATCGCCCTTTTTCCCACACGATTTTTCTGATCTGGGAGAGCGGCAAGGGAAACTGCGTTTTCAAGAGTTCGTGACTGATCTTGCCGATGGCCTGCTGGCTCGCAAAGCCATAGAGGCGCTGACAGCCGGCGTTCCAGCGCGTAATCCGATAGCCCAAATCTATAGCCAAGATATTGGCCAGGTCCTGCATCTGAAGCACTTCATGAAGCTCTTCGACCTTTTGAGATAGCGTATCCGTCAGAACCCGCAGATGCTCGCGGTCGAAATCTTCCGGCACAGCAGCGTCAGGTTGAAGGGTATGGAGCCCCAAGGCCGCCCGGACCGTTTGTAGAATGGCCTGGGGGTCCGCCGGTTTAGCAAGGTAATAGCAGCCGGCGAACGAGCCGACCAACTCCCTGACCTGGCGTTCGTGGAAAACGGCAGTGTAAAAGATGACGGGAACGCCCGCCAGCGCGGGGTCTACGCGAAGTTGGCGCAGGAGTTCGTAGCCGTCAACCCGCGGCATGAGGAGGTCGGTTATCACAAGGTCGGGAGCAACCGACCTTATCTGATCAAGAGCCTCGGCGCCGTCGGCGGCCTCCGCCAGGTCGTGGTTGTCGTAACGCAGGAGCGTGCGCAGAAAGTAGCGGTTCAATTGCCGGTCATCAACTATGAGGATTCGCGCCATTATCTTGTGTTTCTTTCTTTGAAGTACGGTGTTCCAATTATATCATATTGAGCCGCGCGGCTCACGGTCAAACGTCCTTTTCTTCTCTTTTCAATTCATCACTATTCATCATTCATTATTTCTTGTTCGTTCCCTTTTGCCCTTCGCTTTCTCAGTTGGCGGAAGGTTCGGTTCTGCTGTCGGTTTTCTTCGCTTCCTCCGCAAGGCGGACGTTTTCAAGCGCAATGGCGGCCCAGGAGACCAGCAATTCGGTCATTTGGGTGCTTTCAGGAGTGAACACTGCGTCCGAAAGGCGGTTCTCAAGGTAGAGAATCCCTATAGTCCTTGACTGACGGACGACCGGAATGCAGAGAACGGAGCGAAGTTGAAGAGTTTGGACCTCCGGATTGTCCTTGAACTCGCCGTCCTGCGAGGCGCTGTCGAGCGCCAGTTTCTCTCCCGTCCGGTATACGTAGCGAACGATCGCTTTGCATATTTCAGTGACGTCCTCGATTTTCCTGTTGAAAGTCTTGACCGGTCCATCGTCGGCATGACTTGCAGCGCGGATGAACAAGTCGTCTTGTTCCTCGAACAGCAGATACCCGCGCTGCGCGCCTGAACTCTCGATGACCACGTTCATGATCTTTTTCAAGAGCGCGTCCTGTTCCGTCTCGGCCGAGATGGCGACGGAAGACTTCATGAGGTACTCGATGTCCAGGTCGGGCAGGACGTGGGCGGATGAAGGTTCGACCTCCACGTGCGCCGGCATGTGTCGTTCCAGTATTCCTCTTTATCATTCCCCACGAAGGCGGGAGTCCATTCAAATCAAACAGTTGTTCATTATTATGCAAAAGATTACAAGCATTGGGCCCAAGAAAAACGTTCGTGCTTGATGGGTTC
>JACRIR010000075.1 GCA_016215705.1 Candidatus Poribacteria bacterium | reverse complement strand
AGGGGCGCGATTCATCGCGCCCGATATGGCGATTTGGTTGCGGCTACGCCGCGCTGTGAGAATCTGCGCAATCTGCGGATTCCCGCTTCTTCTTTTCTTTGGTTGGTTGCGGCTTTGCCCTCTTTATTCTGAAATGGATTCCCGCCTTCACGGGAGTGATAGGAAAGAAGAGGTTCATTCGTGAAATTCGTGTTCAGACTTTTTTGATTGCGGACGTGCTTTGTGGTTTCACGCATTTACTATCGGATTCAGGAGAGGGAGGGTTTGGGCGTGAAAAGAAGCGCACTCATCGAAACGTTACTCACCTTGCTGTTTTCCATTGTATTTCTGTCCTGTCCGGGAAGCGGGGTTGTCTTGGCGTTGCCGCTTGATGGCGACGGCGACGGCGTGAGTGACGACATTGACAATTGTCCGTTTGTCTACAATCCTGACCAGGCAAATCTGGACGCTGATGAGGTGGCGGCGGGGCAAAACGATACTCGGCTTGATACGACCACAGCAGGCGCTTCCACCTCTTACCATGTTCAAATCTCGAGTGATTCTGATGGCCGTGTGTACGTGACATGGTCTGATTCTCGGAATGGAACAGGGGATATTTACTTCAATCGCTCGATGGACAATGGCGCCACGTGGTTAACGTCAGACATCCGGCTTGACACCAATGCTGCAGGCAGTTCTGTCTCTCATGTTCCACAGATATCGAATGATTCTGAAGGGCACGTGTATGTCGCGTGGGAGGACTCACGAAACCATCAGTACGATATCTACTTCAGTCGCTCATTGGATTATGGAGCCACATGGCTGTCTTCCGACATCCGGCTTGACACGGGCGGAGCAGGCCCTTCTACTAAGAAATCTTATTATCCTCAGATATCAAGTGATTCCGCCGGCCACGTGTATGTGACGTGGCAGGACTCCCGGAGCGGCCAGCCGCGTATCTATTTCAACCGCTCATCGGATTACGGGGCAACATGGTTGCCGTCCGACATCCACCTTGACAAGAACGTGGCGGGCGGTTCTGCCTCCGAGCTTCCTCAGATATCGAGTGATTCCGCCGGCAATGTGTACGTGACATGGCAGGATTCCAGAGACGGTCAGGCGGATATCTACTTCAACCGTTCATCGGATTATGGGGCAACGTGGTTGCCAAATGACATACGACTTGACACGGATGCCGCAGGCGCCTCCGCCTCCTTTGATCCTCAGATATCGAGCGATTCTTCAGGCCATGTGTACGTGACGTGGAGTGATCTTCAGGATGGCGGAGCAGGAACCTATTTCAACTGTTCCTCGGATTATGGCGCAACATGGCAGCTTTCCGACACCCGGATAGACACATGCAGCATTGAATTCTCTTCCTCCCATCGCCCCCAAATGTCAAGTGATTCTGAGGGGCATGTCTATGTGACGTGGCGGGACTCCCGGGACGGACAGCCGGACATCTATTTCAACCGTTCATCGGATTACGGCGCGACATGGTTGCCGTCCGACATCCGACTCGATACGAGCGGAGCAGGTGCTTCCGACTCCTCTCTTCCTCAGATATCGAATGATGCCGCAGGTGGTGTGTGTGTGACGTGGGAAGATTATCGGAACGGGCAGTCGGATATTTATCTCAATTGTTCGCCGGATCATGGCGCCACATGGTTACAGTCCGACATCCGGCTTGACACGGATGCTGCAGGCGCTTCCTACTCCGGATATCCTCAGATATCGAGTGATTCTGACGGTCATGCGCATGTGACGTGGACAGATGAACGGAACGGACAGCCGGACATCTATGTCAATACTGTCATTCTGGGAGATTCTTTTGGTGACGCGTGTGACAATTGTCCTGCCCTCCCGAATCCGGACCAGGAAGACTCGGACGTTGACGGATTGGGTAACGCCTGTGACGCATGTCCGAATGACCCGTTTAATGACGCTGATGCCGATGACATTTGCGACAATATCGACAACTGTCCGGCGACGCCGAATCCGGAACAAGAAGACTGCAACGGCGACGGCGTCGGCGACGCATGTGACGCCGTGAATCCCGGCGCCGACGACTCGGATTGCGACGGCGTTGATGATGACTGCAACGGCCTGGCCGACGACGCATATGCGCCGACGCCCACAAGCTGCGGCGTGGGAGAATGCGCTTCTACCGGTGAAATGGTTTGTTTGGATGGAACGCTGCAAGATAGTTGTGTTGCAGGCACTCCGTCAGCCGAGGCTTGCGATAGTCTGGACAACGACTGCGACGGCTCAGTGGCGGACGATGGAGTAGATGAAGTATGGTACAACCAGCCCACGATCTGCGGAGAGGGCGAATGTGTGTCGGCTGGAGCGCTCACATGTCAAGGTGGAAACCAGGTGGATACTTGCATTGCAGGCTCGCCCACCGGTTCGGACGCGGATTGTGACGGTCTTGACCAGGACTGTGACGGCATTGCCGACAACAATTATCCTTATACGCCCACAAGCTGCGGCGTGGGAGAATGCGAGTCTACCGGAGAACAGACTTGCGTGAACGGCACGCTGCAAGATAGCTGTGTTGCAGGCACTCCGTCAGCCGAGGCTTGCGATAGTCTGGACAACGACTGCGACGGCTCGATCGAAGATGACGGCATTGATGAGTCTTGGTTTAGTGAAGCGACAACTTGCGGCGAAGGCGAGTGCGCCTCCACAGGGATACTGCTCTGCCAGGCAGGCGCACAAGTGGATACCTGCGAAGCGGGCACGCCGTCTGCCGAAATATGCGGCAACGGTCTGGATGAGGATTGCGACGGTTCAGACTTGAGTTGTGACGACATCGATAATGATGGCGACGGCTACAGCGAGAACCAGGGCGATTGCAATGACGCGGATGAGTTGATCAATCCTGCAGTCGCGGATGCCGACTGCGACGGTGTTGACCAGAACTGCGACGGAACCGCCGACGAAGAATACGAGCCGACGCCGACCGAATGCGGAACCGGCGAGTGCGCTTCCGCCGGCGAGCTTTCGTGCATAAACGGGAGCGTTGTGGATACCTGCGAAGCGGGACCTCCGGATTCCGAGACATGCGACGATACGCTTGATAATGATTGCGACGGCCTGACCGATTGCAGCGATTCTGACTGTGACGGCGCCCCCGAATGCGGGCCATACACAATCTATGTTGACGATACGAATTGTTCCGATACCGGTTCCGGCGCATCGGCGTTGCCGTACTGCACAATCAACAAAGCGATAGAAAAGGCCTATGACGGCGACACGATCATCGTGCGTGATGGGACATATGTCGGCGCCGGCAATAAGAATCTCGGCCTCGGAGGAAAGGCGATAACACTCCGCTCGGAAAGCGGGCCGGAGAGTTGCATTATTGATTGTGAAGGCGACGGAAGAGCATTCCACCTCCACAGCGACGAAACGGCAGATTCGGTTGTGGATGGATTCACGATTGTCAATGGCTCCGTCACAGACAATGGCGGCGCGATTCTTTGCGAGGGAGCCTCACCGACAATTACGAACTGCATTATCAGCAGTAGTGAGGCGTATGCAGGCGGCGGCATTCTTGTTGGTGGCGCCGCTGCGCCTGCGCTGACGAATTGTGTCATCACGGGCAACGAGGCTTCGTATGGGGGAGGCATCTACTTCTCCGGTTGCGGCGGCGCAATCCTTTTAAATTGCACAATCAGCGATAACATGGCCTTGGCCGGCGGGGGAATCTCGCTCTATGCGTCGTCGCTGACCATCGAGAATAGTATCCTGTGGAACAATGCGGCGAGCTATGGGGCCTCTTACGGGCCGGAGATATTGGTGGGAGCGACGGATAATTGTTCGTCGGTCGCGATCGGCCATAGCGACGTGGAGGGCGGCGCGTCATCTGTTTATGTTGACCCCGGCTGTGCGCTTGACTGGGACAACGCAACTAATATCGACGCGGATCCTTTGTTTGTCCAGCCTCGCTATTGGGATGGGGTCGATTGGAATATGGGCGACTACCGTCTGTCGTGCAGTTCGCCGTGTATCGACGCGGGAACGGATGCGGGAGTTGACGCTGACATAGAGCGTGACGCGCGACCCCAAGGCGCAGGCTACGAAATCGGATCGGACGAATACGTCGAAGGGACTCAGCAGGTCACCCTTACGCTTATCCCCGATTCGGAAGTGGTCTCGCGAGGCGGTATTCTCGGATACACAGTGACGGTGAGCAACTGCGATGGTTCGCCCGTAGCATTCGACTATTGGACAAACGCGACACGGCCCGACGGGATTATTCATCCTCCGTCAGGAGCGCTGCTGGGGCCATATCCGGTGACTCTGCCCGGATTGGGCAGTCGCTCGGCGCATCGTACGCATCCGATTCCGGCAGTTGCTCCGCTCGGCGCTTACACATACAACGCCTACATCGGCGATTATCCGGCAACCATGAACGAGTACTATTTCAATTTCGACGTGACGCCGTAAAATAGGCGAAAGACGAAAGGAGCAAGGCGAAAGGTCGCGAAAGGGTCGGGGAGAAAGACCACCTGAACCGCAAAGGGCCGCAGACCCGAGGCGCAAAAGACCGCAAAGAGGGGCGCTTGCATGTGCGAATCCATTCGCATCCGCGTCAGTCCGTGAATTCGATTTCGATGTCCTCTCCGGTGATGCGGACGGGATACGTGCGGAGTCTCTCGACAGGAGGAGGATGCAGCAAATCGCCCGTGCGAACGTCGAACATGCCGCCATGCCACGGACATGTGACAGTTTCGCCTGAAAGCTCACCCTTTGCGAGTGGTCCGCCCTTATGGGTGCAGGTATTGTCGAAGGCATAATACTGCTCGCCGACGTGCACAAGGGCAATATCGCGGCCACTGACGCGCACCTTTTTCATGGGATGCGCGGAGAGATCAGATATCTTTGCCACTTTATGAGATTCTCTTGTCATGACTCACAGAAACCCTTCAAGGTCAAACTCCTCGTCGCGGAGCTTCGCAGGGTCGACTGTGGCGTCCTGCGAGAGCAGCTTCTCGCAAACGCGGCGGTCTTTCCACCGGTTGAAACAGACGCCGGCGACAAGCTTGTTACCTCCGAGCATAAATGCGGAAAAAGACTGCTCCTCGGTACTGCCTCTGTGCACAGATTTGCTCCACTCGAGCGGAAAACCGGCATACTGGATGTTGACATCAAATTGGTCCGACCAGAAGAACGGAACGGGGCTGTAAGGAATGTGTCGCCCGAGCATGTTGTTGGCGGCCGCGATGCCGTGAAGACGCGCATTATCCCAGTGCTCGACATGGATGCGCCCATGTATGCGCGGATGGCGGAAATGAGCCACGTCGCCGGCGGCGGAAATGCCTTCAATATTTGTCCGGCAGAATTCGTCAACCAGGATTCCATTGTTGGTTTCGATTCCGCTACCCTCGAGCGTCTCTATTCTCGGCGTTGCCCCGATGCCAACTATTACATTGTCACACTCGACCGAATGTCCTGATCTAAGGTGAAGGCGCTCGGCGCGGCCGTTCCCCTCGATCTCTGAGGCTTCCGCTTCGGGATAGAAATTCACTCCTTCTTGCCGGTGGTATTCTGTCAGAATTCTGCCCGCTTCTATCCCTATGGCGCGCTCGAGAGCCACCTTATCGCGGTGTATGACAGCCACATCCACTTGTTTTTGCCGCAGCGACGCGGCGACCTCCATGCCTATGAAACCGCCGCCGATTATGACCGCCCTGCTTCCGGGTTGGCACGCCTCAGCGATCCGGTCGCTGTCTTCCAGCGTGCGGAGATAGAATATGTTTGGAAGGTCGCTGCCCGGCAAAGCCAGGCGACGCGGCGCCATGCCGGTCGCAATCAAGAGGTGGTCGAAGCGTAGTCGCTCTCCGTTCTCCATCTCGATTTCCTTCTCCCTCGGGATTACACGGCGCGCTCTTGCGCCCAGTCGTAGCTCGATTTTGCGCTCGGAGTAGAACTCATTGGGCCATAAGTGGAGACGCTCGCGTTCTCGCTCTCGCTGGAGGTATTGCTTCGAGAGAGGCGGCCGGGCATAAGGAATTTCTTTTTCCTCACCAATGAGAATTACCCGTCCCGCGAAGCCCTCTTTTCTCAGTGTCACGGCTGCAAATGCGCCAGCGGTGCTCGATCCGAGGATGACAAAGGTGGGCGTTTTCGACATCGCTTTCTCCGCATGAAACAAATGAGACAAAGCTACGCACAGAATTTAGCACGTCATTTGGCCGAGCGCAAGGCGGAGCAAGAACCAGCGCTGGAATCTCAGCGGAAAGGGTAACCGACCCAAGGCGCAAAGGGCATAGAGAATAACATCAGTAGAACCGTGACAAATGTCTCTTGCCTCCTCGCACAGCCTTGTGTTAGTTTAAGGGAGAAAGAGGCAAGTGGCTATATGTCACGCTTGAATTAGTCTAAATCGTGATCTTACGAGCGGGGCGTCACACGCAGAAATCGAAAAAGAGAATACCGATGCTTGCGAGACGGATCGCGGGCAGGTGGGGAGGAATGAGAGATGGCGGAATTCAATGAAAAGACAACTGTTCGCGATCTGGCGGCAAAATACTCACAAGTGCGGCCGGTGTTCGAGCGTTATGGCATTGATTACTGCTGCGGCGGGCTGCACGATCTGGAAACCGCTGCCGCCGAGAAAGGCGTAGGAGTCGAGATGCTAATCGAGGCGTTAGGAGACGCCATCAAATCGCCCGTCTCCGGGCAAGCCCAGCGAGATTGGTCGAAATCCAATGTGACCGACCTGGCCGACCACATCGAGAAGCGACATCACACGTTTATGAAAGAACAACTTCCCCGGCTCGCGGGTCTTATGGCCACTGTCCTTGAAGCTCACGGAGCGCGACACGGCGACATGCTGAAGTCGCTCAAGGGGGTGTTCGAGTCACTCAGGAGCGAGATCGAACAGCACTTGATGAAAGAGGAGCAGATTCTGTTTCCGTATATTCGCCGGATTGACGAATATGCCATTGAAGGGGGAGACGCCCCCGAAGCCCACTGCGGCACGGTGCAGAATCCCATACGTCAGATGGAGTATGAGCACGACAATGCCGGCAGGGCTCTTGCCAAAATGCGGGAGTTGACCTCGAACTACACGCTGCCGGGCGACGCATGCAACACGTTCCGCGCTTTGTACGACGGCCTGAAGGCCCTCGAAGGAGACCTCCACGAACACATCCACCTCGAGAACAATATCCTATTTCCGAAAGCAGTTGAGACGGAAAAGAAACTGACAAGGAAAGATGAATGAGGAGAAACAGCATGGATACCAATCGAAATCACGCAATGCTTGCTGTCGCACTCATAGTTGCCGCAGGTCTACTCATCCTCTATCCACGACTTGCCGTAGCTCATTGTGACACGCTTGACGGGCCAGTTATTGCTGAGGCAAACGCGGCGTTGGAAAAGGGCGACGTGACATCTGTGCTCAAATGGGTGAAAGAGGACGACGAACGCGAAATCCGCCAGGCGTTTGAGAAGACGATGGCTGTGCGGACAAAAGCGCCGGAGGCAAGGGAACTCGCCGACACATATTTCTTTGAGACCTTAGTGAGAGTGCATCGGGCGGGTGAGGGCGCGCCTTACAGCGGCCTGAAAGGGTCGGGAGCGGAGATGGGACCTGCCGTCACGGGAGCCGACAAGGCTCTTGAGACCGGCAAGATCGACAGCCTCGTGAAGCTTGTGAACGACAGCGCGGCAGCCGGTATTCGCGAGCGCTTTCATCGTGCAATTGAAGCGAAGAAACACGCCAATGAAAGCGTCGAGGCCGGGCGCGAATACGTTGAAGCATATGTAGAGTTCGTGCATTATGTCGAGAGGCTGCACGGCGACGCCGCCGGCCCGGTTGCACACCATGCCGAAATCAACCATCTCTCGGTCGAGAGCGGCCACCACCGTTGATCCGGCCTGATGCAGCATCCAGAAGAAACGAAGGAAGCGGCAAAAGGAGAGTGTAATGTCCTCATCTGTCATTCCCCAACTGAAGTTGGTATCATACCCCAAATGGGGCATGGGGCGGCGGAAATGGAAAGAATCCTTCTTGAAGCGCACAGAGAAACCTGGAGCAACTAATTCATTAACAATGCGATTCTTGGCGTCTGCAAGGTTCTCTGCGGCCTCTTTCCCTCTAACTAAGATCGTCAACTCTTCAATATAATACAAAGATCGAACAAAGGATTCCAGGTCTCTCCGTCAGGCGAAACAGCCGAACAAAGAAGTGGCGGCATTTTTCATGACGCGTTTGGCAATTGCTCTCTTGGCACAGCAATTGCTCTTTCCAAAGCTGCACACGCTTTCGGCGAAGCGGCTGCCAAGCCCCGGTGGAGCCGCCGGAGAAACCATGAATTCGGTTTTCTTTCAATTCAAATTGTCCTCAATCCTGTCCCCCTCATTTCAACAATCCTCTGAAAGCAATCCAAGTCCAGTCCCCTCGCGATCGTTTTACTCTCGAGAGCAGTTATCCACTCACGGCGCTTAAGGATTCTAACATCGCTCACTAATTGACGCACGGAGTCCCCGTCTCAAAGCCCGAAAGGCGTTGCCAGGGGAAGCCGAGGCGCAGAAACCGATAGGAAGTTGCGCGTCTCTTCTCGACAAGGTTTTGGCTGAGTTCTTTCAAAACTGGGGGGAATAATGAAGCACAAAAAAGTTGTTTCGATTCTTGCGTATTCCGCGCTGGCAATCTCTCTGGTTGTATTCGCGGAAATAGAGGCTCGGGCGGAGTCCTCCTTTTTCGGCAATTACTGCTCAGGCTGTCACTCCAACGATACGGTTTCCTGCAACGCCTGCCATGCTCACGGCGTATGGCAGGATTCGTCGAGGCGAGTGATTAATCTGACAGCGACCACTGACCTGGACAGATACCGGCCCGGACAAACGGTGACAGTGACGTTCAGCGGCGGTTATCGAACAGGGTGGATTCGAGCAATCCTCTATGACCACAACATGCAGGAAGTTGACAGGGTAACCGGCCCGACCGGCATGGGCGACGACGGTTCCGGCTCTCCTGCCCAGCGATACCCCGTGACGCTCGCCGCGCCCGCACCCTCGACACCCGGATTCTATACGTGGAGCGCATCATGGTTCGGCGCTCCTTTCGATAAAGGAAACCCCACTGTGCAGCCGCACAAAGAGGAAAATGTTCCCACCAACACGTTTGAAGTCTTCGCGTTGCCTACCTGTGCGGACGTCGACGGAGACAGCTACGAGGATGCGGCATGTAACAACGACAGAAACGCCGGTGGTGGAGATTGCGATGACAGCGACCCATCCGTCAATCCCGGCGCACAAGAGGCTTGCAGCGACGGCGTCGACAATAACTGCGACGGGCTGATCGATTCGGCTGACCCCGGCTGCGCAAGCTTGCCGCCCACTGACATGGACAGAGACGGATATCCGGCGGACGCGGACTGCAATGACAGCAATCCGGCAGTAAACCCCGGCGCAAGGGAAATCTGCGGCGACGGAATCGACAATGATTGCGATGGCCGCATTGATTCAGCAGATACCGATTGCGTCTTGAGTCCGCCAGGTGATGCCGACGATGACGAGGAGGGAGACGAAGCGGATGATCGTGAGGCGGATGACGATGACGATGAAAAGCCCGCCCCAACCACAAACCTGATTTCGCTGCACGACAGCAAATCTCGCCAATACGACAACCAGTGTGTGAAATGCCACGGGACAATGCAATCCGAAACTTCGCTCGACCCGTTTATACCGGGGGCGCACCAGGCGATGCTGCCGCAAATTCCCGCTGCAACCGACAATGACAAATGCCTGCACTGCCACACAACGGTGGACCTGCGCGAGCACTCGGCCGGAGCGCTCAGGCGACAGGTGAATCCGAATCTGTGCGCGGCGTGTCACAGCTCACTGGGGCCGGGGCGAAAACTGTATGCTCCCTAGCCGCAGCGTGGATCAGCCGGTCGGTGGCAGCATCACAAGACAAAGGAAGGAGACACTGCAATGTCTGAGATAACAACAAAACATGGGAATCGGAATTTGCTCAATCCCGAAATCAGCAGAAGAAGCTTCATCAAGGTGAGCGGGGCGTTGGCGTCCGTGGCCACAGCGTCCAGCCTCATCAGGCCGAATCCGGCCTATGCGCTGACGACGGGCCAGTTTCAGCCGGACCCACTCGAATCCGAGCCGAACGCTGACATCAAATACAGCGTCTGCCTTATGTGCCACGGGTCGTGCGGAATCCGGGCGAAAGTGGTTGACGAAGTCCTTGTGAAAATAGATGGGAACCCGTATCATCCAAATTGTCTTGAGCCGGGGGAACGTCTGTCCTATTCGACTCCCGTCGAGGATGCAAAACGAAAAGTGGGCACAGTCTGCGTGAAAGGCCAGAGCGGCATTCAGACACTCTATAATCCTCATAGGTTGCTCGGGCCGATAAAGAGGGTAGGCCCCCGTGGCTCGGGCCAATGGGTGAGCATCACGTGGGAGCAAGCGATCAACGAAATCGCAGCGATACTTGCTCCGTATGCCGACACAAAGAAACTCATAGACTCGTCGGCGCCGGAGCTCGGACCCATCGCAAACAAGGTCGTGTTCTCTCCGGGCCGCCTCGAGAACGGACAGAAAGAATTCACCGACCGATTCTTCAAGAATCAGCTTGGCACCATTAACTACCGGCACGACCATACGAGCATTTGCGAGACCAGCCACCATGTGGCAGGCAGTCTTACAACTGACGGCAAACAGAATCACTTCAAGCCCGATGTCGTGAATTGCAGGTACATTCTCTACATCGGGACGAATCCGCTCGAGGCCGGATTCCCGATGAATCCGCTGTCACGCAAGACAATGGAGTTCAAGAAGCGCGGAGGCAAGATGGTAGTTGTAGACCCTCGCTTTTCAAACACGGCGGCGAAAGCTGATCAGTGGGTACCGATCAAACCGGGAACCGACGCTGCATTTGCGCTCGCGATGATTCAGCACATTGTCAAGAACAAGCGGTTCGACCGACGCTTCTTGACTAACGCAAACCTATCCGCCGCTCTGAGAGGTTCTCCGAAAGAGTACAGTTTCACCGACGCAACGCATCTCGTCAAGATTGTTGACGGGAGACCCGCGGCCTACTTGAGGGCGGACGAGGCGCGGATTAGCGGCGGCACATCGCAGGATTACGTTATCCTCGACGAGTTGACCGGAGCGCCGACGGCTTTGCCCGCCCCAAACAATTCCGCAAATCCTGCGCGGAGGGGATTGCTCGAGGCGCCCGGCGGTTCGATCGAAGTAAACGGTCGCAAGTGCAAGACAGTATTTACGCTACTCAAAGAGCAGGCGAATTCGAAGAGCATGGAGAACTGGGCGGAAATCTGCGGGGTGGGCCTGGCCACCATCGAAGGTATTGCCAACGAGTTTTCCAGTCACGGCAAGAAGGCCGTGGCCAATGCCTATCGAGGCCCTGTAAAACACACCAACGGCACATACACAATGCTGAGTATCCTCGCGCTGAACACCCTCATGGGAAGCCTGAATTGGAGGGGCGGCAACACGACGGGCGGAGGACGCTGGCATGAGCTCGACGGCAATGGAGTGAGAGGCGCCGTTGACCTGAGCAAAGTGCCCGGCGGGCCGGCGGCGTCCGGCATTCAAGTGACCCGCGTAAAGGCGAGTTACGAGACCGATGCCCCGAATATCTTCAAGAGGGATGGCGGGTATCCGGCGAAGCGACCATGGTTCCCACACGCGCAAAACGGTAATTTCCAGGAAGTTCTGCCCAGCATCGCACAGCGTTATCCGTATGGAGTTGATGTCCTGTTCACGTATTGGAACGACATCGTCTATACCGCGCCGGCAGTGCGCCGCGTCTTTGAAGGGATACTGGCGGATGAGACGCTGATCCCGCATCACATTGCGTTCTCCCTCGAGCCGGATGAGACGTCTAGCTGGGCCGACTATATACTGCCTGATCCGTGCTACCTCGAGCGGTTTGGGACGCCTCATATCGCGCCAACCATCCAAACGAAGCTGAGTCCTTTCAGGCAGCCGGTGGTCGGCTCATTCGATTCTCAGATGAACTATACTCCTGCAGTGGGTGATACGATGCTGCTCGAGGATTTCTTCATCGCGGTCGCAAAGAAGCTGCGGCTGCCGGGGGTCGGTTCCGGCGCATTCGAGGATGGAGACAAACTCGACAACGCCTGGGACTGGTATCGGAAGTTGTTGAATAATCTCTCCGTTGAGAGCGGGACTCCCGCCAATGAGATACGCGCCAAGGGTGGCGTGTTTGAAGACGACGCCGGCGCGTATGACGGCGAGTATCTGGCACACCGCTACGAGGGGATCGTCCGCTTCTTCATCGAGAGCCTGGCGCTTACAAAAGACTCGATGACGGGGAAGTACTTCGGCGGTTTGCCAAAGTACGAGACGATCAAGGATGCTATGGGAAGAGAGGTTAAGGACGACGCCGGAGATTATCCATTCACGCTCGTCACCTACAAACCTGTGAATCACACCCAGTCGAGGACCATCGTGAATCCGTGGCTCGTACAGGCGCTGATGCCGGAAAACTTTGTCGAGATAAATGCCTCCGACGCGGCCTCGCGTGGCATAGAGACCGGCGACATGGTCAGGGTCACTTCCGTATCGAATCCCGGGGGTATTACCGGCAAAGCGAAAGTCACCCAAGGGATGCGTCCCGGCGTCGCGGCCATTTCACAGAGCTACGGCCATTGGCAGCTCAACTCGAGTCCGATAAACACGATAAATGGGATGCTTCAGGATTATGACCCGGGCAGAGGCGCCGGCCTCCAGGGAAATCAGGTCCTTCGATTGGACCCATCACTCGGGAATGTGTGTCTTCAGGATAAAGTGGGCGGAAGCGCAGACTTCTATAGCTCGCGCGTGAACATACGGAAGATGTGAAAGGGGCGAATCAAATGGCTCAATACGGATGGGAAATCGACCTTGCGCGGTGCACGGGGTGCAAGACGTGCGCGATTGCCTGCAAGGCCGAAAACAATACGCCGCTTACCACGAATTACAGAGAGGTCGTTACGGAAGAAAGTGGAACCTATCCGAATCCCAGGAAAGAGTTCATCACGATGGCGTGCAACCATTGCGCGGAGCCGGCCTGCATGGCTTCGTGTCCGGTCGGCGCAATCACAAAACGCGCTTCCGACGGGATTGTTTTGATAGACCAGGACAGATGCGTCGGCTGCCGCTATTGCGTGTGGGCGTGCCCGTACGGCGCGCCGCGTTATAACGAAAGCACGGGGAAAGTCGAGAAGTGCACGTTTTGTGTTCACCGGGTGAGTGCAAACGGAACGCTGAATCCGGCGTGCGTGGATGCATGTGTTGGGAGAGCCATCAAATACACCAGGGACTTCACGGCGAACGGCGTCGGGAAAGCGCCTGCCCGTTTCGCAGACCCGAACCTGACGCATCCTTCGATTCGGTTCGTCTAGACAGCGGAGGGGTCAAGTCATGAGCAGAGAGTATCTCGATTTCCATGGAGAGCTGGCTGAGGTCCGGAAGAATATCTATCAGTTCCTAGCCTCCGTTTTCCTGGAGAAACCGACGCAGGAATTAGTTGAGACGCTTGTCGCCGATGATACCATTGATGTGCTTTCAGAAATATTCAGTGAAGCAAGTATTTCGCATCTGCGCGAGTTCTGCCGGGAGTACTCCGGGGACATCACTATGTTACAGGTCGAATACACGGCCCTTATGGTAGCGCCGTTTGGCGCATATGTGACGCCCTATGAATCAGCGTATCGCGGCGGGAGAGAGATTGATGGTCGTAAATCAAGGGGCCTTTTGATGGGGCAACCGGCGCTTGAAGTCAAGCGGACCATCAGGAAGGCCGGGGGGGAGATTGATCGGACTTCGCATCGTCTGCCGGACCATATCGGACTCGAATTGCAGGCGATGCAATTCCTCTGTGAACAAGAAGCGCGCGCCTGGGCCGCAGACCAACCTGAACTGGCGCTGAAATATGTCAGATTCCAGGAAGACTTTGTGAGAGACCACTTATCAGTATGGGTTCCCGACTTGGCCGCGCGAATAATGGAGAACGCGGCAAGCGGATTCTTCAAGGGAATCGCCTGCATGACCCGAGAGTTGATTGCGACGGAGATGAACACGTTCGACTGCGCCTCACCGGGAAGCTTTCGCGGGATAGGGATAGGCAATACGTTCTAGAGGGAGAGATAGGAACTATGGGCCAAGTCGGAGGTCTTCTCTCGTCCGATGTGTGGGAAAGCATAGCGGTACGGGAGAACCTGTGCAGCAGAAGTCTCTATCCCGCTTCCACGTGCGATCTGTGCATGCAGTCCTGCCCGTCCGGCTCGATCATGTTCGAGAACGGCTTACCCCTAGTCAGTCGCGGATGCTCCGATTGCGGCACGTGCGCATCGTCGTGTCCCAATGGAGTTTTTCGCCCTAAGAAAGGCGATGACATCCAAATACTGGCGCCGCTCTTGAGACATCTGGCGGAACAGCGGATGCAGGCCATCGCGTACGCATGCGTTGATGCGGGGCAAACCTGCGGGCAGACTTTATCCTTTACATGTCTCGGCAGACTCACCGAATCTCTTATCATCGGGCCCTTCGTCTTCGGGGCGAAGAGCCTTCGGCTGAGCAGGGGTAACTGTGCGCGGTGCAAGAATGGGCGGTCACTGTCAAATCAGTCGAGGATAATCACGAACTCGAGGCTGCTCGCCCATGCGCTCAGGATCGACCCGGACAGAATATGCGCCGATGACGAAGCCGTGGACGGGCACGAAGAGGACGCGGCGGAGAGAAAAGCCCTTTCAATTCGCTTTGAAAGACGATGGTTTTTTCGGGCGCTGAAATCCGATGGCGCCGCTTTCGTGGGCGGATTGCTGTCATCCGTGAGGTCTACCGCCGAGGCGCGAGAAGAGAAAGCGGCAGCCGTCAACTGGAGAAGGCGGAACCTTTTGTCTTTGTTATTTCGGGCGGAATGCTCATCAGATGGTGAAGTCTCAGGGGAACAGTTGCCTGCTGCCGAGGTATCGGTCGGGCCGCGATGCACAGGGTGTCGCCTCTGCGGTTTCCTTTGTCCCACAAAAGCGATCAGAACTTCACAGCATGACGACATGTTCGAGATGGTTTTCGATCCTCATCTCTGCACGGCATGCGGAAGTTGCGAGCGCGCATGTCTGTTCAAGGCGATAAAGCTCAAGCCGACGTTCAATCTGAAGAACCTGTTTGAGCAGAAGACCGAAGTCTTGTTGAAGAGCCCCTTGAAGCAATGTCGTCGCTGCGGGGCCGGTTTCATTCATTCCACAGACTCGACCTGTCAACTCTGCCTTTCAAAGAACACGGTGCAGAATAGCCACATACATCGGGCGCGATGAATCGCGCCCCTACAGGATTTCTTGACATTCCCTCTTGACAAAGCGACAGGTGGCCGATATAATTAAGTCAGTCAACTAACTTAATCTATTCCCTCCGATCGAATCCCGGGATGCTCATGGCAAGAAAAATCGTCGCTCCGCAACGGCGTGAACAGATTGTCGAAGCGCTGTTCCAATGTCTTGTTGACAACGGCCACGAGAAGATATCCGTCAAGGATATCGCAAGACGAGCCGGCCTGCACTACGGAGTCATACACTACTATTTCAAGAGCAAGGATGAGATAATTTCCGCGCTCGCGGACTACATCATTTCCCGATATGACGGCATGTTGCAGGAGCGAACGCGCGGCGCCCATTCGGCGTGGGAGAGAATCCACATGGTCATCGCGGTTCTTGTCGACGAATCTATATTCAACCGCGAGATGAACCGGGTTTTCTACAATCTTGTGCAGATGGCATTCGAGCGCAAAGCCGTCAGCGCGTCTCTCAGGAAGTTGCTTCGCGTATACCGGGATATTCTGGCCGGCGTGATCAAAGAGGGAATCGAAAGCGGCGAGTTTATCCGGCAGGACGCCGGTGAAAGCGCCTCGTTGATGGTGGCGCTGATCGAGGGGATGGCGCTTCAGTGGGTGATTGAACCCAAGGCATTGGACCGGAAGAAGGTTCACAAACTCGCGGCTGATACCGTGCGGAAGCATTTGATGGGAAATGAGGCAGAAATTGACTGCGAGGGGGGATGATATGGAGGATTGAAGGGGATCGCGGTTCTTGGAAGCACATGAGGTTGGTGGATCATCAAGGAGGAGCATTATGAAATCGAAAGAAGAACTCCAGAAACTGGATGCGAAGTACATGTTTCATCCTGTCGTTCAGCTTGCCGAGCATGAGCAACATGGCGCGCGCATTATCACTGAGGCGAACGGCTCGCGCGTCAAGGATATTGACGGCAACGAGTATATCGACGCGTTTTCGAGCTTGTGGAACGTGGTCATAGGACATGGGCAGAAGGCGGTGGCCGATGCGATAACGGAGCAGCTTGCGAAGCTGGAGTACTATTCACCTTTTTTCGGTTTTGCCTCACCGCCGGCAATCGAGCTCGCAGCCAAGGTGGTCAGTCTGATGCCGAAGGACTGGAACATGGGCCACGTCATGTTCACTTGCGGCGGCTCGGAGACGAATGACACGAACATAAAGCTTGCGCGCATGTATTGGGCGTGCAAGGGGATAGACACCAAAAAGAAAATCATCTCGCGGAACCTTGCGTATCACGGCGTCACCTTCGGCTCGTTGAGTGCGACGGGCATCGAGTTTTTCAAGACGAATTTCGACCCGCTGCCGCCCGGCTTCAGTCACATCATGGCGCCTTATTGTTATCGGTGCGAACTCGGCCTGACCTACCCCGAGTGCGGAATCGGGTGCGCCAAACAACTCGAGGAGGCGATCCTGAGAGAAGGCCCCGAGACAGTAGCCGCCTTCATCGCGGAGCCTGTCCACGGCACGGGCGGAGTGATTGTGCCTCCCGCCGAGTATTGGCCGATGGTTCGCAAGATATTGGACAAGTATCAGGTTCTCTTCATTGCGGACGAGGTAATCACCGGCTTCGGGCGCACGGGCAAGATGTTTGGCTGCATGAACTGGAACGTGCGGCCGGATCTTGTTTCGATAGCGAAAGGCGTCACGAGCGGCTATTTCCCGCTTGGCGGCGCAATCGCGAGCAACGAGGTCTTCGAGACAATTAAGACTAACTTGCCCAGCTTCTTGCCGTTCCTGCACGGGTTCACATATAACAATCATCCCGTGGGTTGCGCGGCCGGTCTGGCGAATCTGAAGATCATTGAGGATCAAAAGGTTGTGGAAAACGCCGCCAAGATGGGCGCATACCTCAAGGACCGACTTAAGGGGCTGTACGACCACAAGTCCGTCGGCGACATCCGCTCGATTGGCTTGATGGCGGCCGTCGAGATTGTGAAAGATAAGGACACGAAGGAGCCTATCGGCGAGCTTCCGATGGAGAGCACCCACCGGATCGAAGAACTGACGTGGGATAAGGGTGTCTATGCCCGGGCCATGCTGGAGAACGTCGCGGTGGCGCCGATACTCACGACGACGAAGAAAGAAATCGACATAATCGTTGACGCGCTGGATGCTTCTATTGCCCAGATGGAAAAGGAGATGCTCTAAGGAGTCCAAAGTCCAAGGTCAAGAATCGAAGGTCCCAGGCCGGCTTCGGTTGGGCGGATGAATCTGTTTGGCAATTGCTGTAGGGGCGCGGCACGCCGCGCCCCTACAGTTTATGTTGTATGGAAATGGAGATCACCGGAGAGTCTCAAATAAGAGAAGAAATGCCCTGAGGATGAGAATTGGCGGGGATGCGACAGGGCATCGTGTCATCGATTCTTGCGGTAAAATAGGGTAAAGACCGAGTGTAAATGGCAGGGGCAATCTTCGATTGCCTTTGTTTTCTTTCTGCGTTGGGAGTAGAGCCCTACTATCGACTTCGTCGGCGCGGGTACGCTCAGTCGTTTGTTCTTCGCAGCAAATGCCGCACCATCTCAATGAGCTCTTGCGACCTGAATGGCTTACCGAGAACTGCGTCCGGATGGTACTCTTCGACACCTTCCATGTAGGCGGTGATTATGGCGACCGGGATACTCGGGAAGTTTGCTTTGATATGCAGGAGCAGAGAAACGCCGTCCATCCCCGGCATTTTCCGGTCTGTCAGGACAATAGCTATGTTGTTCTCGGCAAGTTTTGCAACCGCCTCGGTTCCTGTTGAGGCTTCTCGAACTCCGTAGCCATCCGCCTTGAGCACCCGCGCCATTTGCCGTCTTTGCACGGCGTCGTCTTCCACTATGAGTATGCTGCTCTCCATCTTGCCAATCTCTCCACTGCCCTTTTTGTGCATTCGCAGGAAATGTGATCCATCGGCGTGCACAGGGCTGCCAAATCGCACCTGAAATTGACCGTGAGGGCAAACGCAATGACAGTGCATTATGCCATAGGCCGGGCCAAAAAGAAAGCAAAAAATGCGATAGGAATTTTCAGTAAACTTATTGCAAGGGGGTTCCCCTTTTGGGAGAAAAGATAGCATTGCATCTAAACATATTGTCCTTATGTAAATATGCTCCGGCAATGGTTTTCGGGAATCCTCTCATGGCCGGGTCCGGCGCCTCCGGAGACGTGGGGACACACAAGCAATCGGCCCGAAAAAAGAGTCGGGCCGACACTCCGTCATGCGCGCGCATGACGCTTGTTTTCAGGGGCCATCCCTCAATCTTATTTATCCACAGGGTTCCCGCATTTCTTCCATTCGTCATACCCGCCAACGAGCATTTTCACCGGATACCCTCTCTCCGCCAGCCACTTTGCGGCGCTGATGGCGAGTTGGCACGTAAGCGAATAGCAGTACACAATGTTCTCTCTCTCCTCCGAGAACTCCCATGTGAGTGTATTGAACTCTTCATAGGGAACCGACTTTGCGCCGGGGATGTGCCCCTCTTTATACGAATCGCGGGAACGGACATCGATCAACTGAAAGTCACTTTGTTTCCCATCCATTCTCTGCTTCAACTCCATTGGTCCGATTTCGTATTTGAGCCTTTGGTCGAAATAGGAGTATGCCGACCTTGGCGATAGTTTTTGGAGAGTTTCCGTAATCATTACCATCACTCCCTCCGCGGCCTTGTGATGCATTCACAGACCGGTTTTTCTTATAAAATTATGGCATTTTTCAGCGCTGGTTGTAAAGGGGACGTCAGCCTTGCAAAATCTGCCCGATAATTGTGCATTTTGACTGCGCCCGACCTGTTTTGATTATGAGTGCGAATGAATTGGCGCCTATAGCGGCGTTTCTTGGCGTGCCCCACACATTCCCATAAGCGAAGCTGTTTTTCCTGGCGTCTGACGGCTTAGAGGGGCACATCTTCGGATGCGGCCCGCATACCCGCCTCCACATTTACGCGTGACAGCAGAAACGCGCCGCCTATGAAAAAAACCAGCAGCGACACAATACTGAGTCTGCTCGTGCCGGTGATCTGGCCGATGACGGCAAACAAGAAAGGCCCGATGATGCCGGCGAATTTGCTGCTGACGCTATAGAACCCGAAGAACTCCGCCGATTTTGCCTTTGGGACCATTCGTCCGAAGAGTGAGCGGCTGAGCGCCTGCGCGCCTCCCTGGGCTGTCGCCACGATGACTGCCAGCAGCCAGAAGTGCCACGCCCTTGTCATGAAATACCCGCCGACAGAAACGATGCAGTAGATGCCGAGCGCGGTGAAAATCGCGCGTTTGACCCCAAGCGGTTTCGCGAGCCACGCGAATGCCATTGTGCAGGGGATGCCGACGAACTGCACCAGCAGCAAGGCCCCGATAAGCGCGTTTCGGCCGATGCCTATTTCCGTGCCGTAGACGGTCGCCATCTTGATGACGGTGCCAATCCCATCGCTGTAAAGCCAGAACGCGAGGAGGAACTTGGTGAGTTCCCTATGTTGGCGGATGTTGCGGAAAGTGCGCGAGAGTCTTTTAAATCCCGCGCGAATCGGGTTTACCTGCCCTCTTTGACGCGCGGCCTCCGGCTCCGGCGCATTTCGGAAGAGCGGGATCGAGAAAACGGCCCACCAGATGCCGGCGCTCAGGAAGGAGAATCGAGTTGCGACCTCGGCATTCGCCATGCCGAACATCCGCGGCCTCAGTATCCATGCGAGGTTGAGCGCGAGAAGCAGTCCGCCGCCAAGATATCCGATGGAGAAACCTTTTGACGAAACGCGGTCGATATCCTCCGGTCCGCAGATATGCGGCAGAAGCGATTCATAGAAGATGATGCTTCCCGAGAACCCGATGTATCCGAATGTGAAGAACAGTGAGGCCGCCGGCCAGTCGCCTTTGCCTGCCAGCGCCAGAAGGCAGGTAAACACAATCCCGATGGTCGCAAACGCGAGCAGGAACTTCTTCTTCGCCCCGGAGTAATCGGCTATTGCTCCGAGCGCCGGAGCACTGAGAGCCACGAGCAGAAGTGCGCCGGAGGCCGTGTATCCCCAATAGGCGGTCGCAAGATTGCGTGGCAGCGAGGCGCCGGCCACCTTGACAAAGTAGATGGGAAAGACTGCGGACAAGATGATCGTCGCAAAAGAGGAGTTTGCCCAGTCGTACAAGCACCAGGCGTTAATCACTTTGCGGCGCTGTTCGTCACCTGGCAATAGCGGAGGGGCCTTTCATCTCTTAATTGAGAGCTATGGGCGGCCGGTTAGCATGCGCAGCGCACGGCGGATATGGATAAACGGCTCCTCGATCGTCTCCTGTGTGAATATGTTTTGAACTGCCGCCCGCTCGACGAGAACCAGCCCGACCTCTTCGTTGTCCTTTGGAGAAAGGTAAAAGCGTTTGTCCCACTCGCCGGATTCGCCAACGATGCGGCCCTCGATCAGGTCGCCGTCTTTGAAAATGATCTCGACATTGCGGCTGCCTTTTCCATTGCCGGCATTCAAGAAGCGGTCGAGCGAGAAGCGAGTGTTTTTGCGAATGAAAGAGACCGTTTTGAGTTCGGAAAAGGAAATGACCATTTTGGCGTCGACCGAAGGCGCTCCGTGCGGAAGGAATTCGAAGCTGGGCGCATCGATATCCCACGAGACGAGGGAGCCACGGATCGTTCTGCCGTCGGCGAAACAGACGACCGTCTTGCGGTAGAGTTCCGGACGAGTATAAACGAATACGCAATCACCGATGGTGAGCGTGTCCTTGTCGCCAATCTCTTTCTGACGAGAGTATGGAACATTGTTGACCAGCACGCGGCTGCCGTTGCAGGGGCGAACAAAGACGATGATACCCGCGTCGGTGCTTGCCGTCGTTATTGTCGCATGTATGTCGGCCACTGAGGCATGGGGCAGCGCGATATCGGCCTTGCTGCTGCTTCCGATCGTAAGCGAATTTGCCTTCTTGCGCTTGCCGAGACGATACAAGTTGAAGTATCTTCGCTTGCGGCCCATAGGATTCTTGACGATTTCGAGCGTTCCTACGAGATGTGTCGAAGCGAACCAGTATCTTATCGTGAGATAGTAGACAAGACAAAGGACGAGAATAACGGCCAGCGCTTTTCCTGCTCTTGGGGCAATTGATTTCACGAATGCCACGACTCCGGGGACTATGTCGTCTCCCTGTTTGCCTTCGGCGGCCACAACGAGTTCCTGCTTACCCCATCGCCACTGAACGCTCTTGCTGTAGAATCTTGCGGGAATATCCGTCGGGGTGATGTTAACGTCTTCTTCAGAAGAGAAGAAGGACAGACTTCCGCGCACTTCCCATCCGTCGGTGGTGGTGACGAACTCCTTTGCGTTCAAGGACAGGTCGACGAACAGTTTTCCTTCTGAAATTCGGAAGCTGGGTGTGAGCTTGAGGCTGCCCGGAAGTTGGAAGTTGGTTCTCATGTGGATCGTATCGAGAGGGATACCTCTGCTCATGGACAAAGGTATGCTTCGTTGATACTCAGAGCCGCCGTATATCGGGCCAAACTCGACGTTCTCTCTTGCCGACGGTTGTTCGCGTCTTTGTTGTTCCAAATCCCTAATCAATTGAGTCCGCATTTTTCGCTCAAACGACGACTCTCTTCCCGAGTTCTTATGCGCGCCTTCCCGGTAGGCAGCGGAAATGACATCGTCGGCAGAGGCGCCCTGCGCGTCGGCAATCTCCGTCTCGCGCTCGACTCTGGCTTTGAACAGCGCTTGCGGCGGCGTGATTTCAAGCAGCTTGTCCGAAGGCAAGAGGAAGCTCAACCTCACATCGTAATTGCCGGGTTTGTCGGGCAACTTGACGAGAATCTTCTGGGTCCACACTGTTCCGGAACAGATGACCACGGCAGGGTTGACCGGAATCTTCACGGAACGAGACTTGTCATTCTGATCGATCAATTCTGCCACGACGGAAAACGACGTGCCCCACACGGCCTTTGATTCCGGATCGAATTGGACATATAGCTCCGCCTCCGGATTCGATGTGAAGACAGTTCCTGCGTCGCTTATGGGGGCCGCCACTTTCAATTGCATTTTTTGGCGGCGACTGGCCCAATCGATGAACCATTTGACATCCGATTCGACCTCGGATTTTATAGGAGCCTTGAACTCGAACCAGCCGTTATCCGGCAACTGCCCGTTCTCTCGTTGTTTCAATACCTCGAAGGTGATGAGATTCGGAACATCCTTGGGCGGATTGCTTTTGTCATCGCTGAGCCACATCATCACGCGCTCTGCGTCCGGAGCTTCTTGATAATACTGGCGCATTTCTTCCAGTCCGCGTTCCATAGCCGATGAGAGGTTCGTGTCGAACTCCGTGGCCTCGAGATTGTCTATCGTCGACAATATCCTTGCCGTATCATACGAGGATTTCACACGCGCGCGCTCAAGCAGGCGGGAAGAGCGCCCGAATGTTATCAGCGTGACTCTGTCGCCCCATTGCGCCGACGAGATCAATTGTTTGGCTTCCTTCTTCGTGTCGTCGAAGATGTCTCTCATGCTTGTGCTCACGTCTATGACCACGATCAGGTCGCGGTTTTTCGCGGCATAGGCTTTTGGACACGAGGAAGAGATCAGGAATATCACCAGGAAGGCGAAGAGAGCGATGTGAAAGCGCCTTCCAGTCATTCCAGGAAATACTTCCGCTCTCATCGACAACACTCCAAATAGAAAAGGCACTGATACGTAAATATGCGCTTAGAGAGACTGGCCCGCCATCGGCAACTTTGAGAAAGCCAGGCCAAGAAGACCCATGCGCCCATACCCACAAAAATAATTGTGACGGCGCGCCAGAATGAATTCAATGGCGTATTCATTGGTATGTTGGCATATTCTGTGCCGAATGAATCGAGGGTCTTATCTTATGAATCTATTAGTTTTAAGTCTTGTATTGGCAGCGGGTTACGTTCACAGACTCCAGATTGGCTGCTTCAGCGGATGAGCCTTTTTTTGAACACTCCGGGCAAAAATGTCCCACCCGCAGCATATGCGAAAAATGATGAAGAGTCAAGCGATGAGATAAAAAGTCAGGGGAATCCGTGGATTTCGCAGATTGTGCGGATTCAGGGATGCCAGGTTCATGCCTGGCCGTTGGAAGCTCCGAACATGCGACCGACTCTGAAAAGGCGTTTTTTTATGGGCTCCTGCATGGAGATCGCCTGTACGGCGGCGCGTTCGACAAGCATGAGCGCGGTTTCTCCGCTGTTTTTCGGAACGACGTAGAACCGCTTGCTCGTTTCTCCATTCTCGCTTACCATGGAGCCCTCGAGCACCTGCCCATCTTTGAAGAGAATCTCGACAGGCCGGCCGGCGCCGTTCGTGAACAAGCCTCTGAGGCGCTCGAATGAAGACGGTCTTTCCTTGCGCACAAATGACATCGCTTTAAGGGTGGAGAAGTTCACGACAACTTTTGAATCGAATGAAGGCGCGCCCCTGGGCACGAATTCGAAAGAGGAAGTGTCGGCGCTCCATGAAAGGAGAGAGCCTCGCGCCGATTTGCCATTGACAAAGTTGAGTATGGTTTCCCTGTATATCTCGGGCCGGACGTAACGAAACACGCAGTCACCGATGGTGACGACGTCCTTGTCGTTGATTTCCTTCTGGCAGGTGTAGGCAACGTCGTTGATTCTCACATGGTTTTTGTTGAGTGGTTTTATGAATACTATGGCGCCGGCATCGGTCCGGGCGGCGGTTATCTCCGCGTGCATTTCGGAGATAGTCGGGCGGTTCAGCACGATATCGGCTTTTTTGCTCTTCCCGATGGTTATTGCATTCGCTATCTTTTGTTTGCCCATGCGGCTCAGGTTGTAGTATCGTATTTTCCCGCCGGTTGGGTCTTTGATGGGTTCGAGAGTTCCGACAAGCTCGGTAGGACGGAAGAGGTGTCGTCTTGCGAGGCGATATGCGAGCCGAAGGAGCATTATTACGATGAGGAACTCGGACGTTTTCACAACGTGACGCCGCACGAATGCAAAGAGTCTGCCTATAATCCCGCTGGTGGCAGAAAGAGAGAATCCGTCTTCTCCCCACAGTGACGTTTCGCTCCTGGTATAAATCCGGGCGGGAACAGCGGCCGGGCGGATTTCAGCGCCCTCGACGCTTGAGAAGAACGATATTGCCCCTTTCGCTTCCCAATCTTCGGCCCAAGGGGGTAGTCTCCATGCCAGCAAGGAGATGTCGGCGACCAACTGCCCTTCCTTCATTGTGTATTTCGATTTTAGTTCGATTCCTTCCGGAAGCTCGAGATTGGTTTTCAGGCCTATCGAATCAATCGGGATGTCTTCTGATAGTGTAAGCGAGATGCTCTGCTGGTATCGGCCGCCTTCCACTATCGGACCGAATACGACACTGAGAGGAGGACCGGACTTGATCTGGCCCTTTGCGTCTCTGACTATCTGTCTGCGAAAAGAGCCGAGCGCAGTTTCCAGCGGCAACCTCGAATGAACCAGGTCTTCCAATTGCGCCGAGGGGTTATTTCTGAGGGCCGCCTCGGCAATGGCTGCGTCCTCGGCCTCTTGTTCCTCGGGTGTCAGTTCCTGCTGGACCGACCCCTTGAGCGATACCTGTGACGGTGAGATTTCGAGACTCTTGTCGGAAGGCAGGACAAAACTTATGGCGCACACATACTCGCCGGATCGTTCGGGAAACGTGATTCGAAACCGCTGATCCCATGGTCTGCCGTTGCATATGATTGTCGAGGGCGAGACCGGAACATTTGCCGAATACGCTCCTCTATTCTTGTCGCGCATCTCGGCGACGACGGAGAAAGACGTGCCCCAGACCGCCATCGTGTCGGGCTCGAATCTAACGTTAAACTCATTCTCTGTTTCCTTCGGAGAGAGCGTACCGAGGTCGCTTGTTGTGAGGGTCGCTTTTAGTTGCATCTTCCGCCGGGAGGCCCAGTCCACGAACCATTTTACGTCCGATTCGGACTTCGGCTGGATCGGGGCATGGAACGCGAACCATGCATGGTCAGGCACCCGGGCCTTCTCGCGCTGCTTCAATGTCTCAAACGTAATAAGATTCGGAATGTCTTTCGGCGGATTACTCTTCTCGTCGCTCAGCCACATCATGATTCGCTCCGTGCCCGGGTCTGTTCCGTATGATCTTTCCATTTCGGCCAGACCTTGCTCCATGCCGGATGTCAGGTTTGAACTCAATTCGGTGGGCTGAAGCTCGTCTATTTCGGACAGGATTCTGGCGATATCGAAGGTGGACTTCACACGAGTGCGATCAAGAAGGCGTGACGACTTTCCGAATGTTATGACTATGACCCTGTCTTCCAACTGCGCCGAGGAGACAAACTGCTTGGCTTCCGCTTTCGCCTTGTCGAAGATATCGGCCATGCTTGTGCTTATGTCCATGACAACTATGAAATCCCGATTCTTCGCGGCATAGGCCGGGAAACAGACAGAAGAGAGGAGCAGCGTTGCCAGGCAACAAACGCCCAGCGACCGAGTTGCCTTTTGCGCGGACTGTGGCATCATGTCATCAGCTTCCCTACCAGAAAACGCAATGCAACCCTACGATTGTGGAAGAAGGTTTTCCTCCTTAGTACACATTCTCCCAGATACGATGACGTATCCGCCCAACCTCCGTAAGGGCAACGCGGCGGGTCGCTCCTACAAGATACGTCGCGGACCGCTCCTACAAAATGCGTCATAGGAATCAGGAAACTGATTACTTAGTCATTAGACATTATTCCTTTAACTATTTAGGCATTTTCCGTGCCTAGACTTTATGGTGGCTTGCAGCGCTTGTGCGTTTGATGCATAACTCAGTGCTGTTCTGCTACTTACGAAGGTTTCAAGCATGAGGTGACATATTCCATGCTACCGAGAAACGATTTCACTTTTGAAATCCGTCATTCAAGAATGTGAGTAAGGAGGACGCAGGAAGCGAAGCCGCAATCAACGCTGTTACTGTTCGGTCAGCAGCCGAAGGTCGAAGGTCGTGGACTGGAAGGTCTGGTCTTACGAGATATCCCGAAAGACACCGGATTCACAAGATTCGTGACATTACTGTTGGTTATCTTGGACAGGAGTGCGCGACTATGTGACTTTTTGGGCGAGAATGCACGTGAGTTGGTGCTTATCTCCGGCGCTGACCTTAACGGGAGGTATCATCTGGTTGCCAGTGGTCCAATAGTCTCCATCCCAAAACTGCCAGTATTCTTGTTCGAGGATCACTGCTTTGCTTTGAAGCCATTTGTCCAGTTCGCGCCGCGAGTATGATTGACAAATGTATGGCGCATTCCGACCGTATCTTGAGGCCGGTAGCTCGTAAACGTTTCTTACGTAGCTCTTTTCCGTATACGGGAATGTCAGTATCAGGTAGCCATTCGGGTTCAGGAGCTTGAGCATGTTGCGGACAGCGTTTTCAGATTCCACTATGTGCTCAAGGACGCTGATGGATGTTATAAGGTCGAACGTTTCGTTGAGGCGGGTGTTGGTGATGTCATCATCAATGACGTGAAAGTGCCGATTGCGCATTCCTTCCGGCCAATAGTCTTTGACATTATCAGTTGCGGTCACAAGAAACCCGCAATTACGCATCATTTGGGGGAGCGCGCTTGCGCCCGTTCCGACATCGAGGATTCTTCGCGGATAGATTTGCGCAAGTTTTGCGAAAACGAAGCTGAACTCGGCCGGTCTCTCATTGAAACGGTTGAAGGTTTGTCTTTCGAATTCCTTTCTGCAAATCCAGCCGGGATAGAGGTCCAGAATCTTTCTGACTTGCGTTTTGATTGCTTCCAGCATTGACAATGATCCTCTAGTAATATTCCCGTTTCGCTCCGACTGTGCGAAAGCCGAAGCTGAAAGTTCGCGCTTAGCGCATTGCTATATCGGCAATAGTGAGAGCCATAAGGAGCAGGCTGACAGCGCCGTTCACGTTGAAGAAGGCGGCGTTGACGCGGGAAAGGTCGCCCGGTTTGACTATCGCGTGTTCGTATACCAGAAGAATGCTGACAAGGAAGGCGCCGGCCAGGAATGCGTTGCCCATGTGGGCGACTACGAATATTGCCATCAGAACGATAACCATAGCTGCGTGGAGAATGGCCGAAAGCACGAGCGCCCGGGTTATGCCGAGCCGTCCGGGCAGCGAATGGAGGCCGACCCGTTTGTCGAACTCGAAGTCCTGGCAGGCGTAGATTATGTCGAAGCCCGAGGTCCAGAGCAACACGGCCAACCCGAGAAGCAGCGGCACAAGACTGAGACTTCCTGTTACCGCTATCCATGCGCCGACCGGCGCGATGGCGAGCGCGAGGCCGAGCACGAAGTGCGAATAATATGTGAACCGCTTTGTGTATGAGTAGCCGAGGATAATCGCGAGGGCCACCGGTGAAAGCGCAAACGAGAGTCGATTAAGTCGGGAGGCCGAAAACACGAACAGCGCCATCATGACGAGCATGAATGCCGCCGTCTCCGCGACCGTCAGCTTGCCGGTCGGGATGGCCCGCTGAGAGGTTCGCGGATTGAGAGCGTCGTAGCGGGCATCGGCTATCCGGTTAAACGACATCGCAGCGCTGCGGGCGCCGACCATGCACACGAGTATCCAAAGCAATTGGCGGCCCGAGGGCAATCCTCCGGCGGCGAGGAATGCGCTCATGATCGCGAACGGCAGCGCAAACAGCGTATGTGAGAATTTTATCATCTCTAGGATAGTGGCGATTTTCGCAAAGAGTTGTTTCATGTATGATGTCGTTGGCGCGTTCCGGAAAACTGAGTTGCGCAGATAAGATTGAGTTGTGCGGCCAAAGGGGTAAATCCCCCCTAACCCCCCTTTGCAAAGGGGGGAACATCTCCTATTCACCCCACCGCCGGAAAAGTTCATGGCGGATATGCAACTGGTCCAGGATTTTTCCGACGACAAAATCAACCATCTCTTGCACCGTTTTGGGCCGATTGTAGAGCGCCGGCATTGCCGGCAGGACGCATGCGCCGGCGCGCGTCACGCTTGCCATGTTCTCGATTGCGATCAAGCCGAGAGGCGTCTCGCGCGGAACCAGTATCAGAGGGCGTCTTTCCTTGAGTGTCACGTCGGCGGCGCGCAGAATCAAATTGTTTCCCAGCCCCGCCGCGATTCCCGCGAGCGTCGACATGCTGCAGGGAACCACCACCATTGCGTCAATCGGAAACGTGCCGCTTGCGATCGGCGCCGAGATATAGTCGTGATGGTAGTAGACGACGCGGGTCGTGGTTTTACCGAGGAGAGACTTCACGGAGAAATTCCGGAGATCGACGGCAATGCCCATTTCGTGTTTCAACAGGCGCGCGCCCGCAGCGGAGATGGTGACGTGCACTTCGAGCTTTTCTTCAACCAGCGCCTGGATCAACCTTATGGCATACGGCGCGCCGCTTGCGCCGGTAATGGCGACTATTATTTGCATGTCGGCCTCACATTTTTCTCCCAACGTAAAGCGTTGCAATCCCGAAGCTGAGCGTTGTCGTCGTAACTTCCGTCAGCCCGCATTCACGCATCACTGCGCACATCTCTTCTTTCGAGGGAAACTTCAAGACGGAATCGGGCAGGTACGAGTACGCGCCGTTGCGAGCGCGCGAAACGATGCGCCCGATCATCGGCAGCACGCGCGTGAAATATAGCATATACATTCCGCCGAGCAGTCCGTTATCAGGCAGGCTGAACTCTAGGATCACGACGCGGCCGCCTCGCTTCGCAACCCGCGCCATTTCGCCGATTCCGCCTTTCAAATCGGCGACGTTCCTTATCCCGAATGCGACCGAGACAACGTCGAAGAGCCCGTCCGCCAATGGAAGCGAGAGAGTGTCGGCGACCATGAGGGATGCTTTACAGGGAAGCTTTTCTGACGCAGCTTTCCGTTTCCCTATGTGCAGCATTTCGGGACAGAAGTCGGTCCCGACAACTGTTCCGGCCGGGCCAATGGCGTTGGCATAGGCAAGAGCGAGGTCGGCGGTTCCCGTGCAGACGTCGAGGACCCTCTCACCACCTCTAAGGCCGCTCGCTTCGACGGTCTTCTTTCGCCAGCGTTTGTCGGTATTGAGGCTCAGCAGATGATTCAGCAAGTCGTACCGGCGTGAAATTGAAGCGAACATCGAGCGGATTTGTCGGCCGTCTTTCATCTCTCGAATCCGTACTCACGCCAGCGCCGCTCGACCATCTGTATGATTTCCGGCGTCATCTTGATTTCGTCCGGCCATTCGCGCGTGTGGCCTTCCTCGGGCCATTTCTTTGTGGCGTCAATACCCATTTTCGAGCCGGCGCGCGGAAGAGGGGCCGCATGGTCGAGAACGTCGACGGGGCCGTCAACGATGGTGATATCGCGTCGGGCGTCCACGTTGTTGCCGACCCGCCAGAGGACTTCTTCTACGTTCTGGACGTTGACATCCTTGTCGACGACAACGATTATCTTCGTGAACATCATTTGCCCGAGGCCCCAAACGCAGTGCATCACCTTCTTCGCCTGATAGGGATAGCGTTTGTCAATCGAGATGAAAGCGTAATTGTGGAACACTCCGAAGAGAGGTAGATTCATATCGACCAGTTCGGGAATCTGAGTCTTAACGAGCGGAAGGAAAATGCGCTCGGTCGCTTTTCCCATGTAGCAGTCCTCCATTGGAGGTTTGCCGACGATAGTGGTCGGATAAATGGGATTCTTGCGATGCGTGATGCATTGGATATGGAAGACGGGGTACTTGTCCGCAAGCGAATAGTAACCCGTGTGGTCGCCGAACGGTCCTTCCGTCCGCTCTTCCGACGGGCCCACGTAGCCCTCGAGCACTATCTCCGAGTCCGCCGGGACCTCGATGTCGACAGACTTGCATTTGACCATCTCGACGGGTCTCTTGCGCAGGAATCCCGCGAACAGCATCTCGTCTATGTCCGGCGGCATCGGAGCGGTGGCCGCATAAGTGACGGCCGGGTCGCTGCCGAGGGCAACGGCAACCTGCATCCGTTTGCCGGCGTTTTTGTGTTCGCGGAAATGCCGGGCCCCGTCGTGGTGTACGTGCCAGTGCATGCCGGTGGTTTTCTCATCATAGACGTGCATACGGTACATGCCGCAGTTGCGGCGCCCGTTCAGCAGACTCTTTGTAAACACCATCGGCAGCGTGATGAATTTTCCGCCGTCCTGCGGCCAGCATTTCAGTATGGGGAAGGAGGAGAGAGACGGCTGTTCCGTGACCACTTCCTGGCATGGGCCGGCAGAGACCGACTTCGGCGGAAACTTTGCGAACCGCGCCAGCATCGGGATCATTTTCAGTTTTTCAACAATACCCACAGGCAGCGGCAGACGCAGGATTTCTTCGATTTCGCGGCCAATCTCGTTGACGTCTTCGACGCCGAGCGCCATCGCCATCCGTTTAGTGGAGCCGAAGGCATTGATGAGGAGCGGGGTGGAATGACCGGCCACGTTCTCGAACAGGAGCGCAGGTCCGTTGGCTTTCGACACTTTGTCCGCTATTTGGGTTATCTCGAGTTCGGCTGACACCGGGACGCGAATCCGCTTAAGCTCGCCCGCACGATCGAGAGCGGAAATGAAATCACTTAGTCCTTGATACGCCATGTTTTCCAATATAGCACATGGTTTCGCTGCATTACAAATTTCAGAAGAACAAGCTTGCGCCGACCGAAAAAATTGCTCCTTCGAAGTCCCTAAATGTAGTGCCTTCGCTCTTGTTGCTATTGCGGAAGTAGTACCCGGCTGTGCCGTACAGCGACAGGTAATCGCGCAATGCATGCTCGACTGTCAGGGCGAGAACCAGTTTGTCGTAATTGAGACGGTCGTCTCCGTCAGCAAGTCTCTTGTCGAAATCCTTGATAGTATATTCGGAGTCGAACTCAAGCCGTGTGTTTTCTGTTGCGGCAAAGACGACGCTTCCCGAAATTGAATGCTGGTCGAAGCTTTCGAAATCCTCGAACAAGTCCTTTTTTCTTTCAAAGTCATACTCGATGTGAGCGGTCCACTTATTGCCCAGGGGCACCGAG
The DNA here is from genome assembly GCA_016215705.1 of Candidatus Poribacteria bacterium. GTDB lineage: Bacteria > Abyssobacteria > SURF-5 > SURF-5 > SURF-5 > JACRIR01. The sequence goes on along the minus strand of JACRIR010000075.1, from coordinate 25,781 downwards.
TAACGAGCGCTTACTTCATGCCGTCGGTGTTTTTCGTCGGGATTTGTCGGCAGTTCGGTTCCGTCCGCCAGACTTGCCGGCTCTTCCTTGAATTCTTGTATTTCGAACCAATACGCAAGTCTGAGGTAGTGCCTTTTGCCGAAGCGATATCGATAGTATGCGTTGACTCCCGGCTGCGTCCAATCGAGAGAATTAAGTCCGGGTGTTTCAACATAGTCCTTGAAGGTGAACTCGCCGCCAATTCCCACCAGGCTTTTGCTCGTGACATCCCACAGATATGTAGCTCCTGCGTCATACGCCCAGTATGCGAAATTGCGCTCGAAACTCTCTCCGAAGATATCAGTGGCGTCGTTGCTTCTATACCGGACGCGAAGGTCGATGTCGAGGGCGGTATTCTCGGTCAAGGGTCTTGAATACGAGCCACCCAGTCTGAAACGGCCCACATTCGCGCTGTCATGTCCGTCGTACCGGGTGGTGTCCACTCTTAATCGACCTGTCAGGCTGCTGTCGTCCTTGAAGCGCGAGTTCGTGATCACCTGCGCGCCCGTATTGACATAGGCGGCGCTTTCCTCGAGTCCGTGCGGGCTACGGAAGACATTGGTGTCTACTCCGAAGAACGTCCATGCTTCCGTCAAGTACGAGAACCCGTCTTCTCTGGCGTCACGCAACTTCGTCCGGGTTATCTCCTCGGGGACAGACGGCACATTCTCACGAAGGGTCACGTTTTCATCTTCTTGCGCCCAGCCGGACTTTGGCGCGAATGCAAAGCCGAGCCACAACGCACACACGCACAAGAAGAGCGCTCCAAACATAGCGTCATTCGCGCGAAACCTGTATCTGACTCTTATGAAGGAGTGAAAGTCCGTGATTCTCGAGGTGTCGGAGCAGCGCACAGCCCGGATGGAACATGCACAACGATATACGGTTCGCTGTATGAATGACGGTGGTTCGTGACGATGATACCTTGCTCTGAAGCCTATTTCAGGCATGTGCACGGTGTTCATTGCTTACCTCCTTTGTCCAGTTCTCTCAAGATTTTTCTTGCTCTTTGGCTATCGGGGTGTATCTTCAATGCCTCATCGATGTGCCTACGAGCCTGCGCTTCTTTCCCTGTCTTGAAATATGCAACACCCATGTTGATATGGGTCTTCCAGTGTTTCGGGTCTTCTTCGAGCACCTTCTCATACGCGACTATCGCTTCATCAAGTCTCTCCAGTTCCCCAAGAGCAACCGCAAGATTGTAGCGGGCGGTTAAGTTATGGGGTTCCGCTCGAAGCAGCTTTTGCAACCTCGGAACAGCCTCGGCAGGCCGGCCGATTTTGGAATAGACGTACGCGGCGGCGAAAAGGTTTTTCGGGTCTTGCGGACTGAGACTCTCGATTCTCTCCACTTCGGCAAACGCTTCGGACCGTTTGCCGAGTCTTGCGTAGAGTTCAGCCAGGCGGCGTCGACTTTCAAGATGCAATGGGTCCCTGTCCACGATATCCCGATAGGCCTCCACCGCAGTCTCGTCCTTGCCAAGATTCTCAAGGGCCAGCGCCCGGTTGAGGCGGGCTGCGAGTGAATCAGGGTCGAGGCGAACGGCTTCGTCGTACTGCCTTATTGCTTCCTGATATCGTGCTTGCCGGGCGTACAGGATGCCGAGGCTGTTCCACGCCCGGGCATACTTGGGGTCTACTTCCACAACTCGAGTGAAGAACTTCTCCGCTTTTTCGGGTTTTTTGTTCTCAAAATATATTTGTCCCAGGCGCATGAGCGCCCGCCTGTTTGCGGGCTCGAGCGCCGCGACTTTCTCGTAGGCCGAAGCGGCGCCTTGCAAGTCACCTTTCTTCTCCAACGTTTCAGCGAGGTTGAAGAAAGCCTTCGAGAGTTTAGGATCGGCCCTGGTCGCCCGATCGAAGCAAGCGACGGCGTCCTGAAGTCTGCCTTTCTTCAAGTAAAGCCTGCCGAGATTGAAATGCGCACTGGCCATGTTCGGGGCCAGCCGGGCCACCTTTTCAAGTTCCGCGAGAGCGCCCTTTGTGTCGCCACTGCTTTCGAGCGCTAGACCCAGGTTGTTTCTAGCCTCGGCGTAGTCGGGCTTAAGGATGATTGCCTGGCGGTAGGCGGCGATTGCTTCATTCAGGTGGTTGCGTCGCGACAGGACATGAGCGAGTTGAAACCATGCCTTTGCAGACGACGCGGACCCGTCCATTCCCGTCGCATGCCGGAAATGTTTCTCCGCTTCTCCCAGGTTTCCCGCCTGCAGATGGATGACTCCGAGATTGTACTCGGCCCGGCCATAGGTGGGCCGTATTTTGAGAGCCTGCTTATATGATTCTATGGCTCGCGCCGGGTCTCCGGAAAGAGACCGGGCGACTCCGAGATTATAGTGTGAGCGCGCGTCGGAAGGGTTTAGTTCCAACGCACGGGAAAGAGTTTGCCCGGCTTCCTGCAATTGGTTCGCGGTGATCAGCGCGGACCCCAGTTCGGCCATGATCTCGGCGTCACCCGGAGCGCGAGCGAGCGCGCTCCGCAAAACGGTCAATGCTTCCTTCAATCTGCCGGCGCGCCTGAGTTGGAGCGCTTCTGCGAGCACCGGATTTCCGGTTTCGATCACGGCCTCATTCAGCATCAACTCTTGTGGCAGAAAGTTTTCTCCTGCCTCATTTGGAGCGTCGGGCAGAGCCTCGGACTGTGCGGCGGACAACGGTTCCACGATAATGACGGGTTCACGCGCCTGGGATTTGTCTCCCATTTGCCAGGCGATCAAGGAGGCCGCAGTGACAAAAATAATCAGACCGGGAACAAACAGCCGGTCTCCCCATTTCTTTGTCATTGTTCTCCTAAGAGAGCGGGTTCATGGTTCATAGTTCGTGGTTTATGGTTTATAGCTGAAAGAAAGAGCATTGTTCATGGGAACGCGAAAGTCGAAATCTGAATTCATGTATTTCCTTCACAATTAACGGCGCTATAGGCGTGGTCGGACGCTCCTAGCCCCGTGCAGCGCTGAGCGGTTGTCTTCGCAAGTTCCGAAGATTGTCAAGTCTCCCGGTCGCGAAGACTCTGGCGAAGACCACGCCTGTTTGCCAACTGGATGTTGAGGCCGGGCCTCGCGTTAAGCTCGAGTACGAGTGGTCCACGTTGTTTGTCCACTGCGATGTCAACACCCACGTACCCCAGTCCTGCGCAGCCGGCGGCTTGCAGGGAAATATTGAGGATCGTGTCCCACTGAGGTATTTGGAGGGTGGAAAGTGGTCGGTTTGTGTCCGGATGGACGGTTACATTTCGATTGCCGAGCACGGCATACGTGGTTTGGCCGGTCTCCATGTCAATTCCGAGGCCGAGGGCGCCTTGGTGAAGGTTTGCTCGACCACGCGACTGGCGAGTCGGTATGCGGGTCATAGCCATGATCGGACGGCCATTATGAACGGCTATGCGGATGTCGGGGAGACCTCCGATCGAGACACCCCCGAGCATGTCCTCCGGCTCGAGCAGCTCTTCGATGAAAGCTCTGTCGGTCGGTTTTTCCAGAGAGTAGACTCCCGACAGTATTTCTGCAATATGATTTCTAAGGTCTTCCATTCCGACGGCCGGCTGACCGGGCTCTCCGGGTCGGATGAGTTTCCCCTGTGCGTCTCGTTTCACTATCATTATGCCGCGGCCTCCCGAACCCTGTGCGGGTTTGAGGGCGAACCCATGCAGCCCGGCGACGTGATCCTCCAGCTTCTCAAGATCAGCGTGGCCGTGAAAGATCGCCAGTGTTGCAGGTGTGGGCGCCTCAATCTTCGCCAATAATTCCTTCGTAACAAGCTTATCGTCAACCCGGGGGAAATTCCTCCGTGGATTCAACTCGTAAATGAGCTCGATGTTGCGGCCGTTGATGCCAAGGACATCATTCCGGAGGTTCATAATTTTGGAAAAGAATTCAAGCATAACGCACGCCGTCTTCTCTCAGACCGACAACCTGCCAGGAGGAACTTTTCCCAGATTGTTCGCAGGGGCGCGCTTCCGTGCGCCGATGCGAAGCCTTTCGAACAACTTGCCGGGCATGCAGACAGGTTTTCCAACTCACCTCTGTCGAAGGGCAAGCGGAGCTTTGCTATTTTCCGGCAATGAACTCGCGAAAGCGAATGTATTCCGTCAAACGCATTCCGGTCCATCGCCCGACGATGAAGAACACGGCAATAACAAGGAGCAAGGTTTCCGGAAAGGTGACCACGATCACCTGGAGGGTCTCCCATTGCATGGGAAGATAGGCGGCCACCGCCACAATGCCGGTGGCAGTGGCGATTTTGAGAGCCTTTGGCAGTCCTTCCTCTTCGCAAATAATGGCAAACCGCTCCACCGTGAGCGTCAGGATAGCGAGGGGAAAGAGGCTCACGCGAGTCGCCAGGACTTGCCCCGTCGCAACCCCAATGGTTGTAATCGTCATCATGAAGGCCACTGTGGTCGTCAGGATTATTGCCAGCCTTGGGGTATGCAGAAGTCGGAATCGTTGGAGACCGAAGCGAGCGGCCGTCCCAAACAATAGTATCGCTCCGAGCAGCGCCAGACCCCAGGCAAGTCCGGTATCTCTGAATGCGACCGCCATGAGGGCCGGCATGAATGTGCCGAAAGTCTGGATGCCGACGATGTCCCGGGCAACGACCACTACCAGTGCCCCGAACGGAATCATCAGGATTATCTTGAGGAGATTAAGAGGGATGCCTACTCGCTCGAAGGTTGCCCACAGGTTCAACATGCCGCCCGGCTGCTGACGAAGTGTCCGCATCGCCTCCGGCGGCGGGGCAAGTGTCTTTTTGCCGTGGAAGTAGTATTGGAGGTTAATGTCCCTCGTGTGCGTGATGAGCGGTTCGTCTCCGTAGCACAGTATGAGGTAGCTCGAGGGGACCTCCGCGAAGTATCCATTCAATGGGCAAAACGGCGCCCAATGGCCCGCCATCCAGACCTCTGCCCATATATGGCTTGAACGCCACGTGCCGCCCTTCAGGATCAAACCCTGTACAAGGCGCGCAGGCAGACCGCCCGTCCTGCAGAGGGCCACGAACAGCCGCGCCTTTCCTCCGCACGAGGCCTCGCCCAGGCGAAAGCATGTCAGAGCGTCAGTGGTCCCTTTCAGCTCGACGGCCTTGATAGTCTCCGAAGTGTAGCTGAACGCTGTGCGCGTTATCGCGAGGGTGTCTCCCCTATCCGGTGGCGGCACAAGACGTTCGAAGAGCTGTCTGATCTCGGGCGAATCCGATTGGATGTGTTCCGACGCGAGAAGATACGGCTCGACTGTTTGCGGATACTTGGCGAGCACGTCGAATTTCGCCGGCAACTTATATTTTCTTGCTTCGGTTCGGACGGTACACCTGTAAACAAGAACATGATGTCCTTTCGCATTGCGCTTTTCCCAAATACCCCACCGGTTCAAGCGTTCTCCAAGAATATGAAACGCGAATTCCGGCGAGCCGATAAGCTCCTCACGAATCCTTTGGCGGTCCGTATCGAGTGGAAGCGCCACCTTCAAACTAATATCGTCATCGTGCCCGTCAAGGCTCATGTTCAGCATGAGATCGTAATTCCGCTGAGGTAGTACGCCGGATATGGAATGCCCTGTTTTGTGAATGGTATAGAACATCAAGGAATAGCAAGCAATGACGAGCGAAAGAACCGCAATCCTGTCTCTGCGACGCATAGGCTATTTCTCACGAGCGACGAATGCTTGCGCTGTGTTTCATCAACACCGTTATGGTGAGCCACTTGCTGTAATTATGTTCGCCGTCGGTAACTTATGCAATATGCGAAGGGGAGAAGAACCTTATTCGGGCTCTCCGAGGCGCAGTTGGCTTGTCCGTACTTGTCGGCCTTGCGAAGCGACCGTAACGAAGAGAGAGGAAATAGACGCCGGCTTCCTCGGAGAAGAGTTACCGGGGGTCGGCAGACCTTGGACCGCCTTCCAACCAGACACCCTTCCATTTGCGGATGAGAAGGGCGGCCGTATTGTTCTCTGACCCTTTCCCGACCCCTATCTCGACAAACGTCGAGTGGACGACGCCGATGCGGGCGAGAATCTCTTGAATGATGCCGTCTTCGTCAGACCGGCTGTAGATTTTCGTTCCATGCCTCGACAGTCTCAATTCGTCTTTGAATCGCGGGGTTTCCCTCAACTCCATCAAGGTCACACGCGTTGCCAATATATCAAGCCTGTCCGCCAGGCCGTCGAGCCTGGCAGACAGGGTCCGTTTCCCGAACAATCGCTGCGTCTTTCTCCTGATTCTCCGCTTGAGATTCTGTAGCATTCAGTGTCCTTCCACCCAAAGGGGTCTTCACGATTCACAGTTTATTTTCTATGCGCACGATTGTGCGCAAATAAGCATCCCAAATGTGAATTTTGAAGACCGGACCCCTCGCCATTATTTCTTCAGGAACAGTATTATGGAAGTGAATATGCGCCTGCCGCCTTCGAGTATTATGTGCGGGCTTACCTTCAAGTCTCTTTCTTCGCCGAGCTTGATCGGGTGTCTCAGCAGCGATTCGGAGACGCGAGTATCTATGGTGTTTGTGCCTGTCAGACTGAAAGGAGCGGCCTTCAAAACGTACTCTTCAAGTTCGGCCCAGGTGAAATATTCGCGATGCGGTCGATTGTTCAGGATGAGTTCGGTCGAGACGCAGCATATCCCGCCCGGTTTTATGACTCGATGCATCTCTCGCATCGACCTAGCCGCTCTTTCATGTCCGCTGAAATGCTCGATCGAGCACAGCGAGAAAATGAAGTCGAAGCTTTCGGACGCAAACGACAACTCGGCGCCATCCATTTGGATAACATCGAGCCTGTCTTCCCGATATGGGAATGGGGCGAATGTTCCCGGATTGGCAAGCATGCCCGGGTCGCCGTCAGGTCCGCCCCCGTACATATCCGTTGCGACCATTCTCGAAATCCTGTTTGCAAAATAGAAAAGCGGCGCCTCGTGTCCGGCTGCGACACTGAGGGCAACGCTGTCCTCCCGGACGGCGCCCAGTTCTTCGAGGCCCCAGATGCAATTTGCGTATTCCCACTGTTTTCGGTGGATGATGGGGGTTGAGTTGAGCTTTCGCAAATACTCAGTGAATGGTCCCTCTCGCCAATCGCTGATGTCACAAATCTTGTTGAATGGGGGGCGGGGGTCTTTTCGCAACTCTTCGTCGGGGACAATGCGCAGAATGGGATCGAAGGCCTGCCTCTTGAACAATTTCACCCTTTGATTTCCTCTTTTTGTCGGACCTCGCCGGGAATCCCGCCCCTGACTTGGGATCGAGGCAATGGCTCCGAAGCTTATTCGGGGACATCATGCCGCATGGCGTCCCCGAATAAACGCGCGCTTTCCCGGAGCGGCGACATGATGGTCGTCCAGTTCTTCAGCAACGTTCGAAATCTTCGATTATCCGTCTCAGTCTTTGCTCTATTTTTTCGGCTGAAAAATCTTGCAGCCTTTCCTTTTGCACGCGGATGATACGCCGGTGCAAGGCTTCGTCAGAAAGGACGATGTTCAGCATTTCCGCAATGCGGTCGAACCTTTTCTCGATGATCAAAATGCCCGCATTGCCAAGGGTTTCGGGAACCGCCGAGCTTTTGAACGCCATGATGGGGATTTCATAAAACATGGCTTCGAGCAGCGGCACGCCAAAACCCTCGTGTTCACTCATAAGCAGAAGCACGTCGGCGACATGATAGAACGCTATGAGTTTTTCGAAGGAAACGTGACCTGTGAGGTGTAAGTTCTTAACTCCGAGCTCGTCGGCCAGATCGAACAAGAACGAGTGGTAGCGGTCGAACATGTTGACCTTGCCCACAACTATCAGCCTCGAGTGGGGATTGATTCTCTGATAGCAGGCAAAGACTTTCAATGCGTCTTCGATTTTCTTGTTGGGAGCTACACGACCAACGCAAAGGACATTGGTCAATTCGCGATCGAATCGAGAAAGGACAAACGGGCAAGGCGGCCGTTCACGATATTTCTCGAAATTGATCGCAATGGGAAGGATTCGCACGTTTTCATAGCCGATCGAGCGAAGCTCGCTCGCGTTATAGTCCGAGTCGCAGACAGGTATATTAATCGACGCGCGCAGGTATTTCAGTTGTTTTCGCCCGTGGTCGAGCTTTTCATGAATGGAATCCGAGAAGGTATGGAAGAAGTGAGGCGGCGTGATATTGTGATAAATGAGTATTTTCTTGTCACTCAGAGACTTACAATAACTGGAGACTTCGCTGCCGGTGGAATGGTGCAGAATTATGCCGTTCTTGCGAGATGAGACCTTGCGATGTTCGGCCAAAGGCAGGCGCGCGTCTGCAACCTGTTCATCGCAGACGTCGGTATAAATCTCTGACTCGTATCCCCACGACCTCAGCATATCCCTCACAACGAGTGATTCGTTGCTGATTGCGTCGCCGTATGCGAGGTTGGGGACGAGTTGGTGTATCGCTTTCATCATGTCATTGCAGGAGGGCTGCTCCTACTTGAGCGCTATGACGGCGTAATTATAGTGTGAATAGAACATTTTGTTCATCTTTTCGAGGTTTGCGTTCAGGGTCTGCACAAGCTTGTCTTTTCCCTTGAGCAACTGGAATTTCTCTTCTTCAGGGAAGGGGGAAACGGGCAGCGTCCGAATGTCTTTGAAACCGATGGTATCGAGAAGCAGCTTGAGGAAATCCGGATGGACCGGTCTCACGTGGGTTACATCGAGATAGAAGGTTCCGCCAAGCACGAATATGCTGAGCGGATTCGGGGTTTCGAGAATGACACAGCCTCCGGGCGCCAACTTGTCGTAGCAAAGCCTAACGAATCGCACCAAATCATCTCCCTGGAAATGCTCGATGACATGAGATGCAAAAATTCCTCCGAACCGGTTGTTGTCCTGCTGCCCGAGGTAGTCGGAAGCGTCTACGCAGGTCACATCCAGAGCTTTTCTTGAGCATACGTCAACCATGTGCCTGTTCGAGTCTATTCCGACGGCATGAATCCCGTTTTCGCGCAGAAGCTCGAGGAATGAGCCCCGGCCGCAGCCGATGTCGAGGACGGTTCCTGCGTTCCTAAGAAATTCGATATAGGCAAGTCCCTTTTCCCTGATTTCTTTTTCCGTGCCGCCGTGGACACAATTGAACTTGAAATGGAAGTAGTCCAGCAAGTCCTTATGCGCCTGGTCTTCCCGCATGGTGTCTCTGCGAGCGGCTTCCGCCGGAGCCGGTTCGCCGGGGCTTTCGGCGAGCGCATCAAGCCGCATCCGAGGAGCCGATGGGTCGGTGGGGCTAGTCACCGAGCCGCCGGCCTTCGGGACATCAATCTCTGAGGCTGTGTCTCTCGGGGTTGAGGCCCTTTTGTCCAGGGAATCCAGGCGATCGGCGAGGAAACTCAGGCGGTTCGTGACCGTATGCATGAAATAAACGATCGCCTTGTCTATTGCTATTTGCCTCTTGACGAATCTGCGCAAGGTCTTGAATGGGCCAAACACCTTATAGTCGGGGAGTTCCCTTGCCAGTTTTCTCAAGAAACCGAGGCCGTCCCTTATCTCGATATCTTGCACTGAAGGCGCCAAACCGCTGTGGGCGCCAGGCGCGGCCGCGAGCGCGGCAAGACTGTCAGATTGCCGTTCTTTCAGATTCTCTTCGATTTTGCGGTTTAGTTCCGCCTCGTCGATGGACTTGTCGCGTATCTCGAATACAGGCATTGTCTTTTTCCTGCTTATACTGTTGCGGTTTTCTTATCCTTCGCGTCATCGTAGATTTTGTAAGCCTCTTCCACGGAGGCATTCTTCTGAACGATTGCGCGGACGGCCTTTATCATGCCTACCGGATGGTCGGACTGGAAGATGTTGCGGCCCATATCGACGCCCGAGGCGCCACGGCTGACCGCATTGTAAGCCATCTCGAGGGCTTCGCGCTCCGGCAGCTTCTTGCCGCCGGCAATGACCAGGGGCACCGGGCACCCCTCGACGATTTTTTCGAAGTCCTCGCAGTAGTATGTCTTGACGAAATGGGCGCCTATTTCCGCCGCGATCCTGCATGCGAGGCCGAGGTAACGAGCGTCGCGCGCCATTTCCCTGCCGACCGCCGTGACCGCGAGCACCGGGATTCCGTATTTGTTGCCCTCGTCTACGAGTTGCCCGAGCGCCAGCAGCGTTTGGCGTTCGTATTCGCCGCCCACGAAGATAGAGAGGGTAATGGCGGCAACATTCAAACGAATGGCTTCCTCGACGCATGTGGTCAACCCCTCGTTCGAGAGTTCCTTCAGAATGCTTGTGCCGCCTGATACGCGCAGAACAATAGGTATTTCCGTGCCGGGATCGATGCAGGCCCGCAGGACCCCGCGTGTGAGCATTAGCGAGTCGGCATAAGGAATGAGCGGCTTGATTGTTTTGCCCGGCTGCTGTAAGCCGGTGGTCGGGCCTTGGAAATAGCCGTGGTCAACCGCCAGCATGACCGTGCGATTTGTCTTCGGATTGATTATGCGCGAAAGACGATTCTGTAGTCCCCAGTCCATGATAATTACCTCCTTTAGTCTTAACGGTCTTTATCTCAGATTCAGCACACAGCCGCTTAGTTTGACGATTCGAGGGGGGAAAAGGTGAAAAGGGGAAACGGGCAAAAGAGAAAGAAACAGGTCCTGGTTCCTGGTTGAAAGGAAGTCCCCACGTCTTCTCCCTTTTTCCCCCTTAACCTTTTCCTCTTTTTCCGCCAATCCTTTGTGGTTCAATTATGACTTTCATCGATTTTTTCGCGTCGGCGACGAGTTTGAACCCGAGGCCGGTTTCCTCGAGGCTCAGGCGATGGGTAATCATCTCGCGAACCTTGACGCTATGTGAGCGAATGATTTGAAGCGCAGTCATATGGTCGGCCGGGCTGCCGGCGTATGATGAAGTCAGCGTGACGCCGTTGCGGAAGAAAAGCTCGTTCACGTCAACGGGAATCTTGAGCTCAGGGCTCGTCGGAGCGAAAAAGAGCACAGTGCCTCCTCTGTCCACCGACTGCAGCGCCTGACTCACTGCGCTCACGGCGCCTGTGCACACGATCACGATGTCGGCCAGTTTGCCGTCATTGAATTTGCGCACCATCTTCGGCACGTCTTCTGAGGCGTCGATGCTCAGGTCGGCGCCGAACTGAAGCGCTGCTTCGAGCCGATACCCGGAGATATCGGTTGCCATGACACAGCCTGCGCCCGATGCCTTTGCAAGATTAGCATGCAGGAGGCCGGTCATGCCACTGCCTACGACCAGCACGCTTTGCCCGGGTTGCAGCCGCGTGATACGCTGCGCCCGCAGAACGCACGCGAGGGGCTCGATAAACGTCGCCCCATCATATGGCATATCGTCAGGCAACGGATACACGCCACGGTCGACGTTTATGGCGGGCAGCCGCACATATTCGGCGAAGCCACCCGGATCGAAGTTGGTAGCGCGCAAGGTGTCGCATACCGTATGGCGTCCGCTGAGACAATAATGGCACGTGTTGCAGGGCACGTGATGCGACGCTGCGATGCGGTCACCCACTTTATAGCGCGTGACACCTTGTCCAACTTCCACGATTTCACCGGCGACCTCGTGTCCGAGCACCAGCGGCGCTTTCTTGATGCGATACCATTCCATGACGTCGCTGCCGCATATGCCGCTGGCCTCGATCCGCATGAGAACCTCGCCGGGTCCGATTGAAGGCTTCGGTTGCTCCTCGATGCGAATATCATTATTATTGTAGTACATTGCCACGCGCATGGCTCAATAATAGCGAGATACCGCAAGGTTTGTCAATGAATGATCTATGATGAGTGATGAATGATGAACGGAGAAGCGCGAAGCGAAAGAAAGACGGGGTTTGAACCGCAAAGGCGCGAAGGGCGCAGAGTATAGAAGCATCACTGAACCATGAACCACAAACGGTGAACCATTGCTTCTTTTCTATGACGCTGCGGGTACCAGCAGTTCAAGTATATCCTTCAAGCCGGAGGAGATAAGGACTCTGAATTTCTCCAAAGAGCCCTTCTCGGGGATGATGAGAATTCCCTCGACATTCGGCAGTTGCTCGATCAATTGCATTCCTTTCTCCTCTCCGAGAACGAAGACAGCGGTCGAAAGCGCGTCTGCCGCCGTTGCGGTGTCGGCGATGACGGTCGCACTCAGCATGCCCTCGACCGGCCAGCCGGTTCGCGGGTCCATGATGTGGCAGTATTTCCTGCCGCCGATCTCGAAAAAGCGTTCATAATTGCCCGAGGTTGAAACTCCCTTGCCCGTAACGGGAAGCCGTGCAATCACCTCTTCGAGCCGGAGCGGATGACGGATGCCCGCTCGCCAGTACGCCCTGCCCGCGGGCGTTCCAAGAGCATAGAAATTGCCGCCCGCGTCAATGATAGCGCTCGTTATGCCGAATTGCCTGAGAACATCGATGGCGCGGTCAACGGCATATCCCTTGGCGATGCCTCCAAAATCGAGTCCCATTCCCTCGCGTTGGAAACCTACCGTGCGCATAGACTCATCGAGCCCAACTTTCCCGAAGCCGAGCAGCGGCACAGTTTTCCTTATTTCATCGCTTGTGGGAAGGCGTCCTTCGTGTCGTGTGAACCCCCACATTCGCATGAGCGGATAGACGGTCGGGTCAAACGAGCCCTCACTCAAGTCAAAATACAGGCGACAGGCGGTAACGACGTTCCAGAAATCCGGCCCCACACTGACTGGTTTCTTGCCGGCTTGTCGATTCACCTCGGATATTTCGCTCTCCTCTTTATATGTGCTCATTTGCCGGTCCAAGCGGCGGATTTCCTCAAACGCCGCTCGCGTGGCCTGTTTGTGATTGCCAGGACTGTCAATGGTAATGGTAAAGACCGTGCCCATGATGTCGGCTCGCTCCTCGTACGGAACGCGACCCGTCCCTGCATGGCATGAAAGCGCAGACATAATGAACGAGATCATGCCGATCCAACAAGAAATAGCAATCGCCGATGGGCGCCGGTCGATGCAGGCATTCCTATTCCTTGAGTGAAGCTCATCAAGAAACAAGATGTCGCGGCGTTCTTGAGCAGTAATCTTCATAAGCTTGTCCATAAGTTCTTAGTAAGAAGCTCTCTTCTTGAATTATCCGGTAGTGAACACCTTCTCCGGTATCCTTGGGATGGTCATCCTATCTTTACGACATGTACATTCTGCGCGATTTCGTGATCGATTGCAAGCTGGGTCTCGCCCACGAGCACTACGAGCGACGGCTGCCGTTGGTGAACCCTGATGACAGTGCCAGGAAGCATCCCGAACGTAGTGAGTTTATCGAGCCTGGAGTGGTTCGTCGTTTCGACGTAAAGGACCCTTCCCGACTCTCCGGTTTGGAGTTGGTCGAGAGAAAGAACAGCGGGGGCGGCAGTGCGTTTCTTGTCTTTGCAGCACGGACCGTCAGGGATTTCCTTTCCGTGAGGACAACTGCTTGGATGGCCGAGGATCGTGCAGATGCTGTCAACAATTTCGGGGTTCAGAATATGCTCCATTTCGCAGGCCTGGCTTTCGACGTCGCCGTCCCTCGCTATGAGTAGAACGTCGGTGAGCAGGCGTTCGGCCAGCCTGTGCGCCCGGATAAGCTTCACGGCCTCCCTTGTTCCATTTTCCGAGAATGAGACAACGCCGTTCCTGGTCGTTACGAGTCCGGCTGACGCCATCTCCTCAAGCAATTCATCAACGTCGGAGACATCCTCATTCTTCTTCTTCAACTCCTCGACGGTGATCTCACCGCCCGATTCCTTGACCATGTAAATGAGTTCCAACAACTCGTCCACGTCCTTCTTCCTGTAATGAAACTCAACGGGTTTGCTGATCTCTTCCGATGGTTTCCCGCCCCGCCATCGGCGTCGGTTGTTCCATGCCACTTCATTCACCTCTTTGCTTTCCGATGTGCTCCCTGAGCCAACTGACAAATCCGGACTCCTTCGGCATCCCGAATCCACAATTCGGGCAGCATATCACTTTGCATTCCTTGTGCAAGACGCACCCGCCGCACGTGTTCTCGTCGGGTGAGAACACAGCGCCGCACAGTGTGCAAGTGATCTCCGCGTTCTTCTTAACAGCATCCATATATATGCCTCTTTTCAAGCGACCCTTTGACAATCAAGCCGCAAATGCGCAAAGATCGTGGTCCTTCCGTCATTGCTTTGTCACCCTTCGCTTATTCCTCATACTTTTCGCCTTTTCTCCCCGGCGGCGTCAGCCCTTGTAATGCGCCGCCCGGAGAATAAGATTCACAATACCTCCGGTGAGGACTGCGAGCGGGAAAATGAGCGCAGTCATTGCAACCGCTTTCCTCAAGCCCTGTTCCTTTATGATAACAAAAAAGTTCGCTATGCATGGAATAAAGAGCGTTATTACGACGAGGCTGACAATTGACTGCGTCGCATCGAGCAATCCCGCTTCCTGTAACCGATACAAGCCGGCGGCCCCGTAGTCGCGTCTAAGGAATCCCATGACAAACGCCACTGCGGCCTCTGGCGGAAGGGTCAGGAATTTGACCACGACGGGCTCGGCCACTTTCACGAGGGCTCCAAGAATCCCGATCTTATCCGCCACAAAGAGAACGAATGTGCCGAGCAGGAAGAGCGGCACAGCCTCTTTCAAGAACCACTCGACGCGCGCGAGGGTTTTTAGCAGCACATTCGATATCTTGGGAAGCCGGAATGGGGGGATTTCTATAATGAAATCCGATGTCTGTCCGGGCACGAGCTTGCCTGCCAGGAAGCCGACGACCAGCATTTGCAGAACGATCACCACTATGAAGATCATGTACGCGCTCATGGCGATTTTCCCCAGCATCCCGAGGATGACTCCCATCTGCGCCGAGCATGGGATTGCAAGCGCCAGGAGGAATGTGGCAATGATGCGCTCCTTTTTTGTGTCCAGTATTCTGGTTGTCAGTGTCGCCATTGTGTCGCATCCAAGTCCGAGCACCATCGGAAGGACCGCTTTCCCGTTCATGCCCATTACTTTGAAAATCCTATTCGCCATGATAGTGAGACGCGGGAGATAGCCGGTGTCCTCCAATATCCCGAATGCGAGAAAGAAGAAACCCACAATCGGAAGCACGATCGCGATGGCGTAAGTCAGCCCCATGGTGACGAGGCCGAATTTCCCGACGAGCATATCCTGTATGAGCGGAACAGGCAGTTTACTTACGAGCCAGATAACAGCGGGATTGATATATTCGCCGAAGACAATCGATTCGATGAAATCCACGCACGTGCCAGCCGCAAATTTGCCGACAAAAAGATATATGAGGTACAGCACGAACAGCAGGACGGGGATTCCCCATATCGGATGCTGCGAGAGGTCGCCCACGCGTTTTGCCCATGTGGTGTTTTCTTTTCGCTCAATGCGTACAACGTCCGCAACGAGAGAATCTATATAATCCAGCCGTCTCTTGCCTATTACGTATGCGAGTGGCTCGCGAAAATGCGTCTGGGCATTCTCGACAACAGCGCGTATCGCGCCAATCTCGGCTTCACTGCAGTTTGTCTTAAGCCATTTATCGAGCCCATGATCGCCTGCGAGGATCATGGACGCGACGGCTTCCCTGGATACAGGCGTCTCCGGGAGTATGCCTGCAATTTTCTCGCGCGCCACCTTGAGGCGGGGATGTTGCTCGACCCTGAGGGTGGAAGCGGCGGCGGCGGCGAGCGAAGCTATGAGTTTATTAATGCCTCGTTTTTCAGTCGCGATCGTTTCGACGACGGGTGTTCCTATCCGCTCGGAAAGCTTCTTTGTGTCAATGTGTATTCCGGCGCTTTTCGCTTCGTCCGCCATATTGAGCGCAAGGACCATCGGGATGCCCATCTCCGCTATCTGAGTGGTCAGAATGAGAGACCTTCTGAGGTTCTTGGAGTCGGCAACCTGGATAATGGTTGTTGAATTCTGCGAAAGCAGCAAATCGCGCGTGACCTTTTCATCTTCGCTTCTCGGGGTAAGGCTGTTGGCCCCGGGAGTGTCAATAACGCGGTGGCCTCCGCCATCAAAACTGGAAGTCCCTTTCGTGATTTCAACGGTCGTCCCCGGATAATTCGAAACAGTGACGTATTTTCCCGTCAAAAGCGAGAAGATCACGCTCTTACCCACGTTCGGATTTCCCACCAGCGCTATCGTGGGCTCAGAGACTGAGTCTTTGAGCACTACCTTATCGTCCGCCCGATGATGCATAGCATTCCTTCCCTTCTGCAACTGCGACTCTGTCTCAAAATAAAAAAATGATTCATCGACAACTCTCACAACGTCCAAATATGCGAAGACTATGGGTCTGTGCCTCAAAGTTCAACCTATCGCACACTTTTTGCTGCAGCAACTCGATGAATCCGTCATCGAATTCTATCGCCCTTCCACACTTCATGCATATGAGATGGTCGTGATGTTTATGGCCGATGACGTGCTCATACACTTTCCTGGCTTCTCCCAGCTCCATCGCTGTCACAAGACCTGCCTTGACGAGCAAATCCAATGTCCTGTAAACGGTGGCACGGGAGATTCTCTTTTCTTTATGTCGGATTATCTCAACGAGCTCGTCGGCGTCGAAGTGGCGATGGGTCTCGAACACAGTGTCCAGGATCGCCCTGCGTTGAGGGGTGAGTTTAAGGCGTTTTTCAGCGAGGAAGCTCTTGAAGATGTCGTGCTCTTTGGTCATTGCCGTAGTCCTGGGCTCTGGTTATAATATAATGAGACTCAGTCGCAAGGATCAGCATAGCACACAAGTCGCGTCATGTCAAGTTCTCACAAGAATGAGGGTGCTCATTCGCTGGCAGCGTGCACGCATGCGCGCATGCATGTTCCCTTTTTGCCAGGAGCATAAATCACCAATTTAGCGCTCCATATCATCTAATTGATTGTAGCAATTGGTGTTAGGGACTTATCAGAGGGTTGGCATTCTTATTGCTTTTTCGCGACTGCAAGACATCCTGGCGCGTACACTCCTGTGTGAAAGCAGAACGGTTGCGGGACGTTTGGTCTTTTAGTGGTCCAAGTGGCCCGAAGGCAGCATAGCAGGGAAGAGGACTATTCCGGTGAACACGAGACTGGGAGACTTTCTGCTTGAACATGGTGTCATCTCTCAGACCCAGCTTAATGACGCACTGGCAAAGCAGAAAGAGGTCTTGAAGCCGCTCGGCGAGGTTCTGCTCGAGTTGAAGATCATCGACGAGAAGAGGCTCGCTTACGCTTTGGCCGATCAATTGGGAATCCCCTATGTCGATCTCTATACGACTCCGATGCAGCCTAATGCCATCGACCTCATTCCGGAGCATCTGGCGAGGAAATACAGGTGTGTGCCCATCCGGACAAACAATGGGTTCCTCGAGGTGGCCATGTGCGACCCGATGGACCTGGACGCTCTCGAAGAGCTTTCAAAGACGTCGAGGCTTGAAATTACGCCGCTCATTTCGACACGTGAGGACATTCTTGAATCGATAGAGCTTCAGTATTTCACGAAGAACTACCGGATGTCTCACGCGCAGCAACTCGAGAGCGAAATCCGGAAGGAGATTGAAGAAGGAAGAACGCCGGCGAAGGAAGCGCGCATCTTCGCGATAATTTCAAATAAGGGCGGTGTCGGGAAAACGCACATCGCGGTGAATCTTGCCTGCGCATTTGCCTCGATGAACCTGAAGACGCTTCTCATAGACGTCGACCTCGGGAATGCCAACGTGGGCGTGAAAGTCGGCATCCGTCCCCAGCATACATTGATGGACCTCTTGAACAAGGAGAAGGAAATCAGCGAGATAATGACTAAAACGCAGTATGGTTTTGACTTTATCGGCGGCCAATCGGGCGAGTATCACCTGGCAAACATCGTTTACGTTCAGAAATTGAAATTCATCCGCAGCTTTCAGGAAATAAGCAAAGACTACGAGGTGGTAATATTTGACCTGGGGGCCGGGATCGATGAGAGTGTGCTCGACTTTGCGCTCGCGGCAAACGAGGTTATCATCATCACGACGCCGCAAGACATTGTTTCGGGCTATGCCTGTCTTAAGGCAGGCTTCTTCAGGTTCAAGGACATTGAAACGAAACTCACTCAGCAGGTGAGGGACTACCAGGCGAAAGAGATTTTCTCGCCGAAATTTGTAATCAATCAGGTCGAATCAACCGAGATGGGCGGCAAAGTCTTCAGTAAGATAT
Organism: Candidatus Poribacteria bacterium; assembly: GCA_016215705.1. Classification (GTDB taxonomy): domain Bacteria; phylum Abyssobacteria; class SURF-5; order SURF-5; family SURF-5; genus JACRIR01. The sequence continues at coordinate 7,664 of JACRIR010000075.1, read as the reverse complement.
CCGCGACTGCCTCAAAGCATTTCAAGGACGACGGCAAATTCAAGCTTGAGATAGGCTATCTCGGGTATATTCCGTATGATCGCGAAACATTCAGAGAAACCGAGAAGATGAGAAAGCCTTACATCAACTGTTTCCCCGAGCGGCCTGCCGCCAAGTGCATAAGGCATATTGCGTCGGAACTCTTGAAGCCTCCCTCTTTGCGCGACTCTGCGATTCCCCTCGGCATCGCCTCCCATCCTGCGCGCGTAGGGGCGGCCCCGCAAACAAAGACACAACCACCGAAGAGCAGTCTTCGCCGCTTTGTCGAAATATTGAAAATGAAGTTCTGACCGGAAGACCGATTCCTCGCCCGCCTATTCGCGCAAACCGTTCTACGTTCGTCTTGCAGCTTCTTTGATTTTCCTCCTTATAACCACAAACCATGAATCGTAAGCCTTGAACCATAGACCATAAGCCACGACCCTTTCGCGTTTCGCGCGGCCTCCTTTCGCCTCCCTGCGCTGTTCAGCTTCGAGATCATGAATCTCTATCGCGATTTTCATACGCGAACTTCACGCAGGCAAATCACATTGGCCGCAATAAATTGCGCTTCTACGGGCATGAATGGAAAATCGGGGACACGATGTCGCATCGTGTCCCCGATTTTCTGGGGCGCGATGAATCGCGCCCGATGGACGCTGTTTGGCGGCGGCCATGCCGGGCTGTGTGACGGCGCACACTTTTTGTGCTAGAATTGGGGTAATCAAAACAGGAGGACACAGTATGCCACAGACACTTGATATGGGCGGGCTGATAAAGAAGCTGGCGATGATCGAAGAAGAAGGGGTTGCTTTCTATGCGAGTCTGGCCCGCCACACCACAAACGAGAAGATAAGAAAACTGGCCGGGATGATGACTCGTGCCGAGAAAATTCATCAGATCGCTTTTTTGCGGCTTTCCGCCAAGATCGAGGCGCGGAGAGGAGCGGTGAAACCTGCCGATAAACTGAGCGCGGACTTCAGGCAATATATCCTCGCGCTCATTGATCACCGCATATTCTTGAGCCCCGAGCAGGCAAGCGTTACGGCGGGGAACCTCACCAATGAGCACGAAGCCGTGGATATGGCCATCGGGTTCGAGAAAGAGAATATTCTTTTGCTCCGCGAGTGTAGGGAAATTGCGGGCATCGAGGCAAAAAGGCTGATCGACAAGTTCATCGAGCAGGAAAAGCGGCACATCATCGCGCTTCAGAAGGCGCGCGTAATACTATCCCAACCGGTTTGAATCGATCCTGCAAGGAGACATTGCGCATTCCCGAATCCGTCGCCGGGACGCGACATCGAAAAATCGGGGACACGATGCCGCATCGTGTCCCCGATTTTCGCCCATCCGTGGATCAATTGGATAGGTTCTATTCCTCGTTCTTCTCGGTTGATTTCTTCTGCCTGACCTCCTCGAGCAGAGCTTTGACTCTCTCAATCTCAAGTTTGTCCCTGCGCTCTTTGAGTATCTCCTCGTATTCCAGCGGGTGGTGTTCCACCATCTCTTCCTTTGAAATCTTTCCGGTGATCCAGATTCTGCTCATGGGAAAGACTTCCGGGTTGAGGTGCACGTTGTACATGTGCCATATGATGATTGCAAGGAAAGCAAGGATGGCCTCGAACCCGTGGACTATCCTGACGATATCCAGCACCCAGATGGGGAACAGCGCGATGGATGCCTCCTGAAACCAGAGCATCAGACCCGTGAGCGCCATGATGAACGTCCCCCATGCCAGAGCCCAATACTCGAACTTCTCGATGAAGTTGAATTTTCCGAATCGAGGTCTTTGTTCTCTGAGTCCCAGGTTGCAGAGGAACAGGTTTATCGAATCCTTTGCATCCTGGGGGTTCGGGATGATCTTCCGGAAATCGCGGTTGCCATGAGGCGACCACATAACGTAGCAAATCTGGAAGATACCCACACCGATGAGTGTCACTCCCGCGATCCGGTGGATGATGCCGCGCAGCCAGAAGCTTGTGGGAAAAAAGAAGAGCTTGTGGATGAAGGGAGCATTCGAAAACACGAGCGGCAGTCCCGTCAGCACCAGTGTGAAGAAGCTTGTAAACAGAATGACGTGCTGAATGCGCTCGGTAAGCGTGAGGCGCACAAACTCTTCATCTTCTGCGACGAGCGTTTCCTCCGAGATGGCTTCGTCCGAGAGCATACCGGAAGCTTTTGCCTTTGCCAACAGTTCCAAGTCGTCATCGCGAATCATCGCTGCTTAGTCCTCTCTTCGAGACCGTCCCGCAACTCCGATCTCCGACAAATCGGCCATTCTCCGGCATGGCGCGTAGTATGCTATGTCCTCATTCCGGCGAATCGGGGGACACCTTCTCCAGGTCTGACGCCGTCTGGCGCTTGTGCGTTTTGGCCTTTCTGCGTCGGGCATACAAGTCCACCATGATGAAAATAATAAACCCGCTGATGTTTGCAACAATGAAGATTGTGTAGAACCTCTCGACGACAAACGCGCCCATGCTGCTCTCGCGCGCCTCGGACACGTGAACCTTGCCGATGGCAAAATTCTTACCCGCCTGGGGGTGACACTTGCCGCAGGTCTTCGGAATGTTGTCCGGGTGGACCGAGGAGCGGGGATCGTTCGGCGGCCGGATGTCGTGGTACCCATGGCAGCTTGCGCAATTGGCCACCTTGATGTCGCCCATTTTCGAGGCGATACCATGATATGTGCCAAGGTACGTCTTAAGCCGCTTCGCCGCGAATCCGTACCGTTTGCCGAGAGACTCGTCCTCATGGCATTTCGAGCATATTTCCGCAATGTGCGTCGCATAAACGGCCGAATCGGGACTCTCGTGGGACTTTATGGAATGTTCCCCGTGACAATCAGTGCAAATGGGAACGTCTTTGTTCTTCTTGAGGTAATCCTGGCCGTGCACACTCTCGATGTACGTCTGGTAGATGCCTTGGTGACACTTCGCGCACGTTTCAGGTATGTTGAATCTATTGGCCGTGGAGTCGGGATCGTCAGGAGGCATGATTTTGTGAGCGCCGTGGCAGTCGTTGCACGCCGCAGAAACCGTCAACCCTTTTTCCCTGAGAGCCTTCATGTGGACGCTGCTCTCATATGCCTTGATCTTCTCCAGAGGCGGCAAATGGTGCTCGGCCACTATCTTCGTGTCGGCGTGGCATTTTATGCAGACCGCCACCAGATTGAGAGGGTTCACTGAAGATTGCGGGTCCTCCGGCGGGCGAATGTCGTGCTTCCCGTGACACGTGGAGCAAACAGGGACGGAAGGGTCGTTTTTTGCGAAGCCTTTTCCGTGAATACTCGCTTTGTAGTCTTCAGCCTCCTGGCTGTGGCACGTCGAACAGTCGACTTTGGCCACCGGCGCGTCATGCGGGAAATCCTTCACATCGCTCAGCGCCGCGTGACAGTCAACGCATTCGATCCCCTTCTGCCCATGGACAGACTCTTTGAAGGCTTTCGGGTCCACTCGAAGGGAGACATCCTGCGCGTTCACGAGAGAAGGGTCGTCATGACAAGCGAAGCAGTCTTCGCTTGTTGCGGCAAAGGCCGGCGCCGAAACCAACGCTACTATGAAGACGGCTGCTGCAACAGCCGCGTGTCTTGCCAGCCGCATCTTACTCCGCGCTCCTTTGTCTTATTCGCCTGACGAAATCCGGAATCACCCAGATGAAAGAAACGATTATCAACGCAACGAACGTCCATATGAAGAACTGGCGCACATAGTACACGCCGCCCGATTCCTTCTTCTTGACGTCCACATGCATTTTCATGGAGGCGACTTTTGCCGAGATACCCGGGTGACATTTCGACTTGCCGCAGGTCCTCACGAGGTTTGCGGGATAGACGGACGACTTCGGGTCCGTAGGCGGGCGGATGTCATGATAGCCGTGACAACTCGCGCAGTTCGCAACAGTCTTGCTTCCATAGCTGCTCGCGATGCCATGATAGCTTTCCTGATAGGTCCCCGTCCTGTCAATTGGGACCTCGTATTTCGACATGACCCCCTCTTCGCTGTGGCATTGCGAGCAAATCGACGGTATCATCTCTTTTGACGGAACGGCAATCTTGTGTTCGCCGTGGCAATCTGCGCAGACCGGAGCATCAGGATTCTGATCTTCAATCGCGGCTTTGCCGTGCACGCTTTCCTTGTAGACATCGAATATCCCCTTGTGGCATCTTCCGCACGTCTCCGGGCGACGGGCTCTCAAGCCGGGTGTTCCGGCAGCCTGGATATCGTGAATGCCGTGGCAGTCGGTGCAAACGGCGGCCACCTGGACCAATCCGTCGCGATATAGGCCCTTTCCGTGGACGCTCTGTTCGTACTCCTGGAACGGCTTCTCGGCGTGGATATGATGCTTCACGACGACTTGCATATTCTCATGACATATGGCGCACGTGCGCGGAATGTTTGCGCGGTAGACGCTTGATTCGGGGTCGTCCTTCGACTTAATGTTGTGGCGGCCATGACAGTCGGTGCAGGCGGCGCTTCCGGGCATACCCGCCTCTCGAGCAATCGCATGCACGCTGTCCTTATATTGTTCCATAGGGGAGAAATCGGGAGCGCCCATCGTATTCCCTTTGACATGGCATCGGGTCGTGCACCCCACTTTCTCCGGATACCTTTGGTGGGGTGTCTCTCCGACCGTATGCTTCACCTCATGCACGTCGGCATGACAATCGAGGCACTTCAACCTCTCGTGAACCGATTTCTCAAGGGTCATGAGGTCGACAAGAGGCGCCCGTGTCGCTTCTTTCTGCTCGGCGTGACACCCAATGCAATCCTTCCAGTCAGCCGCAGCCGTCGGACTAGGGGTGAAAACCACCAATAACATCAAACTAATTGACGCCGCCAACAAAGATTTTCCGTGCATTTTTTGTCTCAACCCTCGCACTCGTGAGAAGCATGGTTTATGGTTAGAGTTCAAAGAAACGATTTCATGTCTTGGGCTAGGTTTGTATGTTTCTGCCTTCTTCTTGTCATTCCCGTCTACCTGATCGCATTCATGCGAAAGCGGGAATCCACACAAAAAGAGAGACCATCAGCCAGGTCTCTCATTCTCCATTCGATCCTCTTGGGAGATGTTAGGATTACTGGGCGAGCCTGCACGTTAGCAACAAAAATAGTGTACCATAACTATGCCGCCAAATTCAAATCCGAGACAAGAAACTCGACATATTCGGTCGGATAAAACGTGCTGGCCACTCGCGAGTCGCTACCAGGTTTGAGCTCTGAAGAAAACGCCACAGTATTCTTGAAAAGGTCTTCTTGGTTATTCGACAGCCGTCATTCTGAACAGAGAGAAGAATCTCCATCAAATAACGGCCTACAAACCGAGGACGAGATTCTTCGCTCCGCTCAGAATGACGGCGAAGGACGCAGGATGACGTTCATGTTTGGTCGTCTGCAAACAGGCATGGTTATCACAACCCGGAGGCTGCAAACAGAAAACTGTAAATCCAAACCGCGAAACTTTTGTGGAGACCGCAAATAGAATGCAAGGGTTCGTTGCGCTCCCATAAAATCCACCGGGCGCCTGATCAAGTGTCATGGCCGAGGCCAAGCTGAGCTTAACGAATTGGGGGCTTTCGTTGGCGCCCGAACGGATTTGTCAGATATCCGTGATTCTGCATTTATGTCACTGTAACTGCCCTGTTGGAAGTGCGCAACGAATCCCTTGCGATGCTTCTGTTTCCTCTTCCTCATCAGGCAACTAGTCGGGGTGACTAAAAAACGCTCTCCTTCACCTTCAGGATGGTGTCCACCAACATGGGCAGAGTCACAAGGTTATAGGGGAATTGTCTTTTTGGTTTTGCCTCCGGTAGTTGTGCCGCGCCATTGCTGCTGTTTCCTATCGCTCCCGCGAAACCCGCAATTGACTCAGTTTGGGCAGCGGGAATCCTTGCTGCCACTACCCTCTTGAATCTCCCGTTCTCGCGGGGCCGTTCTCCGATGCTTCCGCAACTTTGCTTTCTGATTCGATCTGTCCGATTATCCGCTTCAGTTCGTCATACTTTATCGGTTTTGACAGGCAGAGCATTCCCTCCAGGCTCGATTTATCGAGGTATCGGTTCACGTCCCCATGTGCGGTGGTCAATATGACGGGAGTGCGCCTCTTCAAGCTTCTTATCTTGTTGAGAAGTTTTATGCAGCAATTGTGCAGTAAGAACAGGTCGGTAATGATAAGGTCGAACGTGGAAATACTCAAACGGTCCAGCGCCTGCTCTTCGTCCGATGCGACGACTACCTGGTAACCGTCCTCTCGAAGAATCTTTGCCAAAGCCACAAGCGCATTGCGCTCGTCATCCACCACCAAAACCCTCATCGGCAACGGCAATTGAACACCTTTTCTTCAACCGCTCACTTGAACCTAACGAGCGGATATCTCCCTGAACGATACCCCAGTGCTCTTGTATAAAAGCATTTCCAATGCCAACTTTCGGACTGATATGATTCCCTATAGTAAGCCCATCCGTAATCACTGTTGGACCAATAAGTTATATGTCACAAACACGGCACGAAAGTGTTAATCTATCTCCCTATCTCAGAATCTTCCTTCCGCCACACCGCGAAATATTTGCATTATTTATTCCCAATGACTCAAGTACACGCAAATTTTGCATGGAAGCAATACCAGCAAGGAATACAGAACAGGATTTGGACCACGAATGGTATGAATCAGAATGAATGGCGCGGATCACGAATCAAATTTGAGTATGGGAACTTCTATAATTGCTGCCGAATCTCGATATACACATCAGGCTCTTTTGTGGTAAGCTGACAATGACAAGAAGTGGGGGAGAAAGGAATCTACAGAAGGCACAGCGCGGCATAGCCGCAACGAAAACAGCATGCGTCGGGCGTGATGAATCGCGTCCTTGCAGGGGTTTCTTGATTCATGTCTTTAGGGGTGCTGGAGGGAAGAATGCCTGCCGAAAAGCCATCGGTCCCACAGGGGTTTCTTGATTCATGCGCGTAGGGGCGCAATTCATTGCGCCCGTGTGATTAATACGCATTAGGTCCGTGCAAGAAATCACGACATGAATTCCGTTGGCGATTTCGAAACTGAGAAGCACACGAAGCACCCCTTAAGAAGTGAGAAAGAAGCAAAATACGAAAAGGAGGGAAAGCCAAAATGCATAAGCTCAAGATAACCGTCCGGTCAGTGAAGGGAAACTGCGCGGCGGGGTATAAGGTCGGCGACTATTTCCTTATCAAAGACCCGATGATAATACCGGCAAAGCCGAAGGAGTTATGCATTTACGCGATTCCGGCCTTTATCCCCTATCTCACGGCGTATTGCCGCGAAACGCCCCCCGACGACTGGATCAATCGGAAACAGGAGCTTCAATGTCCTGATTCAACGAATACAGTGATCTTTGCGCTGGAAAGACTTGACTGATCCTAGTAATACTAAGTTAAGTAATCCTTAAGAGCGGGTCAAGTCCAAAAGAAGGAATTCAAATCAACGCTAGAAAAACTGGGACTTAAGCGCAATTGGAATCAAACATTCCTATATCACAGCGCGGCGTAGCCGCAACCAAATCGCCATATCGGGCGCGATGAATCGCGTCTCGGAAAATCGGGGACACGATGCGACATCGTGTCCCCGATTTTCTTCGTTCATGCCTCCAGGGGCGCAATTCATTGCGCCCGTGT
>JACRIR010000078.1 GCA_016215705.1 Candidatus Poribacteria bacterium | reverse complement strand
GCGCGTATTCCCCACGCACGTGGGGGTGAACCGGACTATGAGGCCCGAACCGTGCCCCTCTCTTCGTATTCCCCACGCACGTGGGGGTGAACCGCGTTGGGACCGCATAAGACGGCGTGCACGAAGGTATTCCCCACGCACGTGGGGGTGAACCGGATGCGTCCGGCAATTTCGCGCCGGATGCGCGTATTCCCCACGCACGTGGGGGTGAACCGGGGACGCCCAAGGGAATCGAGACTGCCGACTGGTATTCCCCACGCACGTGGGGGTGAACCGGAGCACGCCATGCCAGAAACCGGAAAGATTCAGTATTCCCCACGCACGTGGGGGTGAACCGAAACCCCACCATTCCCAAAAGCAAATCACTTGGTATTCCCCACGTGATATTCCGGGGACATAATACCTATTTTAATTTATACACAACTTAGTTTATAATCATATGCGCCAGAAACAAGCGGCTTTTAAGAACAACGCAGTCATTCTCAAAACCAAAGTCAAAAAAAATCTCTCCCCTTCCCTCTCGAAGTCTTAACTGTGGAGGGCATCCTTGCATGGTTCTCCGTGGCCAGCTCCGCTGAGGCGGGGAGTCTCGGGTGTTGAGTTTCGGGTCTCGAGTCGATAGGAAAACTGAGATTGGACGATAAGCCAGCCAGAATGGCCACCCGTTCCTTGCTTGCCCACAAACAATGTGGAGCGGCCGACCGTGCGCATAACCGAGTATCAGACAACTCGGGCCGCGCTTATCTTCAGGGTAATCCTCGGTAATCTTTCCGTTGAGGATCGCTTCTTCGATATGGAACGTCTCGATCTCTTCGTTCTGCCTTTCCTCGTGAGCATGAAAGGAAAGGAGAAGCTTGCTTGCTTTCGCGGGAATGACACTGAGGAGTCTGTGTTCGTGTAATTTGGTTGAAATTAGGGACAGACCCTATTTTCTACAGGTCATGCACTCGCGGAGGGCATCCATAGGGTTCTGCTGCATTTGTCGAGAAATTGCAGAACATCTTCGGACGAAGCATGGTCGCTGGCAGGAGAGGTCGGTCACTAAGACGAAAATAGGGACGGACCCTATTTTCTCGGAAGGGCGCAGAACGCTGCGGCCCAATATATCCGTGTGTATTTGTGTCTATCTGTGGCTCCAATGCTTCTATTGGTTGGTTGCGGCTGTGCCACCCTATACTACTCACCATCGGTTTCTTGAATTCCTGTCGGGATTTTCTTAAACGCATTTGGATAACTCATTGTCATGAAATGGATTCCCGCTTTCGCCACAGAGGGGGCGCAATGGCACTCATTGTGGTTCTAAATTCATTCGTGCAATTCGTCATTCGTGATCCAAAGTTTGGTTGTGGCTACGCTGCGCCGTGCTAATCCATGGATACAGAAGACTCTTCTTTTTGTCCCCATAGTTGAAGGTCTCCCTACTACTCATTCTCAGAATCACGAATTCTTGTCACTCTTGTCCAAGATAACAGAAGGGAATCCCCGAAAGAGCCTGTCACTACTGAGTAACACTGACATGCACAAACCGGGAAACCTCTTCTTCATAGACAGCAAAGGCGAAAAAGCTTGCACAAACCATCAACCGCAGAGTACGCTGAGGACTCGGAGGACATTGGTTTCTCTTTGTCTTCCTCTGCGTCCCTCGGCGTCCTCTGCGGTTCAAATTCCTTTTCTTGGACAGCAGTGAATTCTTGTCGTGATTTTTAAATATTTTCAAGAACATATCTTCACAACTCGTTGTTCTTAAATGGATTTGACCTTCGCGGGAATGACACTGAGGTGTCTGTGCCTGCGGTTTGATTCATCTCTTTCGCCTTTCGCCTTGCTCCTTTCGCCTGCTCTTCCCTCTTTTGGTATAATGAATGAACTACGCACAAAAACACTGGCGCTACGAGGCCGGAGAAGCGTCGGATGATGAAGGCCGGTACTATAACTCCTCCTATCTCATCTCGCCGGACGCCCGCATTCTCGGGTCTTACGACAAAAGGCATCTCGCCCCCTTCGGCGAGTATGTCCCGCTGCAATCGCTTCTGGGGTTCATCGGAAAGGTGGTGCCGGCAATCTCCGATTTTTCTGCCGGAAAGAGGAACGTGCTATTCGAGATTGAGCGCAAGAAGTTCGCCGTGCTGATATGCTTCGAGAGCAGCTTCCCCCATCTCGCGCGGGATTCGGCAAGACTCGGCGCAGATTTCCTCGTTCAACTGACCAATGACGGCTGGTTCGGGCGCACTGCCCAGCCAAAGCAGGATATGGCGCTCGCAGTGTTTCGCGCCATAGAAAACGGCGCTACACTTGTGAGAGGAACCAATACGG
>JACRIR010000082.1 GCA_016215705.1 Candidatus Poribacteria bacterium | reverse complement strand
GGAACTCCAGTCGGCCTACGGCCTCCTTCCGTTCCAGCCAGCGCGCCCCCTTCTTGCTGCTCTCCCTTGCTCATCCGCTTACCTCCTTGGACATTCAGCCTACACTATTCTCCCTGTCCAAGTAAATCGGGTCCGCTATAAACACACATCAAAGGAAGCCGGGGTATCCATCAAGAAATTTCATAGGGGCGTGATTCATCGCGCCCGATCATCTCTTCGTTTACAGCCATGCCACGCTTATCCCTGTTGACGAAACATCGGAATTGAGGTAAGATAAATACTGGTTGGCGTTTCTGCATCGCAACCTTCCACCCCGCTTTGAAATTCCAATCTTCTGAAGAATTCTGTTTTCTCTACATGAGGAGAGCGCTCATGACGTCGTTAATCCTTTCTAGAGAACAACTTCCGATTGACCGCCATTGCAGGACTCGCGCACAAATTGAAGCGCAACGAATGAATCCGCGCCTCCAGGGGCGCGACGAATTGCGCTCCTACGAACACGCACCAAAGAAACGCGGGTATCCATCAAGAAATTCTGTAGGAGGGCGATTCATCGCGCCCGTTCTGCTCTTTGGTTGCAGCTCTGCCGCGTTGTGAAACTGAGTGCGAGTCACTCCCATGAAGAAATCAAAATACGAACCCATTAGAAGCTGGGAAGAAGTCTTCGAGCGCATCGACCAGATTGTCGCCGACCCGCGTGGGAACACTGAGTTGATCAAGGCGCTCAATGTGAACCTGCGGGTAGAGACCGGCAGCCTGCCCGGATATCAGGGCGGCGGCTTCGCGGAAAAGGCCGATAGCATCGGCATATCAAAACAGATGCGAGAGAAGCTCGAAGACCTCATGAGCATGGACCTCTCGCAGGACGACATGTATCTCCTCGTGCGCCAATTGGTCAAGAGCCTGCCCTTCTTCGGCGCTTCGCAAGATGAAATCCGCCTCCTGCGGGGACTTGCCGAAGAGATAGAATACACTTTTCCGTCCCCCATTACCGAAGACATCCGGGGGGAAATCCATAGCAGGCTTTCTCCTCGTAATCTCGACCTCGTTCGCGCGCTCTTGAGCTATACCGAAAAAGGCGATCCCGAACCGCTCAGGAGAATAAATAAGTACCAGAAAGTGTTTCAGTATCGACCGGATAAATTCCGCGGCCTGTTGGACCTGTTGAAAGAACTGGAACGTCAACTCGCCAACGTCTTTGAGCCGCATCCCGGCAAGATTGACGACAGGATCGAGGACATCTACCAACTCCTCAGCAACATTTCACAGATTGTCTCTCCGCAGATCAACAGTCAGTTGCGTTATCTCCTCGGCAGCATAGAGAAAAAGAACAAATCTCTCATTCAGACCAATGTCGAGATACTGATTAGCCAACTCGATGAGGCCGCCAACACGGCGGAAAATCTCAATTTCAAGCGCCTTTTCGACAACCTGAAAAGCAAGCTCGCGAATGCGCCATCCATGAACCCGGATGAGATCCGGGTCCTGATCAACGAGTGGCGCCGCGATGCCGTGTCGCTCTTCTTCCCCTCTCTCTTTGACTCTCTCGAAACGTTCATCGGATATCTGCGCTCGCGCGACGCGCTGAACGCCATACTGATGCTCGGCGATTTGCGAATGTCTCTGCGCCGCAAGATTCAAAACCCGCTCTTGCAATCGCAGGCAATTGCGGTGACTCTCGAGGCCGTCTGGCTGGACCTGACGCTCGAACGAATCGGATACATCCTTTTCGGAGAAGTCAACCACGTGATTCTTGCCAACATCACACCGGAGACGCTGCCAATCGCTATCGACGTTGTCCGCTCGATGATACTGAACGTGCGAGCCAAGGGGCAGGGAACATGGCAACTCGAGGAATGCGACGCCGAGCTTGCCGCAATCAAACAATCGAGCGAACTCAATTTCTACACGATCTATTCGATTTTCGAGCGCATCAACGCCGAGATAGGGGCTATTACGGACAAGACCGTCGAGACTTATTACGATGTCACGAGAAGAGTCTTCATGATGCGGCAAATCCCGAATGCTGATGAGGCCGCAAGCGCTTTCGTGGATGGTTTGTTCCGGTCTACAACGCTCCAGCATCTGTCTGAAATCACGCTGAAGCTTTTGAATTTCTCCCGCGCGCGCATGGCGGACCTGATGAAACGCGTGCGTCATCCGCCGATCCGCGAGGTATCGCACGCCAAGGTGGCCAGGATCAAACGTGACATGGAGACGCTCGCGACGAGAGTTGACCCGGGGAAGCTTGCGTATTTCTTCCAGCCGGGCGTCGCCGAAGGGAGCATGGCTCATTATGTCATGCTTGGCGAGAAAGGCGCGTATCTCGCCGAGATGGCGAGACTCGGCATCAACGTGCCTCCGGGCTTCACGCTGACCTCGAGGGTCTGCAACATGTTCTTCTCCGACGGCCATATGCTCAGTGAGAAGACGCAGGACGTTGTGTTCAAATGCGTGGAGAGGCTCGAGGAAATTGCCGGGCGCGCCTTGGGTTCTTCAGAGAGACCGCTATTCCTCGCGGTGCGAGCCGGCTCGTGTGTATCCATGCCAGGAATGATGGACACTATCCTGAATGTCGGCCTGAATCGAGAAACGACTGAAGGGCTGGCCAATACAACAGGCGACCCTCTGTTTGCGTATGAATGCTTCTACCGGCTTGTGAGCAAATACGCTTCTTCCGTAATGGGTTTTTCCGGAAATGAGGACATGAGCATGGACGCGGTGCGCCTCGCTTGCACGTCGCCCGACGAGATGCGGCGCATGGTTGAGGGGCTGCTCGAAAAGGTTCTCAGGGAGACCGGCGCAGTTTTTCCGCAGGACCCTCGCGAGCAGCTTCTCGGCGCGTTGAAGGCAATATTCTCTTCGTGGCGCAGCGAAAGCGCCATCACGTATCGGCAGATATTCAATATTCCGCATCACTTCGGCACGGCGGCGAACGTTCAGCAAATGGTATTCGGCAATCTTGGCCGCAACTCATGCTCGGGAGTCGCGTTCTCCCGCAATCCTGTCACCGGCGAACGCCAAATGTTTGGAGAGTACCTCCCGTGCTCCCAGGGAGAAGCGCTCGTGTGCGGACAGGGCAAGCCCCTGCCCTTGAGCGGCTCTGATGGAGAAGGCTCCAGCTTGTCGCCCTCGTTCGAGCGCCGGTTCCCTCAAGCGTATGAACGACTCACGGCCGTCGCCCGGAAGCTCGAGGTCCACTTGCGCGACATGCAGGATATCGAGTTCACCATCGAAAATAACACGCTCTACGTGCTCCAGACAAGGCCGGCCAAGCGCACCGACTACGCCGCCTTGAAAATTGCCATCGAGCTTGTCGAAGAGGGCATTATCGATAAGCGGACTGCCGTGGCGCGGCTCGAGGAGGCCGGGCTGAGACAATTGCTGCTACCCGTTTTCAGCCCGAGCGCCTTAAAGCATTTGATAGCAAAAGGTAACCCAGCCTCTCCCGGCGTCGCGGTCGGAAAGCTTGCATTCAACAGAAGTGACGCTATCGCGAGGGCCCAGGCGGGCGAAGATGTAATACTCGTGGCGGTTCGCACAACGCCGAAAGACATCGGCGGCATTGCCGCCTCACGGGGAGTGCTCACGCAGGAAGGCGGCATGACATCGCACGCCGCCATCAACTCTCGCAGGATGGCCAAACCGTGTGTCACCGGGTGTCAGACGCTCGAAATCGACAGGGAAGGGGAAATTCTGCGGATTGACTCGCTCAGGCTCGGTCCGAGCGACACTATCAGCATCGACGGCTACACGGGCGAGGTTTTCCTCGGCGCCGTCGAGATAGTCGAACCGGAATATCCGCAGGCGGTTTCCGACAAGGACCCTCTCGGGTTGGAGCGATATGTGAACACGTATCTCGAGTGGGAAAAAGAGGCGTCGGCAGTTACCTGAAGCAGGATGACCCGCCACACTGGCTGTTGTTTGCCCAACCAAGCTTGTTATTCTGAATCCTTCTCGTCATTCTGAGCGCAGCGAAGAATCTCCTTTTTTTGATTGTGCCCTGGGAAAATCGGGGACACGATGCCGCATCGTGTCCCCGATTTTCTACGAGGGAGTGACAACCATATAGAAGCTCGGGAGCTCCAGTTTCACAAACGGCCCGAATGAACCGATGATCTGATAATCATGGGGCTCCGTTGGAAGCGACGGCTCGAAGAAGTGTATGTTTGGCGGCACGTGTATATAGACGCGATTCCCTATCTTCACACCGTACCGCGTGCACTGGATTGGCAGCACATTGTTTGCGCTTCCGCTCACCGGAATCTCGGTCAACGAGAAGACCTTGTCAGCCGTGCGCAGCTTTTCTCTGTCCGATGAAGAGAGCGTCGAGCCCTGAAGCAACAGAGTGGCGTTCGACGCATAGTATTTGAGGACAGGGCCATAACTGTCGCTGACGGAATGGTCTATCAGCAGAACGGGGCGCTGATATGCGCGCAATTGCTCGCCGACATGCTTGAATTCGTCAAAGCCGTATTTGCGGCCTTCCAGTTGATATGCTGAAAACAAGGTGGCCGTTGCCACGGTCAGTATCAAGAGACCGTCATAAATCTTATTTGGCAGGTTCTCAGAAAGCTCCGTGAAACACAATGCCAGGAAAGGAATCATACCGAGGAAGTAGTAGCTGTGTTTGTGCAGAAAGAGATAGAACGTGAAGTAGGCGAGGATGGATAAGCCGATGAGCAGCTTGCGGCGATTCAGATGAAAGAACATGAGGCCCATTCCGGCCAGTGATCCCGCAAGAAACAGCGGCGAACATCCGCTCAGCGTCTCGCCGAGTAAGAATCTGAGCGTCGGTCCGGTGGCGAAACCTGCTCTGCTTGCCGACCCATGAAGCTGTGAGCCGATGAGGTAAGCCGGATCTCGCAGGAGGTGGTAGCCGTAAAACGGAGTTACGACCAGTCCGCCGACAACAAGAAGCAGAATGAAATCCGATCTCAGCAATCGGGTGCGCTTGCTCCCGAGCAGTTCCCACAGTACGATTGCAGCAAGAGGGATGATTGCGAACTGCTTGCTTAACAACGCCGTTCCCAGAAACAGGCCTGCTACCGCTACATGAGACCTCTTGCCGCTCTGTCGCGCCTTCAAATAGAAAAAGGTGAACAATAGCGAGAGCGAAACGAACAACATGTCGGTTTGCACATTCCCGCCCACAAGCAGGAAGATAGGGGTTGATGCGAGAAGCGCAACGGCCTCGAGCGCGGCTTCCCTTCGCATCATCCACCGGCACAGAAGATATGTCCCCACCAATGACAAAATCGAGAACGCCAGTGGCACGAGACGGGCCGCAAACTCAGACCTCCCAAACAAGGAAAAACTCGCATATAGCAGGTACGAGAGAAGCGGGGGAATATTGAGGTCAATCGTATTTTCGTATGTCGTAGGCGTCAGGAACGAATGGGAGGAATAGTTTTCGGCGACAATCGAGTACCATGCCTCGTTAAAACCGTGGTATCCGCCAAACGAGTCCGAAAGCCCAAAAATCAGCAACCCCGCATCGAGCGCAAGGAAAACAAAGAGGCAGAGCGTTACCGCTTTGCCGCGCTCCGTCCGTCCTGTTTCCCTTATCACAACCGTCGCCTCTGTTCCATGTCGCTCCGCGGTCCTATATGTCATATTCCAATCGTATCAGAGCCGCTTTGGGCCGTCAACAGCCACCATCCTGAGCCCTTCTCCGCCATCATGTACTGCTCTCTTTTGAAAGCGTGAGTTTATGTCGTTATTTCTTGTGTAAGAATTACGCATGTAAGCCACAAGGGCGCAATGAATTGCGCCCCTGCAGGCATGAATGAAGAAGATCGGGAACATGAGGGGCATCGCGTCTCCGATTTTCCGGGGTGTCCTGTAGGGGCGCGATTCATCGCGCCCAATTCATGCTGGCTGCGGCTATGCCACGCTGAGCCCATCTCTGTCATTCTGAGCGAAGCGAAGAAGCTCCCCACTAACATTTTTTCTTCTTCTCAAATCTGTACCACTCGCGTTCAAAATCGTGAATTCTTGTCGTGATTCTTGTGAATATATTTGGATAACTCATTGTCCCCACGATGGATTCCTGCTTTCTCGGGGAGTGTGTATTCGTCTCGCGTTTTGCGTGATTCGTGTTCCAAGAGTTTCTTTATTTTTTGTTTCGGCTATGGCGACTGAGTCGCCTCGCCTTGATTTTTGCCCGATGTTTCGGCTACATTAACAGAAAAACATGAGCGCTATTTGAAGCAGGACGAAGTCGCGACGGGACAAAGACATGACGGCCAAATGGGAGCACCCGGGCGGAAAACTGAGAGAAGCGGGCGCAAGCGCCCTCACGGATGCCGAAATCCTTTCGATCCTGATTGCGCCAGGCAGCAAAGGCAGACCCGCTTTGAAAATAGCTGAAGATGTTCTTCAGAAGTTCGGCTCGCTTGAAGGCCTCTGCGATCAGCCTCTCGAGAGACTTTACGAAATCAAAGGACTTGCCGACGCTAAAATCATCCGGCTCGCCGCAGCTTACGAACTGGCGGTTCGCCTGACACGAGAAAAAGGAAAATCGGCGCAATGAAAAAGCCGAAGAAGCTTGGCGAGAAACCCACGCGAATTTCTGACACGCGCCAAAAGCAACTTGGCGAAATTATTCCGCAATACCTGAGAGAAGTCGAGCCGTTGAACAATGAACAAGCCCGCTCGCATCGTTTTGCCGCATTGCTCCAACAACTCTTTGACGTTAATCCCAACTTCATTGATGGTTACGTAAAGGGTATCGAGCAGTTTCTGACCGTAAGACAGAAGGATCGCATTCTCAAGGGAAAAGCCGACAACCTCTTCGGCAATGTGATCATCGAGTTTGAGAGCAACATCCCGAAAAAACGCACTGAAGCCGAGGGCCAACTCCGCCGCTATACCGCAATCCTCTGGTCGCAGGAATCCCCCGACGCCCGCACCCCATACCTTTGCATCGCCACCGACGGCGTCCGCTTCGTGACCTACTCGCCGAAGCTCTCCGATGGAAAAGCAAAAGATGTCGCGCCCGATGACGTTATTCTCGAGGTGCTTGAATCTCCCGACTGGACGCAACTCAAACCAGAGGAAGTTTTCTACTGGCTCGATCGCTATTTTTTCCGAAAGACAATTCTATGTCCGACAAGCGAGATGATTGTGCGGGATTTCGGCGTAAGAAGCCACGCATTTCGAACAACCATGAACTCGCTGCTTACGCTGTGGCGGGAAATCAAGACGCAAAGCGCCTTTGTTGTTGTCTATGACGGTTGGGAAAAGTACTTGCGCATCGTATATGGAAGCGAGGTTGCAGGCGACGAGCTTTTTGTCCGTCATACCTACTTGGCGACGTTAGCAAAGCTCATGTCTTGGCTTCGGATTGGCAAGACTACCGGCCTGCCCGGCGCTAGCCAAATCATCGAAATGATTGAAGGCCGACTATTCAAGAATCAGGGAATCGAGAACTTCATTGAAGAAGATTTTTTCTCCTGGCTCGCCAGGTCGGAAGCAGTAACAGCCAGCGTTGGCGCAGTTCGCTGGTTGTTCAGCTTACTCCAGAACTACAATCTGCGGGAACTGTCCGAAGATGTGTTGAAATCGTTGTATCAGGAATTGGTCGACCCTAAGACGCGGCACGACTTGGGTGAGTTCTACACACCTGACTGGCTGGCGCACCGCCTTGTCCGCAAATTGCTGGATGAAAACCCGCGCGGCAGTTTGCTCGACCCCGCATGTGGTTCCGGTACATTCCTTTATCTGGCGATTCGTGAAAAGCGCGAGCGGCTCAAAGATTCTGCGGAGACACTTGGACACCTCTTAGAATCTGTGTGCGGAGTAGATATTCACCCACTTGCTGTCGTAATCGCAAAGACAAACTATATTCTGGCCTTGGGTGATTTACTAAAGAAGCGCAAAGGCAAGATAACCATACCCATTTATCTTGCTGACACGATGAATTTGCCCGAGCCTTGGGCTGGGGATAAGACCGTCGACTATGAAGTCAGACTAAACGGCCGACAAGTCTATCTTCCTGAAGAATTGCTAAAGGACTTGGCCCTTTGTGATCGCGCAATCGATCTTTCCAGGGATTACGCTCTCCAGAATAAAGGGAAACCCATCTCGCTTGAAGGCTTCACAAGTTTGCTCAAGGCGCAACGATTTCCCCGAACCGAAGATGAGGCTTTTATTCGTGCGCTGTTCGGAATCGCGGTCGCGCTCAAACACTTTATCGATGCCGACCGCGACTCGATTTGGGCATTTGTTCTCAAGAATATATACAAGCCCCTCTTCTTCAGGTCGAGGTTTGACTTTGTTGTAGGCAATCCGCCATGGGTTTCGTTCCGATATGCTGAGCCAAGCTACCAATCGTTCCTAAGGCAACAGATCACGGAGACATATGAGCTCCTCGCGGGACGTGGTGAGCTTATTACTCATCTCGAACTAGGGACGCTTTTCCTCGTCCGCGCCGCAGACCTGTACCTGAAAGCAGGTGGCACAATTGCATTTGTATTGCCGAGGAGTCTGTTTAGCGCTGACCAACATGATGGGCTTCGAAAAGGCTCCTTCAAGTTGAATGTGAGCGCCGGCCAGTCGCTTCTATGGAGAGAAGTGTGGGACTGTGAGAACATTGTGCCCTTGTTCAACGTGCCATCATGCGTTTTGATCGCAGAGAAGAGCGCCGTCGCGGAGACAAAGTATCCGATCATGGGACAAATCCTCAACGGGAAGCTATACCGAAAAAACGCATCTCTCGAAGAAGCTGAGATATCTCTTCAGGTGGACAACGTCGAAATATCGCTTCATCAACGTGGCAAGCGCTCCTTCTGGGGAACGGGGAAAGCTGTGACCTCAAACCCCCAAAGCTTCTATTGGAAATGGTTCACGGAAGGCGCAACGATCGTGCCGCGGTCGTTCTGGTTTGTTCATGTGAAATCGTCGCCTCTCGGCTTCGACCCTGACCTTCCACCATTGGAAACAGACCCGAGAGCCACGGAGAAGGCTAAAGCATCATATCAAGATGCAAAACTCGACGGGAATGTCGAACGCGACTTCTTATATGGAACGATCCTCTCAACCGATCTTCTTCCGTTTGGACATCTGGCTCATCGAATGGTCATACTCCCCCTTAAGGCAGAGAGTGACCATTTCCGCATTATCGATGCTCACGAGGCGCACAGTTGTGGATTTATGCATCTGAAGCAATGGCTGGATAGCGCAGAAGCAGAGTGGATCAAACGACGAAAATCAAAAGCGGAAGGGATGAACATTTACGAGAGACTCGATCGGGTGCATGGTTTGACACGTCAGAACCCGCAGAAGAAGTATCTAGTGCTATACCCTATGTCGGCAACAAATATGTGTGCGACAGTGAAGAAGCGTGGCCGCCTTGCGTTCAAGATTGGCGACCAAAGGATTAAGGCAGCCGGATTTATCGTGGACTACAAGCTGTTTTATATGGAAACTGACGACGAGGGAGAAGCTTACTACCTGGCGTCTCTCTTGAATGCGCGGACTATCGACAATCTGGTCAAGCCAATGCAGAGTCGCGGGCTATGGGGGCCACGAGATATCTGCAAGAAAGTTCTCGAGTTGCCGATCCCCAAGTTCAATGCAAACGACGATGAGCATCTCCGACTGGTGGAACTAGGGGTGGATTGCAGCATGAAGGTCGACCGCTGGTTGGCATCAGGCGGCGCAGGCGAAATCCAGAGCATCGGCAAACTTCGCGGGCTCGTGCGCGAAATGCTGAAAGAGGAACTGAAAGACATCGATGAGGTTGTGAAGAAGATTATCGAGTAAGGCGATAATCAGTTTTGGAGTTTAGCCCCGCCCCGCCGGTTGGCTGCTCAGAATGACATCCCAGTTCATTCGTGTAATTCGTCTCGCGCCTTGCGCGATTCGTGACATTCGTGATCCAAACTTTTCCTTCTTTGGTTCGTGTTCCTATCTCTTCTTTTCTTTGCGATCTTCACGCTTTTGCGGTTGAAAAGCTTTCCTTTCCTTTCTTGCCTTTCGTCTTGCCCTTCCGCGCTCCCCCTTTATTTATTCTTTTCGCCATTGCCAGCGAATTCTTTCAGGCCTTTTGCCAGCGACTCGAGGCGGTCGACAACGAGGCGGTTGATTGTGCCCTTCGGATACTTGCCGGTCGCGGCGCGTTTGCCGGACTTCAGGCCGGTTAGTATCTCGAGCCCTTGCTCAATCGTGCTGACGGCGTATATGTGGAACTTGCCTTTCTTGACCGCGTCGACGACCTCTTTGCTCAGCATGAGATCATCCACATTACGCTCGGGAACCATGACCCCTTCGTCGCCTTTGAGCCCTTTCGCTTTGCAAACTTTGAAGAAGCCGTCAATCTTCTCGTTGACGCCGCCGATGGGCTGGACGTTGCCCTTCTGGTCGACGGAACCGGTCACGGCTATATTCTGTTTGAGAGGCACGTCTGCTATGCTCGAGATGAGCGCATAAAGCTCGGTCGAAGACGCGCTGTCGCCGTCTACCTCGCCGTACGACTGCTCGAAGCAGATGCTGGCGCTCAGGGCAAGCGGCCTGTCTTGCGCATATTTTGAACGGAGATATCCACTCATGATCAGCACGCCCTTGTCGTGCGTGCTGCCGCTCAATTTGGATTCCCGGTCGATGCTCACTATGCCGGCGCGTCCCATCGAAATCTCGGCAGTTATGCGCGTCGGTTTCCCGAAAACATGATCGCCCGTATTGTAGACTGCGAGACCGTTCACCTGCCCGACTCTCTCTCCCGTCGTCTCGATGCGAATGCGACCGTCTTCAATAAACTCGCTGATCAAGAATTCGACCTGGCTTACGCGCTCGACTCGATCCTTCATCGCTTGCTCGACATGTTTGCCGGTGACATGCGTCGCTCCGTCCTTCGTTGCCAGGTAGCTCGCCTCGCGGATGACGTCAGCTATTTCGCTGAAACGAGTGCTCAACTTCTTTTGGCGGCCGGCCCGCGTAACCCCGAACTCGACTATCGCCGCCATGCCCTCCGGATCGGCGTGCAATAGCTTCTCGCGGTTGCATAATCCGTTGGTGAAGTTCACGTAGTCGCGGATGTGCTTGTCGTTCTTTTTCATGTCATGGACGAAATCCGATTTGATCTTGAAAATCTTGCGGAAATCCTCGTCGTAACCATACAGGAGCCGGTAGAGATAGTAATCGCCCACCATTACCACCTTGAGGTTGGTCTTGACAGGTTCCGGTTTCATGCCGGATACCGTGAAGAAGGGAAACAGGCCCGTGCTCGGTATTTCGACGATCCGGCAGATGAGCGAGCGTTTTAGCGTCTTCCACACATACGGCTCCGAGAGCGCATCGAGCGCGTTGAACACGAGGTAGCCGCCGTCCGCCCTCAGCATCGAGCCTGCCTTTATCCGCATGTGGTTGGTTTCGGGCTCGCCCGTCCGCGAGAACGAAGTCTCGATTGTCCCGAAGAGATTATGAAACGTCGGCGAGTTTTCAATGATGATCGGCACTCGCTTCGTCTCGGAATTGTCAACAATGACGTTCACCTGGTATTCCAGAAACGGGTCCTCGAACCGGATAGGCGGAAGCCCGGGGCCGGGCGCATACTCTATCGGACCGCGCTTGAATCTCTCGATGTCGCCAACGACGCTTTCCTTCACCTGTTCCAGATAGACGCCTACTCTGCCGCCACCGTCATATTTTGCTTTCAGGTTCTCAATCAGGCCGTCCACCATGAAGAGGACGTAGTCGCGGTCGAGTTTCTCCAGCTTTTCGCGAACGTCTTTTTCAACCTGGGCGGAGGCCTTCAGTTTTTCCTGCAGCTCCTTCTCATAGACAAGAAATTTCTTCTTGAACGCCTCGAGGTCCACGCCTTTTATCTGGCCGGCCTCCACCAGCGCCACATACTCATCCACGGGCATAGGCTTGCCTTCTACAAGAGGGGCGACACCCGACTTGGTCAATGTTCCCATCTTCATCTGGACGAGCGTCAAACCCTCTTTTTGGAGTCTCTCCTGGAACGGCTTGTATATCTCCTCCTCCGCGGCCCTAGCCTTCGAGAGAATTTCTTCACGGCTCTCCTGATAGTTTTCGTTCTCGAACAGTTTCGGAACGTTCGTTCTGAGCGCGACGAGGAGGTCTTCCATATCCTTTTTGAACTGCTTGCCCTTGCCTGCCGGAAGCTCGATCATGCAGGGCATATCGGTCATCTTGAAGTTGTGCACATAGCACTTGTCGTTCGGCGCCTGGTCCGACACCTTCAGCTTCTCGAGGATGAAATTCACCGTCGTCATTTTGCCTGTGCCGCTCAGACCCGCCACAAACACGTTAAAGCCCGGGCTCGATATGGAAAGGCCGGTCTCCATCGCCTTGAGAGCCTTCTCCTGGCCGATGATTTCCTCCTTCACTTCCAGATCGGCGGTTGTCTCGAATTTGAATAAGCCGGGATCACACCGCCAACGAAGCTGCTCAGGCTTCAATTCGTATTTATTGGTCATCTCTCGAATGTTCCTCCGTTGTTTGTTCCGACCAGAGCGCCCCTCGAGTGCCCGATCACGAATACCACACACGCGCCGCATATCACCGCAAATAGGCGCCAAGGTGAAAAGAGCCAATCTCGTAGAAACGAATAGCCTCATTCTACTGAAATAATTGAGGGTGAGTCAAGCGGCCACAGGAAAAAGGAAAACCTTTTGTGGTATAACTCCCGTCTTCAATCCAAAAAACTTTGACCCTTCCTTCAGCTTTTGCTACAATGACGCCGTTGCAGGCCCAGCGGGACTGATTTTGCGAAAGACTGCTTTGGGACTGTCTCGCAACCCCTTTTTCTCAATAATGAGCTGTATTCTATACATGACGCCACAGTTCTTGCGCATGCTGCCGAGTCATTTACATTTGTCATTAGCGCGAAGGCGCGAATCCATGATAAATGCGGCATGGAACACGCGCAATCATTTGTGACGCTGCACATAATAGCGGGGGCGACCCGGCGGGTCGCCCCTACAAAGAATTGCCGGAGAGATTCTTCTTCCCCCTTATTTTCGGTGAGGTGAACATGCTGAATGTATTCGATTCTGTCACGATAAACGGGTTGCAGCTCGCGAACCGCTTTGTTCGGTCTGCCACGTATGAAGCGCTGGCAACCGATGAAGGCTTCGTGACCGACGCGCTCGTGGCTCTGTACGAAGAGCTTGCCCGCGGTGATATCGGCCTTATTGTCGTCGGCTACGCCTACATCCAGCCCAATGGTAAAGGCGGGCCGGGCATGCTGGGCATTTGGTCGGACGACCACGTCGACGGTCTGGCCCGGATTACGGGAGCGGCTCGTAGGCATGGCGCAAAGATTGCCTCCCAAATCGTCCATTGCGGGCGGCAGTCATTCCCTGATCTCATCGGAGAGACGCCGGTAGCCCCTTCCGCAGTGCCGACCGCAAAGCTCGGCATTATGCCGCGCGAGCTTTCAATCTCTGAGATTGAAGAAATGATCGAAAACTTCGGCAAAGCCGCCGCCCGCGCTAAAGCGGCGGGATTCGATGCCGTTCAGATTCACTGCGCCCACGGCTATCTACTGAACCAATTCCTCGCCAGGAACTCGAACAGACGGACCGACAAATATGGTGGCGACCTCGAAGGCAGGGCACGCGCGCTTTTTGAGGCATATGCGCAAATACGCAAAACAGTCGGCGCTGATTACCCTGTCTTAATTAAGCTGAACTGCGCTGATTTCGTGGAAGACGGCCTCCAACTCGAGGAGTCCTTGTGGGTGGCCGAAAAGCTCGCCAAAATGGGCATAGACGCCATCGAAGTGAGCGGAGGCGTATATGACACTGTCCCGGACGAAGGGAGAAGCATACAGAAGGGTGTGCCCCGTAAACGGCCGGAAGCATATTTCCTGCCTTACATAGAGAAGTTCAAGAAGGCAGTTGAGGCGACTGTGATCGCGGTCGGAGGTATCCGTACACTCGAAACCTCACAGAGCATACTGCGCGAAGGCAAAGCCGATTTGATCTCAATGTGCCGGCCTTTTATCCACGAGCCGCATCTTCTCAAACGCTGGCGCAGCGGAGATGTTTCTCCAGCGGCCTGTGTCTCATGCAATCGCTGCCTCGCCAAAACGCCTTTCGAGGGTCTCAAATGCTTCCGCGTAAAAGACGAAAGGCGAAAGGAGAAAGAAGAAAGGGACGAACAAAAGGGGGAAACGGGGGAAAAGTGAAAAAGGAAGAATCCAAGCGCAAGAACACAAAGCGTGCTCGCTCAACTCTTTGGTCGCCCGCCCATAAGTTCCACATAAGATGCTTCCGGTGGGCACAAGAATCTGAATTCTGTCCACTTGCCTGTGCCGATTCCATTGTTTATGTGGAACGGTGTGTTCTCTATCTCGAACACGCCGGAAGCAAATTGCCTCTGCAGGCTCGATCGCGTGATGATGGCGCCAATAAACGGGAGCCTCACTTGCCCGCCGTGTGAGTGGCCTGCGAAAACAGCGTCGAACTTGTATGCCGCCATCTCTTCCGGTTGTTCGATTGCATGCGTAATCAGGATTCTGAAAACATCCTTTGGAACGCCCGTAAGAGCTTTCCCGAAATCACCCAAACCCGCAAATAAATCGCCGACTCCTATCATCCACAACTCTGCCCCGCCGAGCGATTCCGGCAACTGCACTCGCCGCGACTCGTTTTCAAGGCACACGACGCCTATTCTCTCGAGCTCTCTTCTGAGTCGCTCGAAATCATTCGGCATCCCCTTTCGGTATCCTCCAATTGAAAGGTCGAGCACGACGTTCCAGAAGCGCGTATCCCATCGGTCATGAGCTCCGAAAACAGCGAACACGCCCACACTGGCTTTGAACCCCCGCAGCGCCTCCACACAGTAAGCAATGCCGGAGTCGGCCTCAATCATGTCGCCGGTCGCTACGACCATATCCACCGGCGTCGAATGGAGGCTGCGCAGGAACGCGAGCTTTGCCTCGTCGCCCTCTCTGAAGTGAAAATCGGAGATATGCAGGATTCTGAGCTTTCCCCCAAAATCGCGCCCCGCCTTCATTTCCACGCACACGGCGCGGAACCTCCGCGTCTCGATGAATAGCGCATAAATCGCGAGGGCAACCAGAGCGACAAGAATAACTGTGAAAATAGTAAGCAAGCCCGGCAGACCTCATTTTTGAGCCATATCGGGGTTCACTGTATCAATGTTCAGGCACGTTGTATAGCACATTGTCTCGTAGCGAGTCAAGGGCAAGCAGGGCAAACAGGACGAAAGTCATGAGTCGCCGGATCGTCACTTGTCTTCCTAACAGTACATTTTCGCAAATGGGTACGTACAATTCTTACCGACCCGTCCGCCACTTGCCTGCAAAAACCCGCCCTGAATCCGGCAGAACGGAGGTTCTTTGCGGATTCCCTCAAATTCATGAGGGCGATGATGAAGAGTGACGGCATCGGTCCGGGAAGGCTGTTTCTGACATGATCATTGACTTATTCGCGTGCGCATCCGGTTATGTAAGTCATTATAAATCAGCATATTACGTCATTTACACAGCCTCGCGTTCCCTTGACTTTGACCCCCCACAGCGATATAATTGAGGCGTTGTTCACAAAGAAAGGAGGCGCAACATCATAGAGATAATAAAAGAATTTCCAAGAATTTTGCGTGCCGCGCTCAAGAATGGCGGGGATTTTGCAGAGATTTTCTTGGAGGAACGAGTGTCGGTGACAATTGGCTGTGAGGACAAGAAGGTCGAGCGCGTCATCAGTGGAACCGACAGGGGAGCTGGTCTCCGGGTGCTCGTCGGTGAGATGACAGCATACGCCTCGACCAATGATCTCACGCCTTCCGGCTTGCGCGAACTTGCCGAACGGGTGAGCAAGGGGGTAAATGCCCCTGCCGGAAAGTACGTCTTTCCCGAAACGCACACACTCGAGTTCAAACAAAAAGTGTTGCGGTACCCGACGACCGTACCGGCAAGCGACAAGGTTTCAAAAGTCCTTGAAGGAAACGAGGTTGCGTGGTCTTTCGGCGGAGAGATCATGCAAGCGCTGGTAAGATATGGCGACTCGCAGCAGAGGGTAGTCATAGCGAACTCGGACGGCCTGCTTGTGGCTGACGAGCGGATTCACATCATATTCGTGGTACAAGTGGTCGCCGGTAAGGACGGCGTAGTACAAACGGGTTACGAACCCATTGGCGGGAGCGTCGGCTTCGAGATATTTGACAGCGCCAGTCCCGCGAAGGTGGCCCGCGCCGCCGGCGAGCAAGCGCTAAAGATGCTTGGGGCGACGCCTGCGCCAACGGGAATCATGCCCGTGGTAATCAGTAGCGAAGCTGGCGGCACGATGATTCATGAGGCTGTCGGCCACGGCCTTGAGGCCGACCTTGTGCAAAAAGGGCTTTCCGTCTTTGCGGGAAAAATCGGCGAGAAGGTGGCTGCCGAAGTCGTTACGGTTCACGATGATGCGACTCTTCCCGGCAAACGAGGTTCGTTTACGTTTGACGATGAGGGAACCCCGGCTGAGTGCACGGCGCTCGTGGAAAACGGGGTTCTGAAGACCTATATGTATGACCTGACCACTGCACGAAAAGATAGCCGCAGGTCCACTGGTAACGGCAGGCGCGAGTCGTACCGTCACCGTCCGGTCCCGCGGATGACCAACACTCTGATTGTCCCGGGAATAATGGACCCCAAGGGCGTCGTCGCGTCCACGGAAAAAGGTTTGTTCGTGCGGAAGATGGGCGGCGGTCAGGTCAACACGATAAACGGCGACTTTATGTTCGAGGTTAGTGAAGCGCACATGATCCGCGGAGGCCAGATACAGGAGCCGGTCCGCGGCGCATCTCTCATCGGGAATTCAATGAAAGTGCTCGGCCAGATAGATATGGTGGCGAGCGATCTCGGTTTTGCGGTGGGCACATGCGGGAAAGACGGCCAGGGTGCGCCTGTTTCCGATGCTCAACCCACAGTGCGGATCACCGGGATAACTGTCGGGGGAACAAGTGCCTGATCTGAAGATGGACTCGTACGAGGTCGACGACTCCAACAGATTTGCCGTCGCCTTGTGCAAGGCCGTGGTCAATCGGGAAAAAGGCTATTCGCCTCTCTTCATTCATGGCCAAAGAGGCTCAGGCAAAACACATCTTCTCTCGGCCATCAAGAATGAACTGGCGGCGGCGCATCCCGAAGTTTCCCTCCTCTGCATCTCCGACGAATTTCCCGTCGAGAAACTCCTCTCCGGCAACCAGCCGGACGGCTCGAATGGCGGCTCGCAGGAGTTCATATACAAGACATACAGCCGCATGGATATCCTGATCGCCGACGATATTGAACGATTCAGAAAAGACCCGAAAATCTGCAGCAGGTTCTACGCGCTTTTCGACACTTTCATTGACAACGAAAAACAGATCGTGTTCGCTTCCGCCTTGCCGATCGAAAGCCTCGACGGCTTCAACGAACGCTTCCTGAGCCGGCTGCGCGGCGGAATAGATGCGCTCGTTTCCGGGCCTCGACCGGAGACACTGTTCAAGATTCTTAAGCGCGAGTGTGAGCGCGCAGGTATGCGGCTGGACGTCGAAATCCTCAAGCTATTGATGATGGAAGCCGGTGGCGATATCCTCTATCTGAAGAAGCTGCCGTCCCACTTGAAGACGTTTTCCACACTCACGCGCCAGCAGTTGAACAAAGAGAGAGTCGAAGAGTTTCTCTCCATTGTCCGCGAAGAAGCGGGCGAAAACAAGAGCTCCGCCACGACGGAGCAGATATACAGCTCATGGGTGCAGTCAAAGGCAGGGGTGCGCGAGCGCGACCTCAACGCGAGAATCCTGCAACTCGAAAGTAGTCTCGCCGAACGGGTTCGCAGCGCGGAGGATCTGAAGGCTGAGCTCGAGGCCACGAAGCTCAACGAACAGGCGGCAAAAACCGCGGCCACCGGCCTGGCCACACGAATTCAGAAACGGGACTCGGAAATCGGCAAGAAGGAAGCCGCCCTGAAATCCCTCGAGAAGACGGTTCCCGATAAAGTGGCTCGTCTCAAGAAAGATATCGAGGAACGTGACAAACTCGCGGACAAGCTCAGGGCAGATCACGAGAAAGCGCTCGCTGAAAAGGATTTCCGGCTGCAGGAATTGGAACGGAAGTTCGCCGAAGCATCGGAGCAGTTGACAGCAAGCCTGGAAGGAAGGAGAAACTCCGAGGAGTCGGAAAAGAAACTGCAAGCGCAACTCGACCGACTGAAGAAGGATAGCGAAGATACGCTTCTCGCTTTGAGAATACAACTTGAAGACAAGGGACAGAAGCTGGGGCTCTTGCGTGAGGAGCGCGAAGCCCGCCTTACGGAGCAAACCAAGGAAGCGGCTCAATTGCGCGAACAACTCGAAGAGGCGCACACCGAGAACCTGCTCCTGAACGAGTCGATCGGAGACTTGACTGAACGCCTCGGTGAACTCGACGACCAACTGAAATCGAAGGCGTCCGAAATCGCAAATGTTGTTTCTCAACGTGATTCCGCCGGCAAGGAACGCGAGAAACTTGAGAAAGAACTGGAAACCCTGAGGCAGAAACTGGACGCTGAATCGAAACAGCGTGAAACCAGCCTTTCGGGCCAGGCAAAGGAAGCGGCGCGGCTCCGCAAGCAACTCGAAGAGACCGACGGCGAGAAGCAGCGACTGAGCAAGTCACTCGATGATCTGAATGATCGCGCCGGCAAGCTGGACGGCCAACTGAAATCGCAATCGACCGAACTCGCAAAGGTGATCGAACAACGTGACTCAATCGATAGGGAGCACGGGAAACTTGTCCAGGAGCTCGAAGCCAGGGAGAATCTAATACACCGAATCAAGGCGGAGGCGGAGACCCAGTCCGCCGAGCTGCAGAAGAACATACAGATTGTAAGCAAAGAGCGGGAGCAAAGCGAAAAGCGGGCTTCCGAATTGGCGGCCAGATTCGAACACGAAATCCAGAGAAGGCGAAGATTGGAAGACGACCTCGCCTCGCTCTCAGGCTCGCTTGAGGAGGTCAGGGAGTCAAGCGGCGCCGAACGAGCGGAACTGCGTCGCGTCATCTCGGAGAAGGATAGCGCGCTTGCGGCGTTTTCCGAACGCGAAGCAAAGCTTGGGAACGAGATTGGCGACCTCCGGAAATCCATTGAATCCGAGAGGTCCCGGGCCGACGCAAGCGAACAGCATGTGAAAGAGCTTTCGGGTCGCGCGGCCTCGCTCGAAGCAGGTCTGAATTCATCGAAGGTCGAAATCGAAAAGCTTGGTTCTCAGAACGCCGCGCTTGCCCAGCGCATGAACGAAGCCCGTTCCGAGCGGGATGCGCTGGAGCGCAGAGCGAACTCGCTCGCGGAGAGGGTCTCTCACCTCTCAAAATCCGCTGCTGAGAGGGAGGCGGCGCTTTCGGAGAAGGATGGAACAATAGCGCAACTCGGAGCGAGTTTGGAAGAGCTCCAAAACGCGTTGGCAGACCGCGAACAATTGCTTTCCGCCCGTGAGCGAGAGGCGGCGGAACGCATCAGTAGCCACAAAGAAGAACTCAAGCGGCATGGCGTCGAGATGCAGAAGCTCGGGTTGGAACTCGCGAACCGGGAATCCGAGCTTCAGTCAAAGGACAAAGACGCAAAGAAACTCGCCGCTGAAATCGAGCGGGGCGCCAAAGAACTCTCGGCCCTCAAGGACTCGAAAGAAAGGACAACAGCCAAACTTTCCGCTGAAATCGAAAGCTCAACCAGAAAACTGGGAGCAGCGGAGAAGAAGGTCGCAGAGCTTCAAGAGAAACTACAGGAGACCGAGGCTCGGGCTTCCACTGCCGCCGCGGAGTTCCAAAAAGCTCAGAAGGATTCCTCTCAGGCTCTTGATCGCGAGAAAGCCTTGCGAGCCGAACAGGAAAAAGCGCTTTCCGACGCCAAGGCTTTTCTGGACGGGAAGCTTCGGGAAGCGACGCTCGAGATACAAGCATTCAAGACGGAGATATCGCGGCTCGAGGACAAGGCAAGGCAAACCGAGCAACTGCTGGTGGCCAAGGAAAAAGGCGAGTCGGAACACATCGCGAAATTGAGGGAAGAACTCGAGCGACGTGAGGAAGATTGTCAGAAACTCTCCCGCGAATTACAGTCCAGGAGCCGAGACCTCGATTCGAGCGCCGAACACATTGAGAAGCTGTCTGAGAAGCTTTCTTCACTCGAGGCAGGAATGTCGGCGTTGACGGAGCAAAAGCAGCGGACCGAGCAACTGGCTGCAGGCGCCGCTTCGGAGGCCGAACGCAAGCTTGCCGCAGTCGAGAACCGTCTCTCCGAGGCGCAGGCCTCGTTTGAACAGTCCGAGGCCCGCATTTCCGAACTCGCAGCCCGGATCGAGAGCGAGCGCGCATCCTTCGCGGAGACCGCGGACCGCGAACGCGCCGAATGGGCAAGAAAGGGAAAGGAATTCTGCGACACGAACACTGCGGTGGAATCGAGACTCCGCACTGCCTGCGAGAGAATAGCCGAGCTTGAGAAAGCGGCAGCGGACGCAGCGCAGCAGTGTAAGCAGCACGAACAATCGATTAAACAAGCGCAGGAAGAGCTTTCTCGCTCGGCGCGGCAAATTGAGGAAAAAGAGCGCCGTCAGTCCGAACTCCGTAAGACGCTCGATTCGATGCGCGCGGATTTCTTGAGGAAAACTGCGGAGGGCACAGAAGTAAAGGAGCGGTTCTCTTCCCTCGAAGCGGAACTTTCGGCAAGGGAAAAGGCCCTGGCAGCGCTTCGATTGGAGTATTCCGAGATCCAATCGGCTCACGACAGGATGAAGGCGGAAGCGGACAATGCCAGGGCGCAATCCGCTTCTTCTGCCGCCGAAAAGGCAGTGGCTGAGGAAGAGGCCGGGTCCTTGCAGGAAAAAGCCAGACTTCTCGAAACCCGCCTCGCGGAACTCGATTCCGAGGCCACGCGCTCACAGGACGAGCTGCGTGCGCGCGTCGCAGAACTCGAACGAGACGCTGCGGACAAGGACAAAGACATGGGTTCGGCGGAAGCCCGCGCTCGTGAGGCGCTGGCTGCGGCCCTTGCATCGAAAGACAAAGAGGCTTCGGAGTCGAGGACGGAGCACAAGAAGGTTGTGGATTTGTTGAAAGAAGACGTAAGGAATGCCGTGAACGAATTGGCAAGGTCGCGCAAAGCGTTTGAAGACGAACTCTCGAGGGAACGCGAGCAGGCGGCATCCTTGAAAGCCGAACTTTCGCGCATGGAAGCCGAAATCGAGAGACTGATGGCCGAGAGAATTGCCCGGACGGAGGAACAGCCAGTCCCGGAGGCTGCCCGAATAGAAGAGACGAAACCTCCTGAGCAGGCGGAAGAGCGAGAGCCGGTCGTTGTCACCGAGTCGCCTTCTGCGCCCCCATGCCGGATTCAATGGCAACATACATTTGAGGAATTCAAGACGTTCGAGGGAACTGCCTTCTCGGTCAGCGTGGCTGAGAAAATAGCGCGAAATCCGGGCGAGCTTTACAATCCTCTGTGCATCTACGGCCCGAAGAGGTGCGGGAAGACGCATATTCTTCATGCGATAGGGCAATTGTCCACCTCGGAACACCCTGACATGACATGCGAGATCACTTCCGTGCCTGCGCTTGTGGACACGATACGGACTGCTCCGGAGACGCTCGATCACTGGCTTGACTCGATCCGGCTCTTCATGATTGACGATTTTGAAGCGATGAACGCCGCGTCGGAAATTCAAATCAAAGTATGCGAGTTCCTCCAGGCGCTCGTAGAACAGAATGCACAAGTCGTAATCGCGGCCGCTGCGCCTCCCATAAGGCTGGGCGGTCTCCAGGAATACCTCCTTCGGTTCCTCGAAGGCGGGCTGCTTGCCAAGCTCGAGAATCATCCGGAAATACCTGTAGAACAGCCGCAGGTCGCCGCCGAAGCGGTCCCCCATCCACTCCCTGCGCCCGAGGAAAGCAAGACGCCCAAAGAGGCCAAGCCTGTCGAACCACCTCCTACGCCCACGCGCGGCAGGGATTTTCTCGATCAATTGTTGGCGCCGGACCCGGCTCTCACCGCGGCCACTTTCCGTGGAAACCAGGTCTTCGCAGAATTCGAGGAGGCATTCCGCAATCCGAACAAGAAATGGCGAAACAAATTCCCGCTGCTGATTGTCGAGGATGACGCAGGGAGACGCAACCATTTCTTCAACGCTCTGGCCAACAGGCTGCAAGGAATGTTTACCGGCCGGGTATCGCTGCTTCCGGTGTCGAAACTCGCGGAGATGCTGCTTCTCACCTCATCCTTCGACTGGAGCGGTTTGCTCAACAGACTCGCCAAGTCGCACGTGATCCTTATCGATGACTGCGACAACGTTCAAAAGCTGCCCGCTTCCGCGTCAGGATATCTCAGCGCTATCATGGAAGAAATCACGGGGCGCGACATCCTCCTTGTAATAGGCATGTCGAAGCGATACAAGAAGGAGCCGCTCTTCGGAAACCTGTACAAGAAAGCGAACAAAAAGAGAATATGAACGGAGATATGAAAAGAAAATGCACCCCGACAAACTGCGCTCGATAATGGCCGCTGTGGCAAACGGCAAGATGAGCATTGAAGAAGCGATGGTGTCACTGAAGGAGTTGCCATATGAGGACCTGGGATTCGCCAAACTCGATCACCACCGGCACTTGAGGAGGGGGTTTCCCGAGGTGGTCCTGTGCGAGAATAAGACCCCGGAACAGATTATGGCCATTGTCGACAAGATGGTTGAGCGCGAGTGCAACGTGCTTGCCACAAGAGTTTCTCGCGAGGTTTTCGAGTCGGTCCATGCAGTCCATAAGGGCGCAGAGTATAATTCCGACGCGCGTGCGATGACCATTACGGTGCGCCCGATAAAGAGGCGCAAAGGCAACGTCACCATCGTGACCGCGGGCACGTCTGATATTCCCGTGGCGGAAGAGGCCGCGGTGACGGCTGATATGATGGGCTGCCGCGTGTTGCGCGTGTACGACGTCGGCGTCGCCGGTATCCATAGGCTGTTCGACCGCAGACACGACATATCAAGGTCGGACGCTGTGGTCGTGGCGGCCGGGATGGAGGGCGCGCTTGCAAGCGTCGTCGGCGGTCTGGTAGAATGTCCTGTCGTGGCCGTTCCAACCAGCATTGGCTATGGGGCCAGTTTCGGCGGACTGGCTGCGCTCCTGGGAATGCTGAACACGTGCTCGCCCGGCGTCTCCGTCGTCAACATCGACAATGGATTCGGCGCGGGCTATTTTGCGAGCCTTATCGCCAGTCGGAAATAGGCGTTCCGGAGAAAGTCATTGAGACATATCTATTTTGACTGTTTCTCGGGGATCAGCGGCGATATGGTCATTGGCTCCCTCCTCGACGCCGGACTCGACATAGACTGTTTGCGAAAAGCTCTGTCGCTGCTTCCACTCAAAGGCTGCGAGCTGCGGGCCGAAAGAACGTCGCGGCGACATCTGAGCGCGACAAGCTTCTTTGTCGAAGTGAAGGAGACGCAGCAACATGAGCGCGGGCTGAAAGAAATTTCAGAACTCTTCGACTTGAGCGCCCTGCCGCAAACGATCCGCCAGAAGGCGAAGGCAATCTTTGGGCTCCTGGCGAATGTCGAGGCTGCGATTCACTCAACGACACCGGATAAGATCCACTTTCATGAAGTGGGTGCGATCGATTCCATCGTCGACGTGGTCGGTGCGCTGGTTGGCCTGGAGGAGCTTGGAATAGAGGAGGCGTATGCGTCTCCCGTCAATGTGGGTGGCGGCTTTGCGGAGTGCAAACACGGCGTGCTGCCGGTTCCCGCTCCGGCAGCTCTCAAGCTGCTCGAGGGGATCCCAATATACTCGCGAGGTCCGCAGGCCGAGCTTGTTACCCCCACCGGCGCGGTCATTCTGAAGTCGCTTGTGAAAAGCTTCGGGCCGCTTCCTCCGCAGCGTGTGTTGTTTCATGGTTATGGCGCGGGCAAGCATGAGTTCCCGGAGTGGCCGAACCTGCTTCGGGTCATTGTCGGCGAGTCGACCGAAGCCTTCGCCGGCGACGACATCGTGGTCATGAACACTAACATCGACGACATGAACCCCGAGTTCTTCGAATACCTGATGGAGCTGCTTTTCGAGAGAGGCGCGCTCGATGTCTATCTGACGCCGATACAAGCGAAGAAGACGCGGCCCGGCACGCAACTCACCGTTCTGTGCGAGCCGGCCGATACTCCCGCGCTGGCCTCGCTGGTGTTCTCGGAATCGACCACGTTCGGCGTGAGGTACCACCGCGAAGCGCGGCTGAAGCTGAGCCGCACGACAATCGACGCCCACACCGAGTGGGGACCCGTGAAAGTCAAGATCGGAGCGGGCGAAGGACGTCTGATGTCGGTTTCGCCGGAGTTCGATGACTGCAGGAAAATAGCGCGCGCTCACAAGGTGTCGCTCAAGCGTGTGTATGACGCAGCCAAGAATTCAGCAATAGGAGAATTGGGAGAGCAAATATGAAGCGTATATGCATTTATCCGGGCAGTTTTGATCCCATTACGTACGGTCATATGGATATTATCGCGCGCGCAAGGGGACTATTTGATGAACTCGTTGTTGCAATCGCGCACAACATCCGCAAGAACAGCCTTTTTACGATATCCGAGAGGATCGAGATGATCAGCGAACTGACCGGCAAGTTCGGAAATGTGACCGTCGACGCATTCGACGGCCTGCTCGTGGACTATGTTCGGAAGAGAAACGCTTGCTGTGTCGTTCGTGGCCTCAGAGCCTTCTCGGATTTCGAGTACGAATTCCAAATGGCGCTCACCAATAGAAAGCTAAACGACTCCTTTGAGACCATATTCCTGATGACTCATGAAAACTACTCCTTTATCAGCTCCAGCCTCGTCAAAGAGTTGATAGAGTTTGGGGGTGACATAAGCGCGTTTGTGCCGGAGCCCGTTGAGCATCGGCTCAAAGAAAAACTATACGTTCACCGCGAGCAATAACTGCTGCTGCCTTCGTCCTTTGCCTTTCTTAAGGAGGTGTCTCCCATGTTCGACCCTCAGGCAAAAGGCTCCACCCCTCGAACAGAAATCATCGCCGGCCTCTCCACTTTCATGACGATGTCCTACATCATCTTCGTGCAGCCGGCGGTGCTGAGCATGACGCCGTGCGGCATGGATCATGGAGCCGTGCTCGTGGCAACGTGCGTTTCGAGCGCCCTCGCAACGTTTGCCACCGGAATCCTGGCAAACTATCCTATCGCCCAGGCGCCCGCTATGGGGCACAATTTCTTTTTTGTCTTCACTATTTGCGGCCTCATGGGATACAGTTGGCAGGTGGCTCTCGGCGCAAACTTCATTTCCGGTTCGCTCTTCATAATCCTCTCACTCTTCAGTTTCCGCGCCCGGATCGTGGATGCGATTCCGCAATCGCTCAAGAGCGCGATAGCCGTGGGAATTGGTTTCCTGATCGCGCTCGTGGGGATGGAATGGTCGGGCCTCGTTGTGGGCCAGCCGGGAACGCTAGTCAAGCTTGGCGACCTTCACAGCGCTCCCGTACTACTGTCGTTGTTTGGCGTTCTCTTAATAACCTTCCTCTTTGCCATTCGAGTCCGGGGCGCTATACTCATCGGCATCCTGGTCACGGCCTTCGCGGGGTGGTTGCTCGGCCTCGTGAAATTTGAGGGAATCCTCAGTGCGCCTCCTTCCGTCGCTCCTACCTTCATGAAACTTGATATCCTGGGTGTTTTTAGATCAGGGAGATTTGCGGACATCCTCATGGTCATATTCGTGTTCTTTTTCCTTGATCTGTTCGATTCGGTCGGCACGCTTGTGGGCATAGGCGAACGCGCCGGCTTCATGGTCAACGGAAAACTCCCGCGGGCAGAACGCGCTTTGCTTGCAGACGCCATAGGAACCGTGGTCGGCACGTTATTCGGAACTTCAACGGTCTCGAGTTACATCGAGAGCGCTGCGGGAGTATCCGAAGGCGGGCGGACCGGCATGGCCAATATGGTAACGGCTTTGTTGTTCATTTTCGCGCTCTTCTTCTATCCGTTGGCCAAGATGGTTGGGGGGGCGGTCGAATATGGCGGGTTGCATCTTTACCCAGTTATCGCGCCGCCCCTTATCATTGTCGGCAGCATGATGATGACCAGCGCGAAGTCTATCAACTGGGAAGACTACACCGAATCCGTGCCTGCGTTCCTCGCCATGATTATGATGCCGCTCACGTTCAGCATCACCGACGGCATAGCATTCGGCTTCATTTCGTATTCTCTGATTAAACTGCTGAGTGGACGCGGGAAGGAAGTCAACGCCTTCGTCTATATATTCTCGGCCCTCTTTGTTGTCAGGTATGTAGTGGCGCGCGGCTGACAAGCTTAATCGGGGACACCATGCCGAATCGTGTTCCCGAATAAGCGCGACTTTGGCCCTCGGTCCTCAGCTCTCAGCCTTGAACTTTGAACCTGAACTCGAGAATCTGAACCGTTCCCCTATGCGCCTCCCCACTTGAGTTCCGGGTGAGGATCGATTGCGAATTCGCCCACGTTCTCGACGAGGTCCCGCGCATCCACCTGCGCCGTCATGTGGCTCCCTTCGCATTTCACGCTGACCCACGGCGTCCGGCGGTTCTGCCAATCCGCAAGCGGGAGTATCGGCCCTTCTGCCGGAACAGAAAGTGGTGATACGAAAAGGCCGCCTTCGATCCTGTCGAGTTTGAGGCCGAGCAGCGCCTGGCACAACCCTATCGCAACGGCCCCGCGCGGGTCGGGAAGGTTTCTCCGAAAATCGGGCGAGTCAACATAGCCGGAGCCCGCTTCGCTCGAGTTTGCAGCCGTCTGCAAACTCCAATAGCGCTGCGCCATCCGGATGAAATCCAGTCCGAAGTATGCAGCCGCGATATCGCGACAGATGTTGAGCGAAATGGACAGTTTGTTCGGCTTCTCGGCGGCGGATACGCAGCCGTGGTCCGAAAGCGTCTTTGCCGCAGATGAAAGAATGTCCTGCACAAATAACTTCGGGTCCAGATCGGGGAAATAGTCACACATGAGATGATGAAGCAAACCGATCGGCGTGGTAATACAGTATTCCGCCCATTCAACCTGATCCTTCCCGCTCGCTTGCTCGACCAATGGGTCTGTTTCCCGCGTCAACGACAGACTGAAGTGGTCCTCGAGCCAAGCGCGCTCGCGGAAAACCGCTTTCATCGTCCTTACGGTACGAGCGCATGACTCGGAGAAATCCCCGTCATTGAAATCTTCCGCCATGAGAGCGGTGGCATCAAGCGCACACAATGTTTTCAATACGAGGGAAGTGCGTGCGCGCGCGTGCTCAACCTGCGCGGCATCCGAACGAAGCACAACGTTTGCCAGCCTTCGTATGAGAGACGCATTCGCATGAATCAGCTCGATACGGTTCCACCACCGCCAATGCGAGAACAGCGCAAGGAGGAAGTCGCTCGTCTGCTCCACTCCTGCGGCTTGCTCCCGGGCCGGGCGCACCGAAAGGAACCTGCCGCAATGAGGTGGAAAGACACCGGTAATTTTCTCCAACAAAGCCCTTTGGCTCAACTGTTTTTCGAGGAGTTCCGGCCAAAGATTGAGATAGAGAAGGCCGTAGACAGACTCGCTCTCGAGTGTATTGTGGTAACCGCGCTTGTCCCAACAGCCGAACCAGTCGGAATCAGCGCCCGATGCCGGCTCCGTCCACCATGTTGTGGCGAGATGTGATTGGAAAGAATAGGCGAGCAGACTCTTCTCAGACTGCCCGAAAGAACAGCGGAGGAACAGGTTGTCAAAGAGCAGAGACATTTCTCGATTGTCGCGCTCGTCGCGCCTGGCGAACTCCGCCACAGCCGAAAGATTGGGAAACCATCTCAGATACCTGAACCGGTGGAGCGCTTCGTTCACTTTAAGAACCGTCTCGGCGCTGTGCGCCGCCAGAATGAACGTCGC
The DNA here is from genome assembly GCA_016215705.1 of Candidatus Poribacteria bacterium. Taxonomy (GTDB): domain Bacteria; phylum Abyssobacteria; class SURF-5; order SURF-5; family SURF-5; genus JACRIR01. The sequence continues at coordinate 18,867 of JACRIR010000082.1, read as the reverse complement.
GCGGGTCTCCGTCCCTTTTTCAACCGAGTATGGAATCGAAAACGTGTTCTCCTTGAGAGCCATCTTTCCCCGAATAGGGACAAGCGCAGTCGAGCCTGCGAACTCGCCCCGGGAAAACTCGTCGGCATCCTCCAGCGGCGCTTCCGCCGACATGCGATACATACCCCGAACCACTATGCCGGCATCCTCGCGGGTAATGGCTTCGTCGTCGCCCGCAAACAGTGCAACCTTCACTTCCCCGGCAATTGACCTTTGCGCCGGGGTAATCGGCCTGCAGGCGATGTCGAGGTAAAAGAAGGGCGCGCTCGATACTCTCTCGTTTTGCGGATAGAACGGCGCGGTGAACTTTATCAGAAGCTCGATGCCGACGGCCTCAGACGCGCATTTGAACGTCAGGCTCGTCATGGTCATTTCTTGCTCGAACAAACCCGGCGGTTCGCCCGGGGAGAATGGCCATGCGAACTGCCTGTCGCCTGCCTGAAGCAGTATCGCGAGCCGGAGTGGCCGGTCAAAAATCCTGCCGAGCGGCGATGCCCACACCTGTCTTTCCCTCGGGCGGAAATCCAGAGTGAAACGTGAGCCGAGCCTGCCCAGGATCGTCTCCATGATGATAGACATATCCAAAGTATATTTTCGCTTTGGTCGAATGTCAAATGGGGCAAGCGAATAAGGGGACCAATTTTGTAGGTGCGAATTTATTCGCAGGAGTTTGTTGAGAATGGGCTGGAAATACCATGCGAATGAATTCGCGCCTACCTCGATCCTGCGTGAACACGCTATTGCAGGCCAAAGACGCGCACATGAATTGACAGCAAGCGAACCGGTCAACTAACATACTATTGGTTGAATGAATTTGGGGCATAATGCTCATATTGAGAAATCCCCCCTCGCCCCCCTCTGCTAAAGGGGGGAACATCATTTCCCTCTTTGGAGGACCGGGAAACGGAGACCATCTGAATGCCAAAGGACATAAGGCGCCTGAAAAGAAGCATCTCGAGAAACGAATTACTTGATCGCGAGTTGGACTTCCTGTCTTCCACCATTAGCCGCGACGACGTTCGCGAGATAGCAAGGAGATACGGCCCTCTGCGGCGGCGGTCGGCGCTCGGTCGCATGGCCATCGGCCTGGTGGACTTCGCCGCCAAATACGGCGCGCCTTTCGCGGGCATGCTCATAGGGGCCGAGTATCGCGCCGCGCAAGCCCTTACCCCCCTGATCGGAGCAGAACAGAGGTATGGAGACTCACTCAGGGCTTTTCTTGGTCAAAATATAAGCCAGAAGATAGAGGATACGAACAAAGCTTTCCAAATCGCAGGGGCGCTCATTGCCGCGACTCCCGATATTGCCGCGTCCACCCTCTACGGCGCTCTCTATGGAATAGCGGCATATTACGTTCTGAAGTGGTTTCTGGCCCTGAACTCATCGTTTCGGCGGAGGTTGAGACTCACGCGGAAGATTTCCGAGTTGCTGGGATGAAAATGGCCGCGCTCGTACTCAAGAATCTCTCGAAGTCATACAAAAATGGCGCTGTCGGCGTCTGCAACCTGAACATCGAGGTTCCGGAAGGCGAACTCATGGTTTTGGTCGGCCCCTCCGGCAGCGGGAAATCGACCGCGCTCCGGCTGATAGCCGGCCTCGAAACTCCAACGACGGGCGAAATTCACATAGCGGGCATGCTCGCCAATAACATTCCGCCCAGAGATCGCGACATCGCAATGGTGTTTCAGGATTATGCGCTGTATCCGCATCTCGACGTGGCGGGCAATCTGGAGTTTGGCCTCAAGATGCGGGGATGCCCGAAAAATGAAATCCGCTCACGCGTCGGCGAAGTCGCAGCGATGCTCGGCATATCCGAATTGCTCAAGCGCAAGCCGAAAGAGCTGTCGGGGGGCCAGCGTCAGCGAGTTGCGCTTGGGCGCGCGCTCGTCCGCAAACCCAAGGTTTTCCTGTTTGACGAGCCTCTGAGCAACCTCGACGCTTCGTTGCGAGTCCGCCTACGACAGGAGATAAAGGATATTCATCATGCCCTCGGCGCGACGATGGTATATGTGACACACGATCAGAGTGAAGCGATGACGCTCGGCGAGCGTATAGCCGTGATGAATACAGGGACGCTCGAACAAGTGGGCTCGCCCGTCGAACTCTATCGCGATCCCCAGAGCAAGTTCGTCGCCAACTTCTTTGGAAACCCTGCGATGAACTTTGTTCCGTGCTCCGTGGGAGAGGGGGGTGAAGGCACGGAGATCGAACTGGGTGTCGCCAGGTTCTCTTTAAAGACCCGCACAAATCTTCCGGTTGCTCGACAGAAAGCGTTTCTCGGTTTCAGACCCGAAGACGTAAGCATCGGAGATTTATCGGGAGAGAATTCGCTGGCAGGTCGCGCGCGGGTTCTGACTGTGGAACCGTTAGGAAGCGAGACGCTCATCTATCTTGAAACTGAAAGTTTCAGATTCGTCGTGCGCGTTCTCGGGTACGCGGATGCAGGTGTTGGCGCCGAAGTCGGATATGCCGTTCATGAGTCCAAGCTTCATTTTTTCGATGAACAGAACGGGAAGCGAATACCAGAAGTTCTTGGCACGGAGACCCCCGAAAGATAAGACTACATCCAAAAGAGAAGATAGGATGCGACGAATCACGCGCCCACAAATTCAACCTGAACCGTGAAACCTGAAACCGGTGACTTGGCCATAAGAAACACCACCGAGAGCACAAAGATGAGTCAAAGAGAATCCCCTCCTCAAACATTGTGCCCCCGGTGGCAGAGATGTAATGGGTTTTGGGTCCGGGCTCAGCCGCCGATGAAATTCTCGCACGTCTCCTGCCAGGGCTTATCGAGAACGCTGACAATCGTGCTGTGATCTCTTTCCGGCTCAACCGCATCGCCGGGAATTCTGAAGAAATAGAAGTCAAAAGCCCCGTCGTTCACGGTCACCCGTATATCAGCCCCATGGCTTTCCGCATAAATCCGGTGTCCGTCGTCGCCAGCGTCCAGACATGAGACCCTTGGGACCATCCAATCCCGTTCCCGATCCCAGTACGAGACGAGTGTCACATTTCCGCCGGCCTTTGCGGCTGCCTTCCGCGCTTCCTTCATTGCATTGTCAAAATCAAGTTTCCCCTTCTTCATGTTCAGCTTTATTGCATCCATCGTATTTGCCTCCTACAAACTAGACAATCGCGAACCAACTGCTCGCGAGATCGTTTCGCGTTTTATAAATCGAGGTGCATTCACTTCTTGCTCTCCTGCGTGCCCCCAAGACTACCGAAATTGCGGATTTTCGACAATTGATGTTGTTTATTAGCAAGAGCATTGGGCGTGCCAACGGAAGACATCTGAAGCGCTTCTTAGCGGACTGTCTTATGGTTAACTAATTGTTATGATTGAGATTAGGAGGTCTTTCTTCCCGCGAGAAACGCGCATCTGTTCGCACCCGGGGGCATGCAACCGTTGCAATACAAGACAAACAGCATCGAATTGGTCGGCTTTTTTTGAAACAGCACACTTATCTCGGCGAGTAGGCATGGTTGAAGTAACCCATGCCAATGGTGTTGCGGAAATGCCAGGGGAAGGCGTTAGGCATTATGATTTCACAGATCATGCCGATGGTGGCGGAGCGGAACCACGTGGCGAAGGTGTTGCTTAAGCCCTGCGGTTCGATGTACCGGTTCCAGCCGTCGAACCGACGGTCGCCTTCACAAACATCCGGGAAGCCGCCGTCCGGGTTTTGAAACTCGAGCAAATCCGCCAATTTCTCTTCGAGTCCTCCCTCGATATCCGCGGTCCGATAGCCGTATCTTCGCATATTCGCCAGAATGTCTACCACGTCGATGTCAACGCATGCGGACATAGCGCCGTCACTGACAAAACTCAGGCAGTGATCGACGATCCGCTCTATGTATCGTACCGGCCGATTGAGGTAGTAGTAGAGATGGAAATTGTGGGACGCTCCCGCCATTGCGACCATCGGATGAACCGGCGGCTGCGCCGCGGCGTCGCGCCAGTAACCGGTTTGAGCGTCTTGCGTCTGTCCATGCCACGAGAAAAGGTGTTCGATCAGCGGCTTTATCCGATCATCGCCTCCTTCGGCAAGCACGAAGTAGAAGCTGGCAAGGTTGACGATGTTGTTGCCTTCGTTCCACGGGTCAGACATGTTTCGCGCGGAGAGCCATCTTTGTAGCGCGTCCATCGAGCAATACGGCTCGACAAATCGCAGTGGCTTCTTCGGCCTTCCGCCGATGGACAGAACCGCTCCCATTGCGTAGTTTGTGGTATGGAAGTCAATGTACTCCCACGTGGGATAGTAAATGTCCTCTCTGCGCATCTGATGCATTCGGTAGTTGCCCGCCTCGTGCTGAAAGCTGTTGATGAAGGCTGCGAGCTCATCTCGCTTTGCGCCTGGAAGGTTCTCGTAATTGCCCAGCAGCTTGCGGCAATGCGTCGCATCATACGTCGCGGGCAAGAGCATCGACGGGAATTCCGTTATGTCATGATATTTGCTCGCGCGATGCACTCCGAACGCGCCATCCTTGAGACGCATACTGTCCAGCCACCCGCGCGCGCGCTCGCGCATCTCGGACACTCTTTTTTCCGGATTGTGAGCCATCTTGAATCAAGGCCTTTCCATTCAGGTGACTTGCCGTCTGCAAGCCTCCACAAACGCCGAGAAAATCTTGCGGCGGTTGTCATCTTCCATTTTCTCAGGGTGCCATTGCATCCCGATCATGAAGTTGTCACCGGTTGTCTCGATTGCCTCGATGACGCCGTCCTCGCATGCGCCTGCAAGTCTCAACCCCTTGCCGACGTCGCGCACCGCCTGATGGTGGCTCGTGTTAGCGCTGATTTCGCTAACGCCGAGAATTCGCTTCAGTCGTGTGCCGTCTTGCAGTTTTACCGTGTGTCTGTGCGCCATATCGCCTGGTCTATGGTTAGCAGAGGCCGGGAGCTGGTGCGGAATATCGTAGTAGAGCGTGCCTCCGAAATGGAGGTTGAGGAACTGCATGCCATAACAAATCCCGAGATACGGCATTTTCCGCGCGAGCATGCCTTCGAGGAGCGCGCGGTCCTGCGTTATGCGGCATTCCGGTGTCATGAGCAGCGGCACTTCCGGCTCTTCGCCCGGCACATTCGAGGGTAAGTCCTCGCCGCCGGTGATGATGAGGCCGTCGATTTTGTCGAGAATCTTGGTGTATAAAGATGTGTCCCGCACATACGGGATAATTGTCGGAATTGCCCCTGCTTCGGCCACAGCTTCAGCATATGATACCTCGATGTATTGATAAGTGCGTTCCGGATTTATCCGCAGACCGACATCGATGCAGGTCGAGATGCCGATCACAGGTGTTCTCGTTTGCTCAGCCATTCTCGTAATTTTCCTCTAAGCCTTGTCTGTCAGAAGAGCTGCGCATATTCGGGGACACCATGCCACATGGTGTCCCCGAATATGCTTCCGCTTCCGCCTTTGTGGTTTATCCTTCTTTTCTTTTCAGTACTTGACCGACAAGAGGCACAACCCGTGTGGCGGCGCCGTGGGCCCCGCGAGCGCGCGGTTCTTCGCCTCGATGATTTTCGGAATCTCCGCTGGCGCTATTTTGCCCCGGCCAACTTCCACCAGCGTGCCAATGATATTCCTGACCATTTTGTAGAGGAAACCGTTTGCGGTTATATCGAAATGACAAATGTCTTTGTCATCCAGACATGCGCTTATGACCCCGCCCGCGCCGAATTCGAATCTGTACACCTCGCGGACATGTGTTTTCTCGCCTCCGCCTGCCGCCGTGAATGACGTGAAATCGTGTTCGCCGATGAACGCCTCGGCTGCTTGTTGCATCGCGCCGAAATCGAGAGCTTCGCGCACGTGCCATGCATATCGCCGCTGGAACGGGCTCACGAATTCGCCAAATGCGAGCGCATAGCGATAGGTCTTCTCTTTTGCGTAGCGCGGGACAAAACCTTCTTTTGTCTCGACGATCTCGGTTGCGCGGATATCGGGTGGCAGGATTCCGTTCAACGCGCGATGCAGCCGATGGAGAGGGAATGGATTCGACGTCTTGAACGCGGCCACATTGCCGAGCGCGTGCACGCCGGAATCGGTGCGGCTGGCGGCTGAAACACGAATCTTCTCCTGAAGGACGGTCCCGAGCGCGTTTTCCACCAACTCCTGTATGGTGGTGGCGTTATCCTGCACTTGCCATCCGGCGTATTTGCCGCCGTCATATTGGAGAACAAGCTTAATGGTTCGCATTATTCAACGTCAGAACTAGCAGTATGATTCCCGCATTCCGCCGCACGATTCAGGAAGCTCGTTATTAGTCATACTCCAGGTTCAGAACTCCCTGCTCAAATGCATACGAGTTGCCGGAAGAGACATGCTTCTTTCTTGACGGGCTATCCATCCCGAAAATGTCTTCAATTCTAGTCTTCCCTTTGGCCTTGCTGAATCTATTCATCAATTCGTCGAAATAGAGTATCTTCCAGGAGTCCTTTTCGTATCTTTCTTTGAACAACGGAGATTGCATCTTCGTTAGGAAGTTGTCTTTTCGCTCTTTGGGCAAGAGGTTGGGTCGTTGAACCACCACAGATCACCTTCGGCGGCGCCGATCTTCGCTTTCACCAGGCGGAATGTTTGACCGACCTCATCTTGAAGCGCAGTTTTCACATCCAGGCCGGTTTTGAGCGTTCCGAACAACCCCATCTTGGCGAGTTCGGGATCAACTTGATTGATAAGGATCGTATACGGGGTGGGTTCGGCTCTTTCCGCGATGACTTTCTTGCATGTCTCCATGACGATGCGTCTGAACCGCTCTTCGGTCACTTCTTCCATTGGTTTGGCCTTGCGGCTGGTGGCTTTTTCGAACCGAAGGTAGAAATCTCCTTGAGCGCTTCCGAACGGTTGAAGCATAGCCTTGGCCGAAACCTGCCCAAGTGGTTGATGATGAATCTTCTGAAAGTCGAATCCGGCAAAGACTCCCGCCCGCACAGTGGCATTCCTTACTTTGAAGGTTGGACTATGGAACGTGAGCGTCAGGTATCTTCCCGGGCGAAGGACGCGATGCATTTGCTGGAAACTGTTAGACAGCAGCGAGTGATAGACCTCGAAGGGCTTCTTCTGTCGCTCGTTACGGACTATCTCATGCGTGATAAGCCGTTCCGTGTAATGACCATTTTCCTTCAGCCAAGCGTTCCAGAGAAATGAGAGCTCACCGTACTGCACGGAGGCGTCATAAGGCGGATCAGTGAAGATGTAGTCAACGGAATCATCCGGCATCTCCCCCATTGCCTTGAGGCAGTCCGCCGTGACTATGGCGACATCTGCTCGCCCCGAGAGAACCTCACTCCATTTCTCCGTGAGCTTGATTTTCGGCAGAACCTTCGAGGATTCAGCTTTGGCATTTAGGAGTCCCTGATGGCCCAGCACAGCCCCCTCAAAGCGATCCCAAACGTTCTGCTCCATGAAACGAGGCGCAGACCAATAGCTATGCTGCGTCCATCCCGGCGAACTGAAGTACGTATAGTGATTTGTGGGCTGTGGGTTACCCACCGGCATCATGCGTGTGCATAGATGGACCATTGAGGCGAAGGCGCCCAGGAGATACTTTCTTGTGAGAGGGGACTTCTCCTCCTCGATTGCCTGACGAAGAATTGCCACCGCCCGCAGGTTCCTGCGCGTGAAGAGTTGATCAAGGGATTTGAAATGTTCTCTCTTCATGAATGGCTCTCCGTCGGGGTAAGAGAGAGGGTCCTTCGGATACCATTCTGTGATTGGCTTTCTCTCCAGTGTTTCCAGTTCGTCCATGTCCGCCTTCTTGGGTTTGCTTCCCGACTCACACCGATATCCGCAGTCAGGACATTTTGGATAGCGCACTTCAATGACCGCGTCACCCTCGCGAACAAAGCAGGCGGGAATGAGCAGAGCGTCGCACTTCACGCAATGACTTTCGTAGAGCTTCTCGATTTTCTTGCGGACCTTCTTCTCAACTTGTACGTAGGCTTCACGCAGCTTAAGAAGGTTTACCGGGCGCAACGTGAGTTCAGTTATCAGATTAGCTGCCGGATTCAAGTCCACGACGATAGCGCGTCGCCCGTGACGAACAGCTTCAATCGCCACCACGCCGCTACCAGCGAAAGGATCGAGAATGACATCCTGCTCTCTCGTATAGTGTTTGATGAATTCCCCCACTACATTCCAAGTCTTGCGCGACCAATATTTGTGCCAGACATACATGGCGGTGTGCGGTTCCGGAGGTATTTGCCGGTTGAGGTGATTTTTCGGCCTGAATGCTCGACTGATCTTGGCATCACCCAGTTCTTCAGGATTCATCCGTTCTTCTCCAGATGCTCGATGATGCGACACACGAGTTCGTAAGCAGCGGCAATCTTTATGGCCTTGACTGTGTTTATGCCTTGTACTTGTGTGAGGTCTTTGATCGGTTTGTCCATGAGATTTGCAAGGGTCCCGAACTTTTTCAGGATCGCATTCGCGCAATCAATCGCGGAATACCCCGGGCCTCCGGAGCCAATCAGGATCGCCAGAATCTCCGCGTCCGTACAGGTCGCCGGCCCGCCTTCTATGAATTTCCTGCCGGGCTTTAGTTTCGATGTCATCTCTTTTCCGCCGCCTTCCTGTACTGCGCACGTTTAAGATCGTGAATTTGTGTCGTGATTTCTTGCACGAACCTAACGCATATTAATACACGGGCGCAATGAATTGCGCCCCTACACGCATGAATCAAGGGATCCTGTAGGGGCGCGATTCATCGCGTCCGATATGCGCTGTTTGGTTGCGGCTGTGCCGCGCCGCGAATCTCTTGTCTCTCCTCTTTCAGAACTTTCAGAAAACAAAGCGGCACTCCTCTACAAATGAACAGTGGCAGAAAGCCTTTCATTCCGCAGATTTGTTGATGTGTTAGAGTTCATAGAAGTGGACTTATTATAGCAGAGAGGGAAAGCGTGTTCAATGGGCCAAAGGTATTCGGAGTTCCGCAGTGTTGCCCTGTATCAGCGTTCATGTGCGGTTTCTACCGGTCCACTTCTTGTTTGCTGCTTTGGGTTGTACTGAGAAGGCTGTTGCCCAAGTGAAATTGCGCTTCGTAGTGCTATGAGGAATGTCATTCTGAGGAGCGAAGCGACGAAGAATCTCTCGTCTTCCTGCAAATTTGCGACCTATAGACAGAGATTCTTCGCTTCGCTCAGAATGACAAACAACTATTATCATTTGGGCAACACGCCGTGAGGGAATGACAAACGACTATTATCATTTGGGCAACACGCCGTGAGTGTTTGACCCGATGGCTCTGCTTGTGTTAGCTTGGAAGCGCGGCAGGCGGACGAGATATTCGCAAGCCGGTTCCTTGTCTGCGTGATTTGGCGGCGCTTCAGTTGCCTGATCTGCAGACAATTGCGACCTACTTATATGCAGCAACATGGATATCTGCACAGGATTCTATGCGAATGAATTCGCGCCTACAAGCCTCGTCACATAATCTTAAATGGCGGGACAGTCTCGGCGTCCCAGCTTTGCTGGCATTGCTGCTCTTGCTATGCCTCCTCTTGTATCTCCCCTCGTTGTCGTATTTCTTTGCGCAGGACGATTTCTATTTTCTCAGTCGCGCGTCTCAGAACCGGGTTGAGGGCTTTGCCGCAATGCTTAAGCCATTCGGCCCTTTTTACAGGCCTTTGAGCACATCGATGTATTTTACGGCCATGCTGAAGCTTTTCGGGTTGTGGCCCTTGCCGTATCATATTTTCAATCTCATCCTGTTTTGCGCGAATGCGCTCGCCGTCTACTATTTGGGCGCCATGATTTTTCGGGACCGCGCAAAAGGATTCGTGACGGCCCTTTTCTATCTGACTCGCGGTGTTCATTTTGAGACGGTGAGCTGGGTCTCGGGGATACAGGATTCTCTGATGACTCTTTTCACAGTGCTCAGCATGGTTGCATATCTTGCGTGTTCTCAGAAGACCGGCTTACGCTTTCTCCTTTCGATGGGTTTTTTTCTGCTTGCCCTCTTGTCGAAGGAAACCGCGCTGGTGTTTCCGTTGATCCTCGTGGCGTATGAAGTTATTCTGAATCGAGACAAGGCGAACATAAGAAGATATGCTATGCTTCTGCCGCTCATTTTCCTGGCCGGAGCTTTTCTTGTGTTCCGGATTCTGTTTGTTGAGTCAATGCCTGCCGAAGGGGAATACGCCACCGGCATCGGTCTATTCTGGATATCGAATTTGGTGAAGTACCTTCTGGCCTGCGTCAATGTCTGGTACCTGTCAATAACCTTTTTCCCGAAAGTTCAAGGCTATGCCTTCCAGTTTCTTGCCGGCTGCCTCGCGCTTTTGCTATTTGTGTGGCTCTTGAAAGATCGGGAGCGACGCAAGGGATTTCGGATTTCGGATTTCGGATTGGGGATTAGAAGGTTTGCGCGGCTGTCAGGCAATCGTAGAAAGCATGAGGGGGTGGCAACAAACCTGTTGTCAGAAGCCGGAAACACAAGAATTCGTGGCTATCTTAGATTGATGGGGTTTGGCCTGGTTGTTTCAATCATCGGCGCCATGCCGGCGCTGCCGTTCACGAGCCGATTCGAGCCGTATTACATGAGTCTCTCGTGCGTCGGCATGTCGATCGTTTTCTCGGCGGCTTTCGCATCTTTGTCAAACCGCAGGGCAAGAGCGGGAGTGTTGATAACCGTCTGCGTGGTGGCGCTCATGCTGAACATGCAGATTCGCGCGCGGCGACTGAGTCACGTGGGCAGGTTCTCGTCCGTGGCGCAACGCGCTATCAACGAACTCAAACCAGTGCTGGCTTCGGCTCCGGGGGGGACAACTCTTTACATTTCCGGCTCGGACGGGAACTTGTACCTGGCGCTTGCGTGGGGTGATGGGATCAAGGTTTTTTTCCCGCAGATTGAAGCGGTGATATTCGACAACGTGTCGCCCGAGTATCAATTGAAAGGCACAGAAACAGTATTCCGGTATGCCTCGAGGCTTACTTCATGAGGACCGCTTCGAATTCGCAGAAGCCGTGGCCTTGTGTGCAGCATTTGGTCTCTTTGATGCTGACGGTTGAGCCGCTCGCCGCCTCGAGTGCTCCCGCGAGAAGTCCTCTCTCGAACTGAGAAATTGATTCATTGTAATCCTGCATGCCGGAGCAGCCGACGCATTCCATGAGGCGAATCGTCAACATATCTTCGGAATTGCGGGTGATCTTGCCGAGCCCTATCTTCATCTCTGCGAGGATGCGTGGGATGTCATCGATAGTCGTCGCGCCGAGGGAGCGGCCAATCGAGCGGCCAAGCATTTGAAGTGTAAGTGGCGCGTTTTCTTCAAGGATTTCCTCGAGCGAGAGCAATGTGAGCCGAATAAGCGTTACGGGGACGTCGTACCCCAGTGTGGCCCGCTTTGGTTTCCCGATTTGTTCCGGTTTTACGACCATGTGATACACCTCCAAACAGAAACATTCTTGGATCACGAATCGCGCGAATGGAACGAATTGCACGAGTAGAACTGACATTCAAACTTTAACCCAAGCTTCATGCGAAAGCAAATGCGGCTTGCTTCTTGCCGGGATTCGTACTATATTCTATTTCGTGTCTGCCGGCAGGGATCAGGTGTACACGGCGCGTTGCCCAAATGTCTGATTTTAGGAAAACATGGATTCCCGCTTTCGCGGGAATGACAAAGAGGGGGGAACGACAAAGAAGAATTGATTGACGTGCTTGACACCACGGACGGTTCGTGTGGGAATGACAAAGAGGGGTGGGAATGATAAGAACATCGGGAGAATGGGGGAGGGGTGGCCGCATGATATTATTTGTGTCAGCTTGCGCAGGCGGAACCAAATCGCAATGAAGAGAAAACTGCTGCGCATGGTGGGACCTCTGGTCAGCGTCATCCTTTTTGCCTTAGTCCTCTGGGTGCTGCATCGAGAGTTGAGGGAGTATCATTTCCATGACCTGGCAAACAGCTTCCGCCAGATTCCGGCCCGCCAATTGTTCTTAGCCGCCGCGCTCACAGTCTTGAGTTATCTTATAATGACTGGATATGACGCTCTCGCGTTGCGCTACATTCAGCGGCCGCTCTCATATGGCAAGATCGCGCTCGTCTCATTTATCGCGTATGCCTTCGGCAACAATCTCGGTTTTTCCATGATTGCCGGCGGTTCGGTGCGGTATCGCTTCTATTCGGCATGGGGGCTTTCAGCGTTCGAGATCACGAAAGTGGTCGTATTCTGTACGGTTACTTTCTGGCTCGGATTCCTTTTACTCACCGGCTCGGTGTTTCTTGTTGAGCCGTTAGCGATTCCGAGAGCTTTGCATATCCCTTTTGTTTCCGTGCATCCCATCGGGGTGGCCTTCCTGGTTCTGACTGCCATTCCGGTTGTCTGGGCCGCGTTGGGACGGAAACCGGTCAGGATTCGTGATTGGGAGTTCTCACCCCCTCCGCTCACGCTTTTGCTCGCGCAGATTACCATTTCTTTGTTGGACTGGCTTCTGGCGTGTGCGGTTTTCTATGCGCTTCTGCCGCCGGCAGCGCACCTTACGTTCCCGCATCTTGCCGGCATTTACATGTTGGCGCAGGCGGCGGGAATAGTGAGCCAGGTGCCCGGCGGGCTGGGCGTCTTCGAAACTGCCATCCTGGCGCTCCTCAGCCGAAGCGTACAGGTTTCAGATATCCTCGGCCCGCTCCTCGCGTATAGAGGCTTGTACTATCTTCTCCCACTCATCACGGCCTCCGTCCTCCTTGCCGGTCAGGAAGTCTTGCGCGGGCGAAAAAGTGTGGAATGGGCCGCGCGCATTGTCGGCGAGCAGGTCTCGAGTGTTGTGCCGAGCGTTCTGGCGTTCACCACATTTGTCGGCGGCGCCATTCTCTTGTTCTCGGGAGCGACTCCCGTGGTCGGATGGCGGCAGATGTGGCTCAAGGATTTCGTCCCGCTGCCGGCGATGGAAATATCGCATCTGCTCGGGAGCGTAGCGGGCATGGGCCTGTTGATCCTGGCTCAGGGATTGCAGCGAAGACTGGACGCCGCATACATTGTCACAGTGATTTTCCTCATCTGCGGGATTTTTTTCTCGCTTTTCAAGGGTCTGGACTACGAGGAGGCTATTGCCCTATCGGTGATGCTCATAGCGCTGGCGCCGTGCCGCCGCCATTTCTACCGAAAGGCGTCGCTCCTGGCCGAGCGGTTCAATCCCGGCTGGGTCGTTGCAATCGTGATTGTGCTTCTGGCGTCCATCTGGCTTGGGATTTTTTCGTACAAGCACGTTGAATACACGAGCGACCTGTGGTGGCATTTTACATTTTCCGGCAGCGCGCCGCGATTTCTTCGCGCGACCGTGGGCGCTTTCACGCTCGCATTGTTCTTCGCGTTTGCGAAGCTGCTTCGCCCTGCCGCTCCCCAGCCGGCGCCTCCGGATCCCCAGGTTCTCGAGAAGGCCGCCGAAATCGCGCGGCAATCGCCCGCCACATTGGCAAATCTTGCGCTACTCGGAGACAAATCGTTCCTGTTTAGCGACAAGGAAACCGCGTTTATCATGTACGGCGTCGAGGGACGCAGTTGGGTAGCGCTTGGCGACCCCGTCGGTCCGCCGCAAGAAGCTGCCGAGCTAACGTGGAAGTTTCGCGAGATGTGTGACCGGCATGCCGGGTGGACGGTTTTCTATGAGGTTTCTCAAGAGGATATTCCTATCTATCTCGATTTGGGCCTGACGCTGCTCAAGCTTGGAGAAGAGGCCCGCGTTCAGTTGGAAACCTTTTCTCTGGAAGGAGGCGGCCGCAAAGGAATGCGTCACATCAAGAACAAACTCGAGAAAGAGGGTTGTTCTTTCGAGGTGATTTCCTCCGACAGGGTTTCCTCTCTGTTGCCCGAGTTCAAAAGTATATCCGGCGCATGGTTGGCGGAGAAGAACACCCGCGAGAAAGGGTTCTCACTCGGGTTCTTTGACGAAGGTTACCTGAAGCGGTTTCCGGCCGCGGTCGTCCGCAAGGAAGGCAAGGTCGTGGCCTTCGCCAACGTTTGGCAAGGGGCCGCGAACGAGGAGCTATCTATTGATCTCATGCGGTACCTGCCCGAGGCGACTCACGACTCCATGGAGTATCTCTTCATCAATCTCATGCTCTGGGGCAAGGAGCAGGGATACCACTGGTTCAACCTTGGAATGGCGCCGCTTTCGGGGCTCGAAGGCCGAAAGCTCGGTCCCCTATGGAATCGCGTGGGCACGCTTGTCTTCCAGCACGGCGAACACTTCTACAACTTCCAGGGGCTGCGGCAATACAAAGAGAAATTCGATCCCGAATGGAGGCCGCGCTATCTGGCGTCTCCCGGCGGCCTGGCGCTGCCCCTCATTCTGGCCAATCTTGCCACGTTGATTTCGAGGGGATTCAAAGGGGCCGTCACAAAATGAACATTCTCGAACTGACTGCGCTCATCTGGGTGGGCTCCTTTTTCGCGGGTTTTCTGGGCTCGCTGACAGGGCTCGGCGGCGGCGTTGTGCTCGTGCCGCTCCTGACACTGGTTTTCGGAATCGACATCCGCTACGCGGCCGGCGCGTCTCTCGTTTCGGTGATTGCGACCTCTTCGGGGGCCGCGTCGGCATATGTGAAAGAGGGCTACACAAACATTCGAGTCGGCATGTTTCTCGAGATTGCCACCACGGTGGGCGCACTTATCGGAGCATTTCTTGCCGCAACGGTGTCAGGCAACTGGATCGGAATCATCTTCGGTATCGTTCTATTGTATTCCGGCTACATTTCGAGCAAACCCAGGCGCGTACGGCTGGCGCCCGACAAGCCGGACCCGCTGGCAGTCCGCCTGAAGATGGACAGCGCTTACCCCACACCCGAGGGCCAACAACCGTATCACGTGCATTCCGTCCCTCTCGGGTTTGTCCTAATGCTTGTTGCCGGTTCTCTTTCAGGGCTTCTCGGCATCGGCGCCGGCGCTTTCAAGGTGCTGGCAATGGATCAGGTTATGCGCATCCCATTCAAAGTATCAACCACCACGAGCAATTTCATGATAGGGGTGACGGCGGCTGCAAGCGCAGGGATTTACTTTAACAGGGGGTACATCGACCCGGGACTGGCCATGCCCGTCATGCTCGGCGTGTTGCTTGGCTCTCTTCTGGGCGCACGGGTGCTCGTGGTCGCCCGGAGTCGGGTCCTGCGAATCATATTCGCCGTCGTCATAGCGGCCTTGGGATTCGAGATGATTTACAGTGGCTTGGCGGGGAGGTTTTAGGATGAGACGTGCGACGACATCATGGAGTGACCAGCAGGTGGAGGAAATCCTGGGGAACCTCTTGAGGACAGGCGTTGTCCTCGCCGCGATAGTAGTCCTGGTTGGAGGGTTCATATACCTGTATCGCCACGGCGCGTCGGCGCCCAATTATGGGGTTTTTCACGGAGAGCCGACGGGCCTGCGAACGGTTTCAGGAATCGTAACCGAGGCGCTATCATTGCGTGGCCGGGGTCTGATCCAGTTGGGTCTTATACTCTTGATAGCCACGCCGGTAGCGCGTGTCGCATTCTCGCTCTTCGCTTTTGTTCGGCAGAAAGACTACACGTACATCGCTGTCACAATGTTTGTGCTCGGGCTGCTCATATACAGCCTCACAGGCGGGTACCTATGAAGGGCAAAGACGAAAGGGGAACGCAAGTCCCGATTCCTGAGTCGAGCCATTTCGGATACTCGCTCAAAGTCGCTCAGAACGAGGATTATGCCTCTCTTAGCGTCCATTTGACCTTCGACTTATGACTTTTTCTCGGTCTAGAAATACATACGGAAAGATAACCCGTACTGGTCGAAGCCAAGGGATTCATAGAGCCGGTGCGCGGCAGTGCGTTTCCGGTCGCTGCTGAGGCCTATCTTGTAGCAGCCGCTCTTCTTGGCGACGTCGATAAGGTGTTTCACAAGTTCGCGGCCGATTCCCTTCCGCCGCATGCTCTCGTCAATAACCACGTTTTCGATAAGGGCCCAAGGGAGGCCACGGTGCGAGAGGTTGGGAACGAGCAGGAGGTCTGCCGCGCCGACTACTCTTCCTTCCATCTCGGCCACAAAGAGCTTGTGGTTAGGGTCTATCCGGATTCGCTCAAACACTTTTTCATACTCGGCCAACGTCGACGCGCCCCGCGCCTCCGCCTCACTCGTCTTGATTATGAGCCCCTTCATCATCTCGACGATTGCGGGCACATCGCGCTTCTCGGCCTCACGTATTGTAGCAATTGCCTTCCCGGTCATTCTCATACTCCTCGATTTCTGCGATTATATTAAGAGTTTTTGTGGTAAGTCAATGATTGCGCGCAAACGCTGTGTGGCTATTGCGATCTATTCACTGCATAAGGCGAGATGTAGCTGCAAGGGATATGCCAAAGCCGACAAGGAATGCGGACGCTATCTGCCATCCGCATCCGGTTTACGGGGGGATGATGGACAACAATTGGAGCGGCGCAACAAAATTTAGGAAGCGCTCTACCAGACAGCAAAAAAGAGAGCCGCGCAGCTTCGCGCGGCTCTCAATCATCTGCAGACTCTTTGGCGCTTCTTTATTCCACGTAAGCGCAGACGGAATAGGTCCAGCGGAAGCGTGTCTGATTCGGGTTATTGAACTGAATGACTTTAGCGCTTGTCGTCTCCCCGGGCGAGAGTCTGCCATCCGCTCCGAGGGATGCGCTGAAATCAAAGTATGGCTTCCCGTCGTCTGTCACCCCATCCGCATTGGCCACCGTAACCAACGGATCGCTGCTGATACTTTCGACAATGAGTCTCACTTCCGGAATAAGTGTATCGGGGCTGTCGTTTCGGATCGTGCAGTTACCGGACATGACTTTGGTGATGCGATTGAACGTGACACCTCTGTACTCGACAAAAACATTGGGTATCGTTTCACAGCCCGTGCAAACCATGGTCTGAATCGTGTCCGTCGTGGCGGGCGTCTCGTCGCTGTCAATGGTTGCGCTGTTGAGAATCGTGCTATTCTCAGGAGTACCCGGGTTAACCCGTGCAGCCAACTGGACACACTGTTCGGTTGCGCCGGCCGGAAGCGTTCCCGCGTCCCAAACAACTTGTCCGCTAACAGGATCGTAGGAACCTCCGGACAGCCAACTCACCTCGGACGGGAGTTGGTCGACAACGCGCACGTTGTGCACATCAGATGCGCCTTGCGCATTGTCAAAACAAAGACTGTAGGTCAGGTCCCTTGACGGATGCACGCAACCACCGGCGTTAAGGCCATCATATTTCTCAAGGTTCAAGGGATTGAAGCTGACATTTCCAATCGCTACACCGGCAGGATTCCCAAGGTCTGCGGTTCTCTGAATTTGCGTAAATGGAGTAGTATGGGGATTCCAGACACTCAGAGCATCTCCGGCGCATCCCTCAGTGATGTAGACGTAACCCGTGTCCTCATTCACGGCGATGCCCATGCCACCATGTCCTTTGTTTACGGTTGTTTGAGCGCCCGTTGCGATGTCATACTTACAGAGCAGATAACTGGATGTCGGTTGGTCGTTTGCGCAGGAACCATCGGGGGTGACGGTATAGATAAAGCCCCGAACCCTATCGACAGCAATACCAAGCGGAGCGCCGCTCGGTGTGTAAGACATCTCCTGAGCCCATGTCGTTGTGTTGTATCCTCTCACTACTCTGGCGCTGGTGTCCGCCAGGTAGAGCCTGTTGTGCAATTCGTCAAGCGCAATACCCATGGCGCCGGAGCACCCCGGCAATTGTATCGGTGAACCAGCCTGTGGCGTAAGAGTCATGGTATTGGGGTTAAAGGCAAAAACGTACAGGTCATTGGTGGCCCTCCGTATGGAGTAAACGATATTATTCGCGTCATCGACATCAATTCCGGCGAGGTCACTTGGGCCGCTCGAGCGACCACGCGAAGTCATTGTTATCGCATCCACGAACTCGACTCCGCTGCTAAACTCGCTTGTCAAGAAAAGGAACGCCCTGGTTGGATGGGTTGGATGGTCCTGCCAGACGGCAACCCCCGCCGGATCGGTAGCATATGTCAGTGTATAGCGGGCTTGATAAGCCACCGTACCGCCAACGCCAATATCATAAGCGTCAAACTGGCCGGTATGATGGTTTGCCACAAGGTACATGGACTTGGCTTCTACCGAACCGGCAATCGCCAGCATGCAAAGACACAAAACCAAGCAAAGCGGTATGGAGAACCTCTCGCGCCTCTCGCTTCTCATGGTAATTCTCCTTTCGTTGACCGGTGATAAGGGGGGAATCTTTCACAAAGAATTGGGATTTTCTCCCTTTCCGCATGCCGGTCTTCAAGAGCAAACACAAAAACGCCTTGCGCCGAGGAACTGCCTGAACCTTCAATGCTCTCGCAACACAACAATACCTTCGGAGTTCAATGTCCGCTTTTGCTTGGAATCTGAAGTTCCTGCCTATATCGTGTTGACTCTCTTACCGGTTCTCTCTATTTCTCCTCGCTCAGGGATTTCTTGCAATTCTTCTTGCCGGTGCTCCTCACCTGCTTATTCCGCGGAATGCCGCTCCGGTGTTGTTTCTTCTCGTTGATGCGCCGATACGTGGCACTGGCATGCGTTGTACAATAACACAGAGCCACAGAAGAAGGCGTGGCCGATCATTGCCTTTGCGCTACATCGACTTGCCGGCAGATGTCAGCATCCTCCGTCGATAGAACGCGAGGCTGGTCAACCCCGTTCCGAGCAGCAGAAGCGTGGCAGGCTCGGGAACCGGCGCGCCTGGAGGCGTTATGGATATATTGTCCAGCGCCAGGGCTGAATTCTCCTGGAAGTCGACATCGATGATGTCAAACGACAGTGTCCAGACGCCACTAAGGTCCAATGCGCTCAGGTCTATCGTCGCTTCCGTGAAATCCGGATCGGTCAACACATCG
>JACRIR010000076.1 GCA_016215705.1 Candidatus Poribacteria bacterium | reverse complement strand
ATGGAAAAGGGCGCGCCGTGGTTCGCGCAGATCGGGTCCAAAAAGAGTTCCGGCACCAAATTGTTCAGTGTCTCGGGCGATTGCCGAAGACCCGGAATCTACGAGCTTCCATACGGAATCACGATGGAAGACCTGCTCGGCGAAGTGGGCGGCGAGGACGCTATCGCCGTCCAGGTCGGGGGGCCATCGGGCCAGTGCATAAGCCCCGAAGGTTTCAAGCGCGTCATCTGCTATGACGACCTGGCCACAGGCGGGTCCGTCATTGTGTTCGGCCCGGGCCGGAACATCCTGGACAGGGCCTCTCAATTCATGGATTTTTTCATAGAGGAAAGCTGCGGCTGGTGCACTCCATGCCGTGTTGGTAACGTGCTCATAAAGGAGCGCCTCGACAAAATCCGCAGCGGGAGCGGCGAGCCTGAAGACCTGGTCTACCTGGAGGAGTTGTGCCGAACAGTGAAGACCATGAGCCGATGCGGGCTCGGCCAGACCTCTCCGAACGTGGTTCTCACAACGATGCAAAACTTCCGGCACGTATATGAGAAAGGCGTCAGCCGGTCCGCCGACGGGCTCAACAGGGCTTTTGACCTTGATGCGGCTCTGCAAGAGGCGGTGCGGGCTCAGGGACGCGGTCCCGTTCACGCCGAGGAATGAAAGGGAAAAAATCTCATGAGCGATACGATTACCTTTACAGTTGATGGAGTCGAGGTTACCGGTCGCAAGGGACAAACAATAATCCAGGCCGCGGACGACGCTGGAATCTACATACCTCGGCTGTGCTGGACGAAAAAACTGAAACCGGGCGCTTCGTGCCGCCTGTGTACGGTACTCGTCAACAACAGGCCGACCGCGTCATGTACGCAGCCGATAGGTGAAGGGATGGTCGTTCTCAACGAGACCGAGCAACTGATAACCTATCGGAAGAACCTCGTTGAGATGCTCTTTGTCGAAGGCAACCACTTCTGCATGTTCTGCGAGAAGAGCGGCAACTGCGAGCTTCAGGCGATGGCGTATCGCTTCGGCATCGCAGCGCCCAAATTCCCATATATGTTTCCGAAACGCGAACTGGATGCCTCCCATCCGGACATATTCCTCGACCGGAACCGATGCATCTTGTGCGGCAGGTGCGTGCGCGCCTCGCGCGATCTGGATGGGAAGGGCGTTTTCCAATTCGTCGGCCGCGGAAATCATAAGAAGATCGGCGTCAACGCCGAAGCTCGCCTGGCCGACACAAACGTTGACGTGAGCGATGACGCCGTCGGAAGTTGTCCCGTCGGCGCGATCTTGAAGAAACGCGTGGGATTTGCGGTTCCCGTAGGTCAACGGCTTTACGATCATCAGCCCATCGGTTCGGACACTGAAGCTAAGGCCCGACGCTCCGCTCGAGGCAAGTGAGGGTTAGAACATGGAAAAGCCGAAAGTCGCAACAACTTCATTGGCAGGCTGCTTCGGATGCCACATGTCGCTTCTGGACATCGACGACCGAATCCTTAAGCTGATTCAGCTTGTCGACTTCGACAAATCTCCAGTGGACGATATCAAGAAATTTAGCGGCGACTGTCTCGTCGGACTGATTGAGGGCGGATGCGCCAACGAAGAAAACGTGGAAGTTCTCCGGCAGTTCCGCCGGCATTGTAGTATCCTCATAGCCGTCGGCGACTGCGCCATCATGGGCGGGCTGCCGGCAATGCGCAACGGCATTCCGTTGCAAGAGTGCCTCGATGAAGCATATCGCAATGGCCCCTCGGTCTACAATCCGTCGGGCAGAGTTCCCAATGCCGACGAGCTTCCGCTCATACTGAATCGTGTATACCCGTGCAGCGAAGTCGTGAAGATTGACTATCACCTTCCCGGCTGTCCTCCGCCGGCCGACACCCTTTGGGAGGCCGTCGTCGCCCTTCTCAACGGCAAACCGCTGAACTTGCCATATGAATTGATAAAATATGATTGAGCTTGGTCTGGGAATCCGTGTATAAGAAAAGGAGACCAAAGTGAAATCGACAAATGGCGGAAAACTGATTGTGCTCGAGCCCGTGACCCGCATCGAGGGTCACGCTAAGGTTACACTGTTCCTCAATGACGAAGGGTGCGTGAAACAGGCGCGCATGCACGTCATCGAGTTTCGCGGATTCGAACGTTTTGTCCAGGGCCGCCCGTATTGGGAAATGCCCGTACTGGTGCAGCGACTTTGCGGCATCTGTCCCGTCAGCCACCACCTGGCTGCCGCCAAAGCCGTGGACCGGATCGTCGGAGGCGAGAATCTCACCCCGACGGCGGAGAAGATGCGCCGGTTAATGCACTACGGCCAGATGTTCCAGTCCCATGCGCTGCACTTCTTCCATCTCGTGTCGCCCGACCTCCTTTTCGGTTTCGATGCAGACCCCGCAATTCGCAACGTGATCGGAGTTGCAAAGAAATATCCGGACCTTGCGGTTCAGGGTGTTATGATGCGCAAGTACGGGCAGGAGATAATCAAGGCGACCGCCGGCAAGAAAATTCACGGAACGGGCGCTATCCCCGGCGGAATAAACAAGAACCTCAGCGTCGAAGAGCGAGATGTGTTCCTGCGAGACATAGACAAGATGCTGGACTGGGCGCAATCAGCGCTTAAGATTGCCAAGGACTATACCGCCGAAAATCTCGACAGGCTTGCTTCATTCGGATCGTTCCCCTCGAATCACCTCAGCCTGGTGCGCGAGGACGGGGCGCTCGACCTTTATCACGGCAATCTCCGCGCCATCGACGCCGAAGGAAACAAGATTCTCGATCAGGTCGACTATGCAAACTACCTCGATTTCATCGCCGAAGAAGTGCGGCCGTGGTCTTATATGAAGTTTCCGTTCATAAAATCAGTTGGCCCGGAAGACGGATGGTATCGAGTCGGGCCGCTCGCGCGACTGAATAATTGCGACTTCATCGACACGCCCATCGCCGAAAAAGAACGCAAGGAATTTGTGAAGCTTGGAAACGGCAAGCCCATCAATGTCACCATGGCGTATCATTGGGCGCGCATGGTCGAGTTGGTTCACGCAGCCGAGAAGATTAAGGAATTGCTGAACGACCCCGATCTGCAAGGCGATGACCTTGTGGCCAAAGGTAAACGCCGAAGAGAAGGCATTGGCCTGATCGAGGCTCCGCGCGGCACGCTGTTCCATCACTACAAAGTTGACGAAAACGATCAAGTCGTTATGGCGAATCTGATCGTATCGACCACGCACAACAACGAGCCCATGAATCGCGCCGTGCAGAAAGTGGCGGAAGAATATCTCGACGGCAAAGAGATCACGGAAGGACTGCTTAACCACATAGAAGTGGCCATCCGGGCGTATGACCCTTGCCTATCGTGCGCAACTCACGCCCTCGGCCGGATGCCTTTGCTTGTGGAACTCATGGATGCTGAAGGCAACATAATCAACAGGAAGACGCGGGATTGAGCGGAAACACAGGAAAAACACTTGTGATTGGCTATGGCAATCCGGGGCGCCGCGATGACGGTCTCGGGCCGGCTTTCGCCGAGGCGGTCGAGAAACTAGGCTTGGCCGGCGTCACGGTCGAGGTCAATTATCAGCTCGGCGTCGAGGACGCTTATGCGGTGGCAGGTCATCGAGGCGTCGTTTTCGCCGATGCCGCCGCCGAAGGCCCCGAACCTTTCTCTTTTCGGCCGATCGAGCCCAAAGCGCGGATGAGTTTCTCCTCTCACAGCCTGGACCCGGCGTCTGTTCTCGCCCTTGCCCGGGACCTTTTCGGGGTTGAAACAGAGGGATATCTTCTGGGCATTCGGGGATATGTCTTTGATGAGTTCAACGAATCTTTGACTCCACGCGCCGAGCGCAATTTGGCGGCTGCCCTCGGTTTTTTTCAATCGTGGATTCACAACGGTTCCTTCAGCCAAACGGCTGAGAGCATCAGTCACTTGGCATCACTGTTCGGCAAGGAGGGAAAATGAAAGACCCAAAATACGTTATCCTTTGTGTTGACGATGACCAGGATACTCTGGATATGCTCCGCATTGCCCTCGAGTCCGGCGGATACAAAGTTACAGAGGCTCTGACGGCGGAAGAGGGCCTGAAGGTTTTCAAAGCCGAAAATCCCGACATGGTCATAGTTGACTTGATGATGGAGGAGATCGACGCCGGAACCCGCTTCACCGAAAGGCTGAAAGCGCTTGGCAGCAACGTCCCCATCTTCATGCTCAGTTCCGTCGGTGACTCATTGGACAGTCAGGCCGACTACGCGGACCTCGGTTTGGCGGGTATCTTCCAGAAACCCATTGAACCCAACACTCTCCTGACAACCGTCAAGAATAGGATTGAAAAGAAGCAGTGATACGAGGCGTTTCGTTTGGTTTTGAAACAGATGGCTAGTGTTATCCGAAAAAAACTCACGGTCAAGGGTACCGTCCAGGGGGTAGGATTCCGCCCTTTCATATATCGAGTTGCGACTGAATGCAACCTCGCGGGCTTCATCGCAAACACAACAAATGGCGTGATTATCGAGGCCGAAGGTGCGGAGGCAAACGTAAACAGCCTGATCCGGAGAATTGTCTCAGATGGTCCACCCAACGCCCAAATCCTGTCCCTCGACCAGCAGAACCTATCAACAACCGGAGAGAACGGCTTCTCAATCATCCCGAGCAGAGGAAACGGCGAGATCTCGCTCATGGTTGCGCCGGACACGGCCGTTTGTCTCGACTGCCTCCGGGAGATAAATGATCCGTCCGATCGGCGATTCCGCTATCCTTTCAATAGCTGCGTCAACTGTGGCCCACGATATACCATTGTGGAAGACGTTCCGTTCGACCGCGAAACTACGTCCATGCGTGTGTTCCCGATGTGCAAGGCCTGTTTGCGTGAGTATCGGGATCCCGATAGCAGGCGCTTCCATTCACAAACCAATAGTTGCCGGGAGTGTGGCCCTCGCCTCTGGCTTGCCGACAAACACGGAAACGAGATTCCCTGCGTGGACGCAGCCCTTGCGACGGCGAATCTCCTCAAGAAAGGCAAGATCGTGGCCATACGGGGACTCGGGGGATTTCATCTGGCCGTCAACGCCGAAGACGACGATGCTGTGAAGCTGCTTCGTTCGAGAAAAAAGCGACCCACAAAACCTTTCGCGATAATGTCAGCGCGGCTCGATAATGTCAAATCATATGCCCATGTGACTGCTCAGGAAGAAGCCATGCTTGAGTCGCGGCTTGCGCCGATTGTCCTACTGCAGAAGCGCAAAGGCAACAGCATCGCCGAATCCGTCGCACCCAACAATTCAACACTTGGTGTCATGCTCGCATACACTCCGCTTCATAGCCTGTTGCTGAGTGGCGGCTTTCGGGCGCTAGTGATGACCAGCGGCAATCTGAGTGAGGAGCCTATCAAATGCTCGGTCGAAGACGCCATCGGAAATCTCGCTCATATTGCAGACTATTTCCTGCTGCACAATCGCGAAATAGTGCGCAGATGCGACGATTCCATAGTGAAGTTCTACGGCGGAAATCATACTATCATGAGGCGCGCGCGAGGATACGTTCCGAGGCCGATTGTGCTCGAGCGGCCATTGAAACCCATTTGCGCCTATGGGTCTCACCTGAAGAACACCATATGCGTCGCAAAAGGTGGTCACGCATACGTGAGCCGTTACGTCGGCGATCTCGATAATCTCGAAACTGTCGAGTATCTCGAAGAGACCGTCGCGGAGATGGAAAGACTCTTGTCGGTCAGACCCGAGATAATCGCCTGTGACATGCATCCCGACTACGCCTCGACGAAACTCGCGAGCGAGCGAACCGGTCTGCGGCTCTGCAAAGTCCAGCACCACCACGCCCATATTGTAAGTTGCGCGGCCGAGAACGGCGTGTACGACAGAATCATAGGCGTCGCCTTCGACGGAGCCGGCCTCGGGGATGACGGCGCCGTCTGGGGGAGCGAGTTCATGATTGCTGATGCTGCCGGCTACGATCGTGTCGCTCACCTCAAGTATTTCCCCATGCCCGGCGGCGACGCCGTCGTTCGCGAACCCTACCGCATGGCGATCTCATACCTGTTTGGAATGATGGGTGACAGCGCCCGCGCCCTGCCGCTCGATGTAATTCGAGAGACCGATGACGGCAGGCTTGCAGTGCTGCTGAATATGATGCGAAGAAACGATAATTCTCCGCCGACATCGGGCATGGGCCGGCTATTTGACGCCGTGGCGGCGATTCTCGGGCTATGCTATAATGCGACATTCGAGGGAGAAGGCCCCGTATATCTTGAATCCCTGATTGAACGCGGAGTCGAAGATTCGTATCATTTCGCATTTGACAACTCTTCAAAGTGTGCGGTGATCGATCCGTCGCCGGTGCTGATGAGCATACTCGAGGACGTTCGTAAAGGGAGCGAGCCGCCTGCAATTTCCGCAAGATTTCACAATGCAGTTGTCAGAATGGTCGCCGACATCTGCGCAATGAGCAGAGAAAAAACGGGGCTGGAAACGGTGGCTGTTTCCGGCGGAGTGTTCCAGAATACGTATCTGCTTGAGCGACTGACGAAGAGCCTTTCTGAACATGGATTCACGGTGCTTACGCACAAATCACTCTCGCCGAACGACGAGTGCATATCGTTCGGACAAGCAGTAATTGCCAACGAAAGATAATCCCTATGTGCCTCGCAATTCCCGCAAAAGTGACGGCATTAGACGGCGAGTTC
The DNA here is from genome assembly GCA_016215705.1 of Candidatus Poribacteria bacterium. Classification (GTDB taxonomy): domain Bacteria; phylum Abyssobacteria; class SURF-5; order SURF-5; family SURF-5; genus JACRIR01. The sequence continues at coordinate 18,156 of JACRIR010000076.1, read as the reverse complement.
GCCACCGTCGACGTTAACGGCGTCACAGTGCGCGCTTGCATCGGATTGCTCGACGACGTCGAGATCGGCGATTTCGTAATCGTTCACGCCGGCTTCGCGATCAGCAAACTCGATCTTGCCGAGGCGGAGGAAGCTCTCAGGCTTTTGGAACAACTAATGTGAAGATGCGTTGATTACCCCTCTAAAGGGGGATTGAGAATGTGCCGCAAAATTGTGCGTCTTAGCCAGACCGTTGTAGGCGTGAGTTTATTCGGAGGCGCGACGCGGAAATAGCTCGAAAACATTGTGCGAACAAATTGGGGCCTACAAAATCGCATCCTGGTGTGCCGATTATGGGTCAGTCTCAACGGGGGGATTTTCGCGACTAGCCATGAATGTTCTTGATAGATTCAGTGATACGGAACTTGCAGCGGCGGTCCTGAAGGATATTTCAGGACTGGCCAATCGCATGTCTTCGCGCACCGTCAGACTCATGGAAGTATGCGGAACTCACACGTTCGCGATCATGCGAAGCGGAATCCCGGGGCTCCTGCCGAGCAACATTCGACTCGTTTCCGGACCCGGCTGCCCGGTATGTGTTACTCCCCCGGGACTGATTGACCTTGCGGCAGAAATTTCCTTGCGAGAGGATACCACACTTGTCACCTTCGGCGATATGATGCGAGTGCCGGGCACAAGACGTTCGCTCGAATCGGCAAAAGCCAAAGGCGCGAATGTCCATGTTGTATATTCACCAGCCGATCTCATTCCACTCGCCCAGAATGCTCCTGATAAACGCATTGTCTTCTTCGCCGTCGGCTTCGAGACAACGACGCCTTCCATAAGTTGGACGCTCATCCGCGCCGGCGAATCGGGTTTGAAGAATCTGTTCATAATACCGGCTAACAAGCTCATTCCGCCGGCTTTGGACCTGCTCGCAAGTGACAAAAACACCAACGTGCATGGCTTCATCTGCCCGGGCCATGTGAGCGTTATCATAGGCTCGGCCGCATACAGGCCTATCGCCAATAAATACGCAATACCGTGCGCTGTCGCCGGATTCGAGCCCCTGGATGTCCTGTTGGCAATTCGCATGCTGCTCCTCCAACTTGTCGAAGAACGCGCCGAGGTCGAAATCGAATATTCAAGGGTCGTTACAGAGAGGGGCAACGAGCGGGCGTGCGAGATTATCGACGAGGTATTTGAGCCCGCCGACAGCGTGTGGCGCGGACTTGGAATCATGCCGCGAAGCGGGCTGAAGCTGCGGCCCAAGTACCAGCACATGGATGCCCTGCTTTCCCATCATTCTTGCGAAAACCCTGCCCTCGACCTGATCGGAAGCGGGAATTCATCTGAGGCGCAAACAGGCACATTTTCCGACGACTCGATGCCGTCCGGCTGCGCCTGCGGAGAAGTCCTCAAAGGAATCAAGATTCCAACCGAATGCGCGATGTTCGGGACTCGGTGCACGCCCGACAATCCCATAGGCCCTTGCATAATCTCATCGGAGGGAACGTGCGCCGCTTACTACAAATATGGACCCAACCCCTATGGCAAACCTTGAGCATGAATCCATCCTGCTTGCCCACGGCGGCGGCGGATCACTGACCCGCTTGCTCATCGAAGGAACATTTGTCAAAACCTTCTCGAACCGGATATTGAATGAACTCGGCGACAGCGCGGTCATCGAATCTCCCGGCCGACAACTTGCCTTTACAACGGATTCCTATGTGGTCAAGCCGCTTTTTTTCAAGGGCGGCGACATCGGAAAACTAGCCGTGTGCGGCACTGTCAATGACCTCGCGATGGCTGGCGCGCGCCCTCTTTACATCTCATTGTCTCTGATAATAGAGGAAGGATTTCTAGTCAAGAGACTCCACGCGATCATGGATTCCATCAAGGTTGCGGCTTCCGAGGCAAATGTAATCGTTGTGACCGGCGACACAAAGGTTGTGGAGCGTGGCGCTGCCGACGAACTGTTCATAAACACCTCGGGCATAGGAGCGCTTTCTGATGGGATCAGTCTCGGCGCTAAACAGGTTCGCGTTGGCGATACGATTCTGCTGAACGGTTCATTGGCCGAGCACGGAATCTCGGTCCTGAGCCAGCGCGGCGAGTACGGATTCGAGGCAAATATTGCGAGCGACGTCGCGCCGCTCGCGGGCATGGTTCAATCGATCCTTGCCGTTGCGCCAAACATCCATTTCATGCGTGATCTTACGCGTGGAGGGCTTGCCGCCGCTCTGAACGAGTTGGCGGTTTCTGCAGGGATAGCCATCGAAGTGGACGAGCAAAGCATACCGATTCGGAAAGAAGTGCTTGCGGCCTGCAACATGTTAGGGCTCGATCCGCTTCACGTGGCGAACGAGGGCAAGTGCATCGTTGTTTGCGCCGAAGACTGCGATGAAAAAGTTCTCGAGGCCATGCGCCGCCACGAATATGGCAAAGACGCAGTCCGCATCGGTCGTATCATCGAGCACAAGAAGAGCATCGTCATCGGCCGAACTCCCATCGGCGGAAAACGCATCATCGACATGCCGAGCGGCCGCCTCCTGCCAAGAATCTGCTGAGGACACATCATTGGAAGTCGTTTTCCTATCTTTTCTTTCTTGATTCTTTGCTCTTCATTCTGTAGAATTCATGCGCTGGACAGCGCCGTTTCTACTGAACGCCTGTCTGCGTACAATGCTCGTTCGCAAGCGGGAAAGCTCGATATGGACGAATCTGAAAAGACTCAAAGTTGGCCGTACCTCATGCAACTGAGCGTCAACTATCTGGGATGGGCGTTCTGCTGGACGACCGCCACGGCCTACATGGTACCGAACGCCCTGCTCAAAATGGTTGATGATTCCGTCAAAAACTCGCGCCTGGGGCTGATGGCCAGCCTCGCGAATCTGCTCCTGTTGTTCCTGACTCCTTTGTTCGGAGTGGTAAGCGACAATTCTACGTCGCGTTTCGGTAGAAGACGTCCGTTCTATCTTCCTGCAGCGGCCGCGATGAGCGTACTGCTTCTAATGGTCTTGGGCTGCCGGAGGTATCTCTTCCTGCTGGCCTTACTGGTGATGATGCACGGAGCGCTGGCGCTATGGTTCCCGAACCGCGCGCTTATCCGCGATATCGTGCCGCTTGAGCGTCGAGGGCGCATCTCCGCATTGGGAAATATCACAAACACCTTGGGAATCATGCTCGCCCATGCCGTGGCCTCTCGTCTAATCGGAACTCACAGAATGACGCTCGCCCTGATTGCAGGGTCGGCGACTTTCCTGGCCAATCTTTGGGTTGCTCTCAAGATCAGAGAGAAAGCGCTCGAGAATGCGCCCCGCCAGGCCGTCACGTCGTGGAAAGAGATTTTTCTGCCGAAGCTCGAAAAGGGAAGCGGCCTCGTCTGGCTCGCCGCCGGTAATCTCCTCACGTACATGGGCGTGGTCGCGATGACGTGTTTCCTGCTCTACTTCATCAAGGACCAGATCGATGCGAAGAACTTCAATGCGACGTTCGGGAAGACAGTTCTGATCGCGATGGGAACGGCGGTTCCTTCGTCCATCGGCGCTGGTTTCGTAGCTGATCGCTTTGGTCGCAGGCGCATACTTCTTGTGGCATGTCTTCTTCAGCTCGCCTGTCAGGTCAACTTCCTGCTTGCACCGCGAGGATTCTCGACCCTGTATCTGAGCGGCTTCCTGTTCGGGCTCGGCAACGGGGCTTACCTGAGCTTGTATTGGACCTTGGTGTCCGACATGATCCCGAAGGACGAGGCCGGCAAGTACATTGGCGTCATGCAGTATACGATGGTTATTCCGTGGGTCGTAACGCCGATCACGCTTGGACGAATAGTCGACAATTTCGGCGCTGCCTCCGGACGAGGATACAACATCCTCTTCTCGGTTATCATAGTATTCTTCATAGTGGGGATACTTCTACTCCGCCGAATTCCCGAAACGCTTACCAGCGAGACCTGAAAGGGAAGTTAGAGGCGAAAGGTCACTCCCGTCTGCCGCTATATTTTCAAGATGTTCACAAACATCCAAATCGCGAATGCGACAATAACCAGACCCGAAATCCTGTTCGCGATTCTCATGGAAGAAATATTGAAGCGTGATCTAAGCAGGCTCACGCCGCCGCTCAGTATCAACCACCACAACGCTGAACCAACAAACACGCCTGCCGTCATTGCCGATGCCGATAGAAAATCTCCATTCGTCTCTCCGAGACCAAGCCCCGCGAATATGGCGGCAAAAGAGAGAATGGTCATCGGATTGGTCATGGTAAGAAACAGAGTGGACAAATAATCCGACGATAAGCCCTTGTGATTCCCTGTCGCCGCTCGTTCCGTCGGTTTTGAGAAGAAAGTTCTCACTCCCAGATACAGAAGGAATGCTCCGCCGACCGGCCTGAACCAGAATTGCTGTTCAACGAAGAAATTCGAAATGACTGTCAAGCCGAATGCAGCGACGGCGCCGTAGAGCCCATCGGCTGTCGCCGCTCCCAGACCGGTGAATAATCCCGATGCGCGTCCATAAACAATCGACCTTTGAATACACAAGACGCCGATTGGTCCGACGGGCGCCGCGATAGAAAAACCGATGATCAATCCCTTAATAAGGAAATGTATGTTGCTTGCCATGGAGTTTACTGAATTACCCGTCTCGTGACTCGGCCAATACGGCTGCAGAGACGTGATTCATCGCGCCCAACGGGCGCCGTTCGTGGCTATGTCGCGCCATGTTCTCTTTTTGCCAAAGTATACACTATCCAGCGCCATCCCCAAAATCCATGCGCCCCATTGCACGCATGATATATGACGCGGAACACAGGAAAGACCCCCGGAAAACTCGGGGACCTCTGTGGCTTGAGGTACCTCTCTAATGGCATAATTCATAAGAGGGAGGACACGATGCAGATGCTGCTTCTGATTACAGACTTGGCGCTGGCTGCGGCGCCGCTGTTTGTATCGGAGTTGTCCGGAGATTCAGTCAATGCTTCACCAAGAGGAAAGATCGCTTTTTCTTCGCTTGCTCCAATGGGGTGGGACCTTTATCTAACCGACGTCCGGACGCATCAGAGCCGCCGTCTCACCGAACATTTGGCTCTCGACTACAACGCGGTCTTCTCTCCTGACGGCCGGCAGATTGCCTTCGTCTCGGAGCGCGACGGCAATATGGAACTATATACCATCCGTTCGGACGGGAAGGGGCTGCAGCGTCTTAGTGACGATTTTGCACTGGACGACCACCCGGCCTGGTCGCCGGACGGCAAACGAATCGCTTTCGTGAGCACCCGGCAGCCGGCCACAACGCCCGGCCAGGCATGGAGCGCCGTTTATGTCATGAACGCCGATGGTTCGCGTGTGCTGCGACTGTCGCCATCCAACGTAGCGGATTATTCGCCCGCATGGTCGCCAAACGGTGATCTGATCGCGTTCGCATCGGGCAGCGGCAAGGCGGGAGGCGCCGACCTTTTCGTGATGAAGACGGATGGCAGCGACCGTAAACTGATCGTCGCAAACGGAGGCTGGCCCAGCTTTGCCTCGGATGGCCAAAGTCTCTTCTTTCACAGCAAGAGGGAGCATAACTGGGGCGTCTGGCGTATCAATCTGGACGGTTCTCAGTTGCAGCGAATTACGCCGCCGGACATCGAGGCTTTCACGCCGCGGGCATCGGCAGACGGCAAGTGGCTGTTGATGGCCGTGCGGCGTGGTTCGCATCGACAAATTGAGTTAATGGATTTGGGCCCGCGGAGTCTGATAGCTCTCACAAACGATGCGACTGACCACTGGAACCCATCAATCTCCGCTGACGGCAAGCGGGTCATCTGGCACAAGACCGTGCCCGGCTTCCATGCGCCCAACGTGGAACTGTGGGGCGCGCCACCGGAAGCCGGCCTGAAATTGCTTCGAGTGGATGGGGCGTTCCCAACTTTCTCGCCGGATGGAAAGCGTCTGGCCTTTGTCAGTGATGGCTTCGCCCATCTCGACGTGATGGGCATCGACGGCTCCCACCGCAAGACGCTCTACACCGGTGAGAACCGCGATCTGTTCAGCGCCAGTTGGGGGGAGGGCGACCAGATTGCTTTTGCTGCCGGTGGTGTGTTCCAGTCGCCAAAGGCCGAAGTGGACCTGATGGCGGTCCGGCCCGACGGCAGCGACCTGCGCAAGCTCACCCGGGACGTTGGCAACAACGGCTTCCCGGCTTTTTCGCCTGACGGCAAGCAGTTGGTCTTCCGCTCCGGACGGGAAGGCTTCAAAAACCTATACATCATCAATAGCGACGGCACGGGCCTGAAGCAACTGACCAAAGGCAAATGGACCGACACCATGTGTAACTGGTCACCGGCCGGTGAATGGATCGCTTTCGCCGGCAATCAAGACGGTGATTTCGACATCTGGATCATAAGGCCGGATGGCAGCGGACTGCACAAACTGATCGGGGGTGGCGGCCGGAACAACCACCCGCACTTCTCGCCCGACGGCAAATGGTTGGTTTTCACCAGCCAGCGAGCCGGCTACTCGGCTGAGGAGATTTCGCTGCCGTTCCAGTACCAGCCCTATGGAGACTTGTTCGGTATCAGGCTGGACGGTACGGGCCTGATGCGATTGACGCATAATGGATTTGAGGAAGGCACACCCGCGTGGGGGCCGTGAGAACAGGTCGTTGCGGCTGTGCCGTGCTGCGGTCTCTGGGGCAAAGTTCAATCTTTGAGACAGGCGAGCATGATTCCACCTGCGGCGAGCGCCGCCATTCCGAGCGGAAACCAGGTCGAGGCGGGAAAACCGAGGAGCAGTTTTCCGCTCGCGAACAGAGACGTGTAAATGAATACCGAGCCACTGAGGGCGCCGCCGATGTCGCGCAATCCGCTGTGGATTGATGTGAGTCCGAACTCCTGCTCAATAGGACGCCAGCCCGGACCTCCGGGTCTTACGCGCTCATAGAACGTGCGCAGATTGCGCTTGTCCACCGGCGCGCTGAGCAGCGTAACCGCGAGCCACGCCGTTGTCGAGATTGCCACTATGATCAGGAGCCGGATGCCCTCAAATTCTCTCGCACCGAGTGACGTGAACGAGAAGATTGCAATAGCGGTCACTAACGAACAGAGCATTGCCGTTATTTCGGACCATGCGTTGATGCGCCACCAGTACCATCTCAGCAGATACACAGGACCTATCCCTGCCCCGATTGCCACGAGGAATTTCCACGCCCATTCGATTGAATTCATGATCGAACTTGTCCACACTGCAAGCCCCGCCATGATCACCATTGCGGCGCGCGAGGCAAGCACATAGTGTTTCTCGCTTGCCTCCGGATGAATGAATCTCTTGTATATGTCGTTGGCCAGGTATGACGCTCCCCAGTGGAGATGCGTATCGACCGTCGACATGAAAGCCGCGAGAATCGAGGCGACCATCAGACCCCGCAGGCCAATCGGAAGGAAATCGATCATCATTTTCGGGTAACCCGATTCCGGGTCGGCGAGATCGGGATAGACTATTATCGATACGAGCGCGACCAATATCCACGGCCACGGCCGCAGCACGTAATGCGCGAAGCTGTACCAAAGGAGCGACATGCGCGCATGTTTCTCATCGCGGCATGCCATTGCCCGCAAGCCGATGTATTCGCCTCCGTCAGCATTCCTGAAAGCCCACCATTGTACGCCCAGATACACGCCGAAAGTGATGAGCGCAAGCCGGCCCGCTCCAAATTCAGGCGCAAATCGAAGAACCGAAGGCGGCGCAGCGGCCGCAGCGGTTATCATCGGCCTGATGTTTGCGATTCCCCCGATGTGCCGAACAGCAATCACCGCGAGCGCAATCGAGCCGGACATCGCGATTGCAAATTGGAAGAAGTCCGTGACCACGACTCCCCACATACCGGAGAGCACGGAATAAACAAGGGCAATAAGGACGGACGCAACGGTGACAACTGTATCGAGGGGAATCTCCGTGTTGATAATCGGCGCGCGAACCGCATTGATGTCATACATCTCGAACACGACTTTGCCGATTTTCGTCATCGCGAGGATGACCCACCCCATCACGATGCAGTTCACCAGAATTGCGGAGTAGAAAGCTTTAAGAGCACGCAAGAAGGCGGCAGGCTTGCCGGAATAGCGCAACTCGATGAATTCGACATCGGTCAGCACGCCCGTGCGACGCCACAACCGTGCGTAGAAAAACGCCCAAAGCATGCTGCTCATCACGAGGTTCCACCAGAACCAGTTGCCCGCGATTCCTTTTGTGCGTACTATTCCGGTGATTGCAAGCGGCGTGTCGGCGGCAAAGGTTGTGGCGACCATCGAGGTTCCCGCGAGCCACCAAGGGAGATCCCGGCCTGAAAGAATAAAATCAGAAAGGCTCCTGCCTGCCCGCTTCGTAAAGATGAAGCCGATCACAAGCGATAGAAGGCAATATGCGACTACTATGAGCCAATCAATAACATGCATTCGCTCTTGCCGGAATTGACGGACAGATTGTGCGTCCCTATTTCAGCAACGGCTTGACCTTGTCGAGAGGGAGGGCGCAGAGCGTGTTGCCGTCGCGGCCGATGAGGGTCTCAGCCATAAACATGGCGTTAAGGATCGACTCCTCTATTGCGTCAGCAGCAGCCGTGAAAAACATGTCGATGTGGTTGTCGCTCACTTCGGGCAAAGTCAGAATCGGCTGCTCGGGTAGTAGAGGCATGCGCCTTGCCGTTGAAAAAGCCAGTACGATATCGCCGCTCGTATTCCCGGAATAACTGCCGGTGCGCGCCAGTCCGTGCGTGGCGCGGGCGGCCACGCGGCGAAGCTGATTCGATGAGAGAGGCGCGTTGGTCGCCAGTACCATGATAATAGAGCCGCCCAACGCCGGGTCAACTCCCTGTTCCATAAGTTTTTTGCCGACGGGCTTTCCGCAGATTCTCAATTGGTCCGGCTTGCCCATGTTGGTAACAACCAGCGCCCCCACCGTGAATCTTTGCTCGCCGCAAGAGACAATCCGCGATGACGTGCCGACGCCGCCCTTGAATCCGTATGCGGCTGTTCCCGTGCCCGCGCCGACCGAACCTTCTGTCACGAGCCCGTCCGATGCCGCCTCGATTGCGGCCACTACCTCCGTTTTCCCCATGTGGCGACCACAGATGTCGCTCAGATAGTAGTCGTTGCATTCCATGACGACGGGATTGATGGACGGCGCATCGAGTCCCTTATCCATGATAAGATAATCCAAAAGCCCGTCCGCTACCTTGCTCACATTGAGCGTATTCGTTATCAGAATTGGTGTTTCAATTGTTCCGACTTCGGCTACCTGCATGAGCCCGACGCTCTTGCCGAACCCGTTGATAATGTGGACTCCCGCTTGCAACTTACTGACAAAAAGGTCATCGGGCGCGGGAAGAATTGCGGTGACACCCGTGCGAACCGGCCCTTCGCCGATCTTGCATTTGCCCTCGCCTTTGATGACCGTACGATGGCCCACGCGCACGCCCGCCACGTCCGTGATCGCATTATGGGCGCCGGTCTGCAATCCGCCTATAACCAGTCCGAATTCCCTCGCCCGGCAACGCTCAGTTGCCATCAAGTATTCTCCTCATGCCTTTTCCAGAATCGTTATCACCATGGCGGCTTCTTCGATCCCGATGTTGCCGCCGCCATTCTCCGCGAGCGCAAGGCGAGCGCCTTCAGCCTGCCTCTTGCCGCATTCGCCTCTGAGCTGCCACACCAGATCGGCTATCTGTGCAAGGCCGGTTGCGCCTATTGGGTGACCGCGCGACTCGAGCCCTCCGCTGGTATTAATCGGCACTTTGCCACCGAGTGTAGTTGCGCCGGATTCCGCGAACGGTCCGCCTTCTCCCTCTCCGCAGAACCCCAGGGCCTCGCTCTGGTGCAGTTCTCCGAATGCGGTTGCGTCATGCACCTCGGCGACATTGATGTCTTTCGGGCCGACGCCTGCCACTTCGTATGCCTTGCGAGAGAGGCGTTTTCCAATATCTTCTTCATCAAAATCGCGGTCGCGTCCCGAAGCGAGTACGCAAGCCCTCACCTTGACGGGCCTCTGAGCGCCGGTCTTCTTTATGTAGTCCTTCGAGCACAGAATCGCGGCCGCAGCGCCATCGCCAACCGGTGAGCACATGGGGCGGGTGAGAGGGTATGAAACCTCTGGCGCGGCCAGAACCTCTTCGACTGTCATGTTTACCTGATATTGCGCGTAAGGGTTCATCGAGCTGTGAAAATGATTCTTCGCCGAGATCACGGCCAACTGCCTTTGCGTTGTCCCATACTTCTTCATGTGGTTGCGCGCAGCCATTGAATATATGTCCATGAAAGCGCTCCGGCTTTGCCCTGCGCCGCCTTCGCCGGCCGCTTTTGCGCCCATCGCCTTCTTCTTCTCCTCTTCCACCTTCATCATCGCTTTGAAAGCTTCCATAATCTCGACGTCCGTGGCCGCCCAGAAGGTCTCAAACATCTTCTTCTTATCTGCCTGAACCAGTTTCTCCATCCCGAGCGCAAGCGCGACGTCATACACCCCGCAGGCGATGCCCATCCACGCGCCGTAAAAAGCCGACGAGGCGGATGCGCAGGCATTCTCGACATTCATTACCGGTATCGCACCGATTCCGAGCGGCCGCAGAACGACTTGTCCGCGAATGCTCTCCTGGCCCGTCACAATCCCCTGCGCGGAGTTGCCGACCCACGCCGCTTGCAGTTCCGACTTGTCGATGCCGGCGTGCTTCAGTGTGTTCGTAACCGCTTCTTCGACGAGGGACTTCATGTTGCGTTCCATGTACTTGCCGAAGCGGGTCATTCCAGCGCCGATAACATACACGTCTCTCATTGTCCCTTTGCTCCTTTTTTGGCCGAGTTTTCCAGTTTGTTCACGGACGAGGGCTTATTTCGGGCTGACCTGGGACAGACCCATAAGGAAGGAACTGTCCCTTTCGCAACTGGCTGGGATGATTCCGTCACTATGCTATTACATTCGGGAATCGAAAGTCAAAAACATGCTTGGAACACCAATCACGAATCGCTAAAAGCGCGAGACAAATTACACGAATATCTTGAATGTTTGGGGAGAATAGGTCAAAGAAGTCCTTGCTGACAAATGGGGCGAACTAGTACGCCTTCATAATTGAATTTGGGGGTATAGGCATATTTTTCTGTAGGGGCGCAGCGTGCTGCGCCCTATGAAAACCGCCAAAGACAAAAATGACAAGTCCCGTTTCCTAAACAAAATGCATTGATTCGGCGATGTCCCCCCTCTGCAAGGGGGGTAAGGGGGGATTTAAGACTTTTGTTCCCAAGTATTTCTGGGACTTCCAAAATCCCCCTTTTTCAAAGGGGGAGCAGTGCAGCAAAATTTAGATAGCGCTCTACTAAGGTCTTAGTTGAAGGAACCATGGATTCCTGCGAAGACGGGAATACATGGTTCTTCCCGGATGAGGCGTTTGTGCAACAGACCGCAAATATCTGACCCCAAATTGGGAACTACTCCTTTTACCGCCTGCGTTAGTCCTGATCCCTCGAGGTCCAGCAAAATCGGAAACTTTTTGAAACGTTACTTGTAGTCTACCGGTGTCAGGTATTTCGGGTCGTCATGAGCTTTCCAGAATGCCTTGTGCAATCTCATGGTGATTGGGCCGGGCTTGCCGCCGCTGATAGGCACATCGTCCAGCGATTTAATGGGCATTATTCCGCCTGCCGTGGTGCACATGAATATCTCGTCAGCCGCGCGCAATGTCGCCAGTGGGACTTTACATGCTCGCGCCTCTATCTTCATCTCTTTGGCGAGTTCGAACACTGTGAGCCGTGTGATACCTAAGAGGACATTCGAATCCGGTGTGAGAAGCTTCCCGTCCTTAATCACAAATATGTTGAAGCCCGGACCTTCGGTGAGATTTCCCTCGAGATCAAGAAGAAATGCAGTCCTGGCGCCTTTCTTATGCGCCTCAAGGTCAGCCCGCGTTAAATCGCCCCAGTGATGGTTCTTTATGGTCGGGTCGACTGATTCCTTTGGTATCCGGGGAACTGAACTCACGATCACGTCTGTCCCTATCTTCTGCTCTTCCGGATCGATGAGCCAAATAAACTCCACGGCGAACGCGTAGAACATCTGTTGGTACTTTTCAAAATTGCGCGGGTCGTCAAGGTTTGGCAAACCGCGTGTGGCGCACATATAGACGTAGGCATCCCTGAGACGGGAACGGGCCACCATGTCCAGCAATATCTGCCTCATTTGTTGCTTTGTATACGGCATGGAGAAGCCGAGCCCTTGGTAACTCTTCTCGAAACGGTCCATGTGTTCTTTGAGCCTGAAGAAGCTTCCATGCCACACGCTCACCACATCGTAGCAAACGTCGCTATGCAGGAACCCCATGTCGATGATAGGAATGCGCGCTTCCAATATGGGAACGATTTCGCTGCCATTGAAGGCGGCGCCCAAGGAATAAAGTTCGGCGTCCTGGTCTTTCTTGGCATTCTTTGCTTTAACGCTCATGTCTTCTTCCTTTCTAGCTCGTTTGTGAATATGTTTCCTCAGAAAACTCCAACAGGAGATATCAAGGGAAAAATTCTTGGGACTTTATGTCCCTTTTCGTCTATTCCCGAGCCTTCCACCGGCAATGCAAGATTTGACTTGTTTTTCCTTCTTTCTTAAGGTAGACTAACGTCAGCTAAAGTATTGTATCGGTCGACCGATACAATTTATCATGACTTTCCGATAAAGTCAAGCGAGGATTCCTTAATCGCATGGGGAGATTTTTGACAAATTGGCGGCGCAAGTCGGCCACCGTCACAAACGGACAGGGCATATGAAGAAAAGCGAAAGAAAGAGCATTGCGAAAAAAAGGCGCGCTGAGATTCTCGAGGCATTCCATCGCTGCATAATGAAATACGGGCTGCACAAGGCCTCAAACCGAAAACTGGCCGAGGAGGCCGGTATTCAGCTTAGCAGCCTGCATCACTATTTTGGAAACCGAAACAGGATAGTCGAAGAGCTCATAAAGCATCTTATCGAGGAAGATATCGACCGTGGAAAAGCTCTGGGCAACCAATATGGGTCTTCAAAAGAACGCTTTGACAATATGATCAGGTACCTCTTTGATCCCAGTGTCTTGCTGGGGCGACATGGGGGAATCTTCTATGACTTTTGGTCTGAAGCGTTCCGAAATGAGAAAATACGGGGAACCTTTAGAATGGAAATTGAGTCCATTCGCGAAGTGATCACGACGCACATTAGAGATTCAGGCATCGCTCCCGGCATTTCTCGTGTCGAGATCAAAGAACTTGCAAACGTGCTTATTGCTTTACACGAGGGCACGGAATACTTGTGGAATATGGACCCGGAGAATGTTTCTCCGAAGAATAGCGCCAATCTTGCAAAACGTTTCATCGAAGCATATGCGAAGGAAAGGGGGAAAAGGAAGAAAGCATAGTCATGCTCATGACTTGAGTTCCGAGTGAAGGAGAAACAAAAGCAATACGACAAAAGGCGGCATTAGACTCCCTCTTCGCTTTCCATACGACACGACAAAACTGCTGCCAATCCTGCGGCCTATTTGAATGGCCGTTCTTTCCACCACGGATAGAAAGGCGGCATATCGACGCTCGGTTTCATCGTAAACCGGGCGGGTCGCTTTTCCAGAAACGCCATCACGCCTTCGTAACTGTCCGGCGACTTGCCCATGTAATAAATGCATTTCGAATCTATCTTGTGGGCTTCCATGGGATGGTCTGCCCCCAGCATTCGCCACAGGAGTTGCCGGGAGAGAGTTACGGAGACCGCTGATGTATTATCAGCGATTTCGCGCGCCAATTTGACGGCGGTCGGCATGAGTTCTTCAGGGCTTACTATGCGGCTGACAAGCCCTCCATCGAGCGCTTCCTGCGCAGGGAACACTCTTCCTGTCAAGACCCATTCAGCGGCGCGGCTGATCCCCACTATGCGGGGCAGAAACCAACTGCTACATGCCTCCGTTGTGATTCCCCGGCGCGCAAACACGAACCCCATCTTCGCGGCGGTCGACGCGATGCGAATATCCATCGGCAGCGTCATAGTGATTCCCACACCCACCGCTGGGCCGTTTATCGCCGCTATGATCGGTTTTTTCATCTCGTAAATTCTCAGAACGCCCACGCCCCCTGCGTCACGATGTTCCTCAAGAGTTTCATTCTTGCGGGTTACGTTGTCAAACGTATCGGCCCCGCCGCTCAGGTCGGACCCGGCGCAGAATCCTCTTCCGGCGCCGGTGACGATGACGACACGCACTTCATCATCTTCATCCGCGCGATCGAATGCCTCGATCATCTCAGTTCCCATGGCGCTTGTGAAAGCGTTCAGCTTCTCGGGACGATTGAGAGTGATCGTGAGAATTCGGTCGTCAAGCTCGTATTTGATGTGCTCGAAATTCATTTGCTATTCTCCCGGGAAAACAGGTTTACGGTTCACGGTTGGAAGCAAAAGCATTGCTCTTAAGAAGGCAAACAGCGAAAGGGGAAAAAGCCAAAAACGAATGGAGATTCTTCGCTTCGCTCAGAATGACGAAGTGGATGTTTCTTTCACAATTAATCGCGTTGCAGACGTGGTCAGGCGCTCCTAAGAAACGTGCGAATGAATTCGCACCTACAAAGTTCCTCAAAACGCAATTCATTCCCTTTCGTCTTTCCTTTTCGCCTCTTTGCCCCGGATTCCTATCTGACCGTTTTTTCAGCAAAGCGAGTGAGATACGCTTTCTGGAGACGAGCGAAGAGAATCCTGACATTACCGGGCCCCATGTAGGGAATCTTGTGGTTTACCACGAAGAGGTCCGAGAGGTCGCTCGTTTCGCCCGCGATCAGTTCTGAGATGATGCGGCCCGCGGTTTGACCGAAGGCGACGCCCTCGCCATTGTAAGCGACTCCGTAGAAGACGTTTTTGTGGTCGCCCATCACGCCTACGGACGGAGTGAAATCGAGGGTGAAGCCCATTGTGCCGCCCCATGCGTGGTCGATGCGCAGTCCTTCCAGTTGCGGGAATGTCGTAAAAAGGCTCTTGGTGAGTAACTCGATGACTGGTTTGTTGTTGCCCGAACTGAGCGCGTCGCCCGCATAGTAGGGATAATCAGAACCGCCGATCACGATGCGTCCATCCGCCGACGGCCTTTGATAATCAAAAAGCACTCGCAAATCCGCGATGCCTTGCCGATTTTGCCACCCGATTGATTCCCATTGCGCCTTGCTCAGAGGCTCAGTGGCAATCACGTAGCTGCACAGAGGCATTACTCGGTCGCTGAAGAAGCCGAGTTTGGGCGCATAGCCGTTGAGACCGAGAACCAGAATCGGCGCGCTGATCTCGCCCATCTCGGTCTCGATCCGGTGGACCTTGCCCGGCGTCACGCGCATTACGACAGTGCGCTCACGGATTTCGACACCCGCTCTCTCGACCACGGGTTTCGTTCCTCTTGCGAGTTTTGCGGGATTCACAATGCCGCCATACGGGAACTTGAGTCCGGCCACGTAGCGAGGCGACTTGATTTCCCCCTCGAGCTCCTTGCCCTGGATCAAGGTAGCCTCGAGCCCCATAGATTTGTATCTCTCGCGCTGGTTCACCAGATGTTTGGCTTGCTCCTCGCCGATGGCGGCCTCGAGCATTCCGTTTTCCTCGAAGTCGCACTGCACGCCGTGTTCGGTGACCAACTCCTTTATCTGCTTCATTCCATAGAGACTGGCGTCAAACGCTTTCCGTCCCATTTCCGGTCCATTCTTGGCCAGATAATCCATGAAGCCCGGGATGCCTGCGTCGCAGAAGCCCCCGTTGCGGCCGCTGGCGCCGTAGCCGCAGCACGCGCCCTCGAGCAACACGATCTTCTTATCGGGGAACTTGCGAATGAGATTGTATGCAGCCGACAGTCCGGTAAATCCGCCGCCGATGATGACGATGTCCGCCTTTTGAGTTCCTTTGAGCGGCGGGTTCATCTCCTGATGTTCGAGGTCGGCGGCTTTAAACCAGAAATTGTCGAGGAAGTATTCGTACAACTGGGGCGGCCGCGAGGGGTCGTAACTATAGCGCTTGAGGCCGTATGACAACCCCCAGGCGCCTGCCGCGCCGGCTGCCACGCCGCCTACGAAAGCACGCCGTGTGATCTTTTTCTTGCCGCTCTGATTGGCGTTCTCGATTCTTAAGTCCTCGCCCACTGTCGTTCACCTCCGTGGTTGCCGACAACATTGCGAAAAAGACTCATACGAGCCCTCTACTCGAATGTTGCCAAACATCTTATCCTAAGAGCATGCCGCAATCAACCTTTGCGCAGCCTTATAACCAGATTGAACGGCGCCTTCGATGATACCGCCCTCCATGTAGTCACCCGCAAAATACAAACCTGCAGGCTGGCCTTCGCTCACTCTAAAATGCAGCAGTTTCTCAAACATTCCGACCTTGAACTGCGGAAACGTGTGATGGTGTCTGACTATCGAGACAGGTTTAAGTGAATCAGCGTCGGCAGGAATGGCCTTCCGCAGTTCAGCGGCCACTGCCTCGGCAATCCCCTCGTCGGGCAGGTCGAGCAGTTCTTCACCGAAAGAGCCCATTGACCAGGCTAATAGGTAATTCGCTTTGCATGCATTGGTATATTTCCTGTGGGGATAGGTGACAAAAGAAACTCGATGGCCGGCCCGCCTGTCGAACACGCCGCCCCAATACGTTATAGTATCACGGATTTTGCCTTCAAAAAGCACCAATGGCATTTTGCTGAAAGTGAAGTCTTGCAGGAATGCCGACTGTTCCCTGTTCCAGTCGGGGTAGAGTGAAAACAGTGCGGGAGAAGGTACGGCGGAGATGACAGCCAAACCCTCAAGTTCATCCGAGGACGTTTGGACACCGCATATTTCTCCCTTTGCGCCTTTCAGGAGTTTCTTCACCGGACTCTCATATCTGATATCGAGATTCTTTGACATAGTCTTGGCCAATACGTCGTTGCCACTGCGGAAACAATAGGCTTTGGTCGTTACATACATGTATAGGGATCGCAGGAAGTACGCAAGCGAAATGCCTTCCGGCTCTGACATGGAATAGGTCAGCATTAGCGGACGCACGACGTATTCCAGGGACTCATTATTCAGCTTCAACCGGGCATATGTGGCAAGCTCCAGCTTGTCCAGGTCCAGGAGACCGGGCCAACCCTCAAGAGCCATGTTCGCCTTTCGCAGGAATATTGGAATGAACAGTCGGGCCATCTTCAGCTGTGACCATATTGACACGGCGGGAATCCGCACACTGCCCCATGGGATTATGTGCGCGCGGCCGTCACGCATTATCATGTCATCATCTTGCATCTGAACAAGGTCGGACGCCATGTTGAATTTTGTGGTTAGTTCCAGGGTGAGCCTGTAATTAGAGTGCAAGAACTGTGCGCCCACGTCGAGAACATCCCCATCCTTATGAACCGAAATGACACGGCCTCCCGGACGGTTCTCTTTTTCGACAACAACAACATCGAAGCCGGCCTCTTTCAGGAAGTGCGCAGCCGTCAAGCCTGCCATTCCGGCTCCAATTACGATGATTCTACCTTTGGATGTCATAGTATTCTTCTCTCTGCTCATTATTCATCGCATTATTGTGATCCATGTCGTCCGATAGTCATGTTGACGAACCGGCTTGACATTTTCGCGAGATCGGAAAGAGATATGCCCCGTGAATCAATGTGCCACTGGATACCTGCCCCTTCGCTTGCGCTCACCAGAAGAGCCGCAATGCTCTTCGCATCCTTAGTCTGTCCGTGGGTTTTTCCCATGCATTCGGCGATAAACTTCCCTACCTCCTTTCGATACTGCCGATATAGAACTCTGAGCGATTCATGAAGCGTTTCATTATGTTGCGAGAGATTCCATAGTTCATGGAATACCTTTATCAAATCTCTGTCACCTGCAACCTTCAGAAAAATGAACTCTATGCCAAGTCGCAAGCGTTCATTAGAAGGCTTGTCGCGATGCCCTTCCAAAAGGAGGGCAAAACTCCGTTGATATTTATTGAAGATATCCTTCATCAGCGCGGAGAGTATTTCATCCTTGCTGTCGAAATAATGATGGATCAACCCGGATCGCATGCTCGCTTCGTGTGCGATATCCCTCACCGACGTGTTTGCATATCCCGACTTCACAATACACCGGTACAGCGCCTCCGTGATTTCCGCCCGGCGTATCGTCACCATGCTTTGTCGCGCCATAGAACCACCCCTT
>JACRIR010000072.1 GCA_016215705.1 Candidatus Poribacteria bacterium | reverse complement strand
TCCCTCTGCGGCAAAGGGCTACAAAAGAAAACGAAGAAATGGACGCCGCTTTCTTTGGAATCTAACCATGAACCATGAACCACAAACCACAAACCATGAACCACAAACCATGAACCACAAACCACAAACCATGAACGTTAACTTCCTTGACAAAGAGGTGTGGAAATGCTACCATTAATGCCGATACATAAGGGAATCTTGCGGTTCTTGGACTCCTCAAGGCGGAGGCTTGTGCGAAAGCCAGCCTTCCGGAGGAAAGTCCACTTGGGCCGCAAGCTGTAGATAGGGGAGCAGCGGGGGGTACTTCTGAACCAAGACACGCGGAAATACCGCCTCCTGCCCCTTTGTCACAATAAGGAATAAACGCACAGGATTTGTTTCCTGACGCCGCTCATTCCGTCAAGTTCCCGAGCCCTTTTTCAGCACTTGACTTTACAACCACGGCTTGAAGCCGTTATTTCAAGACCATGAAAATTCGTGTTGATAAGATTCCCGAAGAGGGACAAGATATCGAGACGAAATTCGAGCCGTCGGAGGTGAATCTGAATTTCCGCGGCTACAATCTCCGGGAAGATATCGCTTTCACCGGCCGCGCCACCAGGAGCGATGACGACGTCTACGTGACCGGAACACTTAAGGGATCAATCACTTCCGAATGCAGCCGCTGCCTGGCAAGTTTTGCCATGCCGGTCGAGATGGCTATGAATGTTCTCTGCGTGCCGGAGCGTGACATGGCG
Organism: Candidatus Poribacteria bacterium; assembly: GCA_016215705.1. Taxonomy (GTDB): domain Bacteria; phylum Abyssobacteria; class SURF-5; order SURF-5; family SURF-5; genus JACRIR01. The sequence continues at coordinate 14,030 of JACRIR010000072.1, read as the reverse complement.
ACACGAGAAGAAGAAATGGCCGATCAACCCGCCGTTGACCTCTCTTTCTACAAGGAGGACGTCATAGACCTCCTGCATGAGACCAGAGAGCTTCTGATCGTGAATCTGCCCGTCAAACCGGTGTGCAGCGACGAATGCAAAGGGCTCTGCCCACAGTGCGGCGCAGACCTGAACGTGGCCCCCTGCGCCTGCGAGCTGGATGCCATATCGTCGCCTTTCGAGAAGCTGAAGGACTTGAAAGGAAAACTGAAAGAGAAGCGGCAAAATCCGTAAAAATCAGCGAAATCTGTAGATAACAAAGAAGCTGGAACCTGAAGACAGAAATCCGCGGATAAGAAAGATGGAGGAATAACAATGGCCCAACCAAAACGCAGAATATCGCGCACGCGAAGGGACAAACGGCGAGCGCATCGCGCCCTTAAAGCCCAAAACGTCATGAAGTGCCCGAACTGCGCAAAGCCCGTCTTGGCCCACAGGGTCTGCCCCGAATGCGGGTTCTACAATGGACGACAGGTCGTAACGGTCGCCGAGTGATTCATTATTGCGAATCATCACGCGCTTCGCGGGATAATAAAGCGAGCTGTGTCTCGCCTCTTTCTTAGGAGTGAAGATGGGCAAGACCGCGTGGATATTCCCCGGCCAGGGAAGCCAGTACGTTGGTATGGGCCGGGAACTATGCGAGCGATTCGCAGAAGCCCGAATCGTTTTCGACCAGGCGGAACAATCGCTCGGAAAAGACCTGCGCCGCATAATCTTCGACGGACCCGAAGACACCCTCAAACAGACCGTTTACGCTCAGCCCGCAATCTTTGTGGTTAGCGTAGCGCTCATAAAAGTCATGGAGCAAATGGGCCTTTCGCCCGACTATGTCGCCGGACACAGCCTGGGCGAGTATTCCGCCCTTGTAGCGGCCGGCGCAATAACGTTCGAGGATGCGCTCGCGCTTGTGAGCGCCCGCGCGACGGCGATGCAGCGGGCGTGCGAAGCCAACGGCGGCGCTATGTGCGCTGTCCTCGGATTCGACGCACAGACGCTGGAAGAAATCTGTGCGGGTGTCAGCGACGGAGTAGTCGATGTCGCCAATATCAACTCGCCGGGACAAGTGGTTATCTCGGGTGAGCGAAATGCCGTGAAGACGGCAGGCGACGAAGCCATGCGACGCGGCGCCAGGCGCGTGATCCCGCTTCAGGTTTCGGGCGCGTTCCACTCGCGCTTGATGCGTTCGGCCGCCGACGAGTTCGAGCCCTACGCCATGAAGACGCCCCTGGCAGCGCCTGCAATAAGCTTCTTCCCGAATGTCACGGCGTCGCTCACGGATGACCCCGCGCAGATTCGGAACAAGCTTGTCGAACAAATATACAATCCCGTTCGCTGGCAGCTCACAGTCGAGCGGATGCTCGAGGAAGGTGTAGCCACGTTTATCGAGGTGGGCCCGGGCAAAGTGCTTACGGGACTCCTCAAACGAACCAACGGCTCAACGGTCGGTCTGAATGTGGACGGGCCCGATTCCGTCGAGGCCCTTGCGCAGAAATCATGAAGGCGCTTGAAGGGAAAGTGGCGATAGTCACAGGCGGTTCGCGCGGCATCGGGCGGGCCATTGCCTTCGCGCTTGCGAGAGAGGGCGCAACCGTCGCCGTATGCAGCCGCAACCTCGCGGCCGGCAAAGAAACCGCGGACCACATCGAGTCCGAAGGCGGCCGCGCGCGTCCATACCGGCTTGACGTTACCGAAGTCGAATCGGTCGGCCGGCTCGTGAACGACGTTCTCAGGGACGCCGGCCGCATCGATATCCTCGTGAACAACGCCGGAGTCACCTCCGACAACCTGCTCCTCCGGATGAAAGAGGACGAGTGGGATAAAGTAATCGACACGAATCTAAAGGGAACATTCAACTGCACGAAGGCGGTCGCGCGCACGATGCTCAAACAGCGCAGCGGCAAGATAGTCAACATAACGTCCGTCGTCGGCGTCGTCGGCAATGCCGGCCAGGCCAATTACTGCGCCGCGAAAGCCGGTGTCATCGGTTTCACAAAATCGGTTGCGCGCGAGCTCGCCTCTCGCAACATAACCGTCAACTGCGTGGCGCCGGGCCTGATCTCCTCGGCCATGACCGAGGGACTGCCGGACAAAACCAAAGAGGAACTCTTGAGACTCATTCCGCTCGGCCGAATGGGAAAGCCGGAAGACGTGGCTGAAGTCGTGAAATTTCTCGTGGCGCCCGCCTCAGACTACATAACGGGCGAGGTCATCCGCTCCGACGGCGGTATGGCGATGTGACGCGAGAGTTTATCCGGGGACACCATGCCGCATGGTGTCCCCGGATAAGCATGGGCTCTGGAGAGCATCTGACCGCTCTGCGCGGAGTTGTTCGTGAAAGAAACACATGGGTTCAACCTCAAACCTGAAACCTTTGGACTTTGGACCTTAGACTTTGGACTTTAGGCCATTTTCTTAGGAGGGTTTCGTTGACTAACGAAAGGAGCAGGAATCGGGCATGGTCCAGGTGAGCGACGCAAGAATAAAGGAAATAATCGCCGAAAAGCTCGACATCAATCTCGAACAGGTGACCGACGATGCCAAATTCATTGACGACCTCGGCGCTGACTCGCTTGACGTCGTCGAACTCATTATGACGCTCGAAGACGAGTTCGAAATCGAGATAACCGACGAAGAGGCCGAGAAGATCATAACCGTTCGAAATGCGATAGAATTCATAAAGAATCTGTAGCCGGTGGACCACAGAAAGCTTCTCGGGATTGGTTTTGAAGGAAGCGAACCCGTTTCGGCCTTCAACTTTCGACTTTCTTGCGGGAAGCGCCCTGACTCCACCTCTGGCGGAGTTAACTACGAAAGAAACAGTTGGATTCGGCTTGGAAACCCAACTCATTCTTATCTTCTCAACCGTAGACTGTATACCGTAGACCGTGAACCATGAACTGACTTTCCTGGGAGACAAACATTGACGCAAAGACGTGTCGTGATAACCGGCGCCGGCGTTATCTCGCCGGTGGGCAATACACTCGACAAGTTCTGGGAATCCCTCAAAGAGGGCCGCTCAGGAACGAAACGCCTGACCTATTTCGACACGACCGACTATTCCTCGAAAGTCGCAGGCATGGTCGAAAACTTCAACGCCGAAGATTATTTCTCGCCGAAGGAAGTCAAACGGACCGACCGCTTCACTCATTTTGCGCTTGCCGCCGGCAAACTGGCCCTTGCTAACTCGGGGATTGACCTTGAAAAAGTCGATCGCGATCGCTTCGGTGTGCTCATCGGCTCCGGCGTCGGCGGCATGACCACCATCGAAGACCAGCACCTGGTGTATCTCGAAAAAGGACCAAAGCGCATCAGCCCGTTTTTCGTACCCATGCTCATCATCAATATGGCAGCGGGCGTTGTCGCCATGAACTTCGGCCTCAAGGGACCAAACGCCGCCGTCAGCACTGCCTGCGCGACCGGCAGCCACGCGATAGGCGACGCCTACCGCATCATCGAGCGCGACGAGGCCGACCTCATGCTCGCCGGCGGCAGCGAGGCCTGTCTGACGCCCGTAGGTTTTGCAGGCTTCTGCGCAATGCGGGCGCTCACAACTTCCCGTAACGACCAGCCCGAGCGCGCAAGTCGGCCGTTCGACCGCACTCGCGACGGGTTCGTAATGGGAGAAGGCGCCGGCATCGTACTGCTCGAAGAACTCGAGCACGCCCGGGCGCGCGGCGCAAGCATCCTCGGCGAGATCGTCGGCTACGGCATGTCTGCCGACGCATATCATATAACCGCTCCTTCGCCCGACGGCGACGGCGCGGCGCGCTCGATGCGCGCGGCCCTGCGAAGCGCCCGCGTCTCTCCGGATGTCGTGGACTACATCAACGCGCACGGAACCTCCACCCACCTCAACGACAAGCTCGAGACCGAAGCGGTCAAAACCGTTTTCGGCGAGCATGCGCGCAAACTCTGCATCAGTTCGACCAAGTCGCATATGGGGCATCTCCTGGGGGCGGCAGGCGGAGTGGAAGCGGTCGCGACGCTTCTCTCGATAAAGAACGGCGTCGTGCCGCCAACCATCAACTACGAGGAGCCCGACCCCGAGTGCGATCTCGACTACGTCCCTAATTTGGCTCGCGAGATGAAAGTGGATTATGCCATGAGTAACTCGTTCGGATTCGGCGGAACCAATGCAACTCTCATCTTCAAAAAATTCGAATGACCGACAGCGCTCACATCCTATAGAGCCGCCCAGACGAAAGGCGCTCAAGGACCTCGAAAAGACGATGCGGGTGCGTTTCCGGCGGCTGAAACTGCTGGATCAAGCGCTTTCACACTCTTCTTTTGTCAATGAGCTTCCCGACGAGAGACGCCCGCACAACGAAAAAATGGAGTTCCTGGGTGACGCGGTTCTCGAACTCGTCGTCAGCCACGAGCTTTTTGACAGCTACCCCATGTATTACGAGGGCAAACTCACCAAGCTGCGCGCAGCCGTCGTGAGCAAAACCACGCTCGCACTCGTCGCAAAAAAAATAGGCATCGGCCCTTACATACGACTGGGCAAAGGAGAGGAACTCGGCGGCGGGCGGCGGCGCAATTCATTGCTGGCCGACGCGATGGAGGCCATCATCGGCGCGGTTTATCTCGACGGTGGGCTCAAAGCCGCGCACCAGTTCATCATGAACCATTTCGGCGATGAGATCGAGCGTCTCGACCACGACCAGCACAAGATGGACTATAAGTCCATGCTCCAGGAAGTCACGCAGTCTCGTTTCCAGATGCTGCCCAGGTATACCGTCGTGAACGAATCCGGGCCGCCACATGAGCGAACCTACGAGGTGGCGCTTACCATCAATGACAAACCATATGGCGCCGGCTTTGGCCGAAACAAGAAAGAGGCCCAGCAGAACGCTGCGCGCAACGCCTTGCTGAAATTGCAGGAAAATCCCGAGCCGGACCCGACGGACGGCTCTGCCCACTCATCCGCCAACAGCAAAACTGTCCCATCAGAGAACAAACCGGAGGCCGAGCATGGATTATTTTCTGAACGAAAAGCAGAAGGCGATTCGCCAACTGGCCCGTAAGCTCGCGCTGGAAAAAATTCGACCCGTCCGCGCGCAGCTTGACGATGCCTCCGAATTCCCGCGCGAGATAATGAATGAGTTTGCGAAGACGAACCTCACCGGAATCTTTATCCCCGAAGAATACGGCGGCACAAGCGGCGGGTGTCTCGGCTTGTGTCTTGCCATCGAAGAGATTGCGCGCGTGTGCGCGGGCGTTTGCGCCAGTTTTGCGGCGACCGCCCTCGGGTCCTTCCCCATACTCGTGGCCGGAACCGAAGAACAGAAACAAAAGTATCTGCCCGAAGTGGCTTCCGGCAAGGCGCTGGCCGCCTTCGGGTTGACCGAAGCCAATGCGGGCAGCGACGCAGGCGCGATCGAAACAACCGCCATGGCCGACGGCGATTTCTACGTCCTCAATGGCCGCAAGCAGTGGATCACAAACGCGGGAGAGGCCCAAATTTACACCATTTTCGCAATGACCGACAAGAGCCGCGGCAGCCGTGGCGCGACCGCTATCATTGTCGAGGACGGCGCCCCCGGCATGACATTCGGCCGCAAGGAAAACAAAATGGGGATACGCGCCTCGCTCCAACGCGAAATCTTCTTCGAGGACTGCCGCGTCCCCAGGAAGAACGTCCTCGGCCGCGAGGGCATGGGCTTTGTCGTGGCGATGCGAACGCTCGACAACACGCGTCCCGGCATCGGGGCGCAGGCAGTGGGACTGGCCCAGGGCGCATTCGATGAAGCGATACAATACGCGCGCGGCCGCAGGCAATTCGGTGAATCAATCACGTCGTTCCAGGCCATACAGCACATGCTCGCCGACATGGCCACGCAAATAGAGGCCGCCCGGGCGCTTGTCTACTCGACGGCCCGCATGATAGACGCCGGCAGCAAGGACGTCTCGAAGGACTCCGCGATGGCGAAGGTATTCGCCTCGGATATGGCGATGCGCGTCACAACCGACGCCGTTCAGATTATGGGCGGCTACGGCTACATGAAGGAATACCCGGTCGAGAAAATGATGCGTGACGCCAAGATCACCCAGATATACGAAGGAACCAACCAGATACAACGAAACATAATCGCCCGCCACCTTATAAAAGAAGCTGCTGCCGGTCAATAGCCGGATGCGACTCGTGACTCGCCACTCGCGACTTTAGTTATCGAGCACTTCCCTCACTTTTTGCGCAAGCTTCTGAGGTGTAAACGGTTTCTGGAGCATTTCCGCCCCCGCTTTGAGCATGCCGTCACGGTGGACGGCCCTGTCCGCATAACCCGAGATAAAGAGTATCTTCCCATTGGGGAATCTGTGATTGTAATCCTCGGCAAGCTTTATGCCGCTCATCTCCGGCATGACGATGTCGGTTATCAAGAGGTCATGCGCGGCGTCGTTCTGCAACAAGTCGATCGCATTTCTGCCGTTTTTGGCTTCGCGAATCGTGTAGCCGAGACCTGAGAGAACCTTTGCGGCAAGAGTCCGAACGCTTGATTCGTCCTCGACAAGGAGGATAGTCTCTTTGCCCTGCGGCATTTGAACTCTCTCGGGGGATTGACTCTCCGGCTCCTCCTTCTCGAGCATTGCGGGCAGATAAACCTTGAAGGTGGACCCGCTCCCTTCCTCACTGTACACCCACACGTTGCCGCCGTGCTGCTTGACTATGCCATAGACCGTCGACAACCCCAAACCTGTGCCCTTCCCTTCCGGCTTGGTTGTGAAAAAAGGCTCGAAGATGCGCGCTTGTATCTCCTTGCTGATGCCGTGCCCCGTGTCGGTGACCGCGAGCAACACATAATTACCCTGCTTGACGCCGGCATGCTCGCGCGCGTAGTTTTCGTCCAACTCGACATTGGATGTTTCTATGACTATGCGTCCGCCTTCAGGCATCGCGTCGCGCGCGTTGACAACAAGATTCACAATCACCTGCTCCATTTGCCCTGGGTCCATCGTGACATTCTGCAAATCCGCTGCGAGCTCTATCTGGAGTTCTATGTCCTCTCGTATCAGCCGCCGCAGCAGTTTCTTCATTCCGCTTAGGGTATCGTTGAGATTCATGTTTTTCGGCTGCATCACTTGTTTCCGGCTGAACGTGAGCAACTGGCGGGTGAGGTCGGCGGCCCTTTCGCCGGCAGCCTGAATCTCGGAGAGGTTCTCATACATCGGGCTGTTTGCGGTAAGCCCCATCAGCGCGAGTTGAACGCGCCCGAGTATGACGGTCAGCAGATTGTTGAAATCGTGGGCCACCCCGCCCGCCAACTGACCGACCGCCTCGAGCTTCTGCGCCTGCCGGAGTTGCGCCTCTAGTTGCCGATGCCGCGTTGTATCCCGGGCCACCGAGATTACCGCGATAACCTTGCCGTCCTTGAACAGGGGAGCGCCGGTCACCTCTCCGAATCTCTTCGTTCCGTCTTTTGCGATAAACTCGTACTCGGTCGGCCCGCTGTGTTCGCCTGCAAGAACCCGGATCGTGTTGCCGTACGCCCGCTCGATATAATCGGGCGAGATGATATTGAGCTCGGCAATCGAACGTCCGATGATTTCCCCGGGAGTGTAGCCGAGCAAAGACACGACCGATGGCGATACACTGGTAATGTGAAACTCCGAATCTGTCGTGTAAATGACATCAGCGACGTTCTCGAAATGCAGCCGGTATCGCTCTTCGCTCTCACGCAACGCCTCTTCCGCTTGCTTGCGCTCCGTGACGTCCCGCCAATGCTTTATCACCTGGATAACGTTTCCTTCTTTATCAAGGATGGGATATCCGTGCACCTCATAGTATATGGACTTTCCGTCTCCATTGTGACCGACATGTTCGAGCACAACCGCTCTCCGCGTCTTTCTTACGTCTGCGATCGGACAAGGTGTCTCATGGCATGGCCGGTCGGCCCCATGCAATAGGTGGTAGCAACGCATCCCGCGAACCGACCGACCCGCCGAAGCGGCGGAATTGGCCATCTCAATCGTATAGTCGTTGACGTTGATAACGCAGAAGGGGTGCGTGAGCGATTCCAGCACGTTCGTCATAAATTCGTTTTGCTGCTGAATCTTCCTTTCGGCGCGCTTTCGTTGGCGACGCACCTTGGCTTCGCGCAGTTCGCGCCCGATGGCAGGCGCAAGCCTTGTCAGGTTGTCCTTCATGATATAGTCGTGAGCGCCGGCCCTCATGGCTTCAACGGCGACGTCCTCACCGATGGTGCCTGAGACGACTATGAATGGCAAATCCAACTCGTTTTCGCTCAGCAGCTTCAGGGCTTCGAGCGCATTGAAATGCGGCATCGAATAATCGGATATGATGAGGTCCCAGGTCTCCAATTGGAGCAACGAGTTCATGGCGTCGGGCGTCTCGACACGCTTCCAGGTCGGCTCATAACCGCCGCGGCTCAGCTCGCGCAGCACCAGAAGCGCGTCGCTCTCCGAATCCTCGAGAATCAATACGCGAAGGGATGTGCTCATTCTGTTACCCCTTTCCAGGCAGGGATCAAAGGGCAAAGTAGAAACTTGCCCCCTGGCCCACGGCCCCCTCAGCCCACACCCGTCCACCGTGACGGTGAATAATGCGCTGAACCGTGGCCAACCCTATGCCGGTACCCTCAAATTCCGACGCGGAGTGAAGCCGCTGAAACGCGCCGAAAAGCTTGCCCGCGTAAACCATATCGAATCCTGCGCCGTTGTCGCGCACGAAGAATGCGCACTCGCCATTTGTCGCTTTCCGGCCGAATTCAATCTTTGCCCGGGAACGCTTCTGAGTGAATTTCCATGCGTTCCCAAGAAGGTTTTCGAGAACCAACCGGAGCAGACGCGCATCCCCGTTCACCTCGGCGCCTTCCTCGACAAGAAACTCCACCGCTCGGTCAGGCTCTCTCCTCTCCATCTCCGCCGCTATCGTACGAACGATGCCGCTCAAATCCACCGGCTCGCGACGTATCTCCGCGCGGGACACTCGCGAGAGATTCAACAGATCGTCGATGAGCTGCGACATCCGCTCACTTTCAGAACAAATTCGACAGAGGTAGTCCTTGCCCTGTTCATCAAGAATTTCGGAATAGTCCTCCAGCAGTGCCTGGCTGAAGCCGTTCATGCCTCTTAAGGGCGCCCGTAAATCATGGGAAACAGAGTATGCGAATGAGTCAAGCTCCGCATTCGAGCGCGCCAACTCCGCCATCGCGTGCTTCAGACCGGCTTCCGCCTTCTCGCGGTCGGCGACTTCTCGTTGAAGCTGACGATTGGCCTCAGCCGACTCCTCCTTCTGACGGTCGAGCTCAAGAAAGATGCGCACTTTATTGATCAATATCCTCGGGTTATACGGCTTGATTATGAAATCCACCCCTCCGGCGTCATATCCCTTGAACACATGGTAGTCGTCGGAATAAATGGCTGAAAGAAATATGATGGGGAGATTCCGGGTTTTCTGGGTGCCCCGAAGGAGTTCGGCCAGTTCGTATCCATCCATTCCCGGCATCTGGACGTCGAGGATCGCCACCGCAAATTCGTTGTTGAGCGACGCTATGAGAGCTTCGTTGCCCGTGGAGGCTCTTATGACTTGGGCGCCCGTGCCCGACAACATTCTTTCCAGGGCATAAAGGTTATCTTTGTTGTCGTCCACAATCAGAATTCTCTGCCTGATTTCCATGAATGATCACCTGAAGAAGAACGCGCCGACTATTTTGTGCTGCAATTCATGCCCCCCAGGAAACCACCTATCTCCTCGGGCGAGAGTATCTTCGCGACGCTGGCCGTATCCACCGCCGATTGCGGCATGACGGGATACTCGGCCGTTGTCGGGTCTTGCGCGATGGTCAGGCCGCCGAATTTCCTGATCTGCGATATCCCGTATGCGCCATCGCTGTTTGCGCCGCTCAAAATGACTCCAATCAACCGCCACGACCACACATGGGCCGCGCTCTCGAATAACACGTCTATCGAGGGCCGCGCGAAGCGAACCGGCTCATCCGCCGAGAGCGCGAGGGTCTCCTCTCGCTCGACAAGCAAATGGTAACCGGGCGGGGCGACGTACACGACCCCGGCCTGCGCCGGCTCCTTATCTAAGGCTTCTTTCACCGGCAAGCCGCATCTCTCACCGAGATGCTCAGCCAGATAGCCGCTCTCCGTCGGATGCACATGCAGCACCACTATGATCGGCGACTGAAACCCCTCGTGCAGACGTGAGAGCACTGTTAAGAGCGCCTTCATCCCGCCGGCGGAGCCCCCTATCACAATCGCGCGGTATCGCCCGCGAGGCGCAACGCCGCCGGCGCTCTCAGACTCTGCAGTCGGTTGCCTCACGGCGCGAACCCCGCCGCTTTTTTCTGATAGATTCTCGCCGGTTCGTCAATTACTTTGAAGTGCTTGCCCCCATCGGTGAAGTCCAGGGTCTCTTTCGTCCCAAGACAAAGGAACCCGCCGTAAGTGAGACTCTCGCCAAACAGATTTGCTACCCGGCTCTGGAGCGCGCTGTCAAGATATATGAGCACGTTGCGGCACATGATAAGGTGCATCTCGCCGAAGACTCCGTCGGTAGCCAGATTGTGATTGGCAAAAGTGATGTTCCTTTTCAGCGAATGTTGTATCGCGATGGAATCGTATCGCGCGTGGTAGTATTCGGAGAAAGAAGCTGACCCGCCTGACTGCTGATAGTTCCCGGTAAACTGCTTTATTGAATCCACCGCATAGATTCCCTCTTTTGCCTTGCTCAGCGCAACGTCGTTGAAATCCGTGGCGAAAATCGTCGCCCTGTCGTAGAGCCCCTCCTCTTTCAGGAGGATCGCCATCGAGTACACCTCCTCGCCGGTGGCGCAGCCGGCATGCCATATCCTGACAAAGGGATACGTCTTCAGGAGGGGGACGATCTTCTGCCGGATGCTGCGGTAAACGAGCGGATCACGGAACATCTCAGTCACCGGAATCGAGAAGTTATTGATTAGACGCTCGAAGAAAGATTCGTCATGCAGAACCTTCGGGATCATCTCCGAGATGCTTGCGCAACCCGACGCATTATTCAGAAACTGCCTGATCCGCCTGCTAATCGAGGCCCGCGCGTAATGCCGGAAATCATGGCCGTACCGCTCGTAGATCGCCTCCAGCAACAGGCTTATCTCTATGTTTTCGATGTCAGCGTTGTTCATGTGCTCCTCGCGCGCCGGATTTTCTCTCGCGAAACCATCGAGACTCTTCGGCCCACTCCTCAGACATCTTTCCCCTTCTTCTATTTGTACAGCCAAACGCGCATCATCGAGCACAGCCGGCTTACGTCCACCGGCTTCGTCAAATAGTCGCTCGCTCCCGCAGTGATAGAGCGCTCGCGGTCTTCCCGCATTGCCTTGGCCGTCAGAGCGATTATGGGAAGCTTTTGAAACTTCTCCTGCGCTCGTATTCGCTTCATGGTTTCATAGCCGTCCATGACCGGCATCATGATGTCCATGAGAACGAGGTCAACCTTCGGCTCGGTCAGCAGCATTTCGAGCGCCTTCTGTCCGTTCTCCGCCTTGAGCACGCTCACTCCCTTCTGCTCAAGCACGCTTGTGAGCGCAAAGACGTTTCTCATGTCATCGTCCACGATCATGACGCGCCTGTTCTTGAACATGATGTCCACGTCATGCAGGTTTGTGATGATCTTTCGCATATTCTCGGGCAGTTTATCTACCATCCGGTGGAGGAAGAGCGAAGATTCATCCAACAGACGTTCCTCCGAGCGAACACCCTTGATGATGATGGACTCCGAATACTTCCGCAGTTCCATCTCCTCCTCGTGAGTGAGCTCCTTCCCTGTATACACGATCACCGGAGGTATCACTACGTTCTCCTCGGCCTCGAGCGCCTTCAGCAACTCGAATCCCGTCATGTCGGGCAGGCCGAGGTCAAGAATCATGCAATCGAATTTTCTCGATTTCAGCGCCTGCAGCGCCTGTCCGCCGGTCGCGGCTTCCTCCGCGTACACGTCGCCGTTTCCGACGAGCTTGATAATGCCTTTTCGCATGTTCCCATCGTCCTCGACCACGATTAGGTCCTTCACCCTCCGGCTGAAGACCGCCTCGAGCCTCTGGAAAGCCTCCTCGAGGTCCTCTTTCTTTGCGGGCTTCGTCAAATAGCCGACGGCGCCCTTCCTGAAAGCCTCGATTGTAGCATCCTCGACCGACATGATGTGGACAGGAATATGGCGCGTCTTCGGGTTCTCCTTGAGCGAATCCAGAACCGTCCAGCCGTCGATTCCGGGAAGTTTCAGGTCGAGGACAATGGCCGCCGGCGAATATTTTTCGGCGAGTTCGAGGCCGCCTTCTCCCGTCGCCGAGGCCAAACACTTGAATCCCTTGTCATGGCACTGCTTCTGCAACAGCCGGGCAAAATTCGGATCGTCCTCCACAATCAATATGACCTTGTCTTCCTTCTTGACGCACTCACGATCATCGGGAACGGACTCCACAACCGCCTTCTTCTGCCGCGCGGTCCGGCCTCTGCCCGGCAGAACCGGCTTTTCCGTGTGTGCTTCATGCGCAACCTTTGCGAAGTCTGGTGGTCCCAATGGGAGGCACACGGTGAAAACCGTTCCCTTGCCGACTTCGCTTTCGAGTTGAATCTCACCGCCCAGCAACGCGGCGAGTTCTCTGGAAATTGTAAGTCCGAGTCCCGTTCCTCCGAACTTTCTCGAGCTTCCGCCTTCGGCCTGCTGAAATGCCTCAAAGATGATCTTCTGGTCCTTGGGCGATATCCCGATACCGGTATCCTTGACTGAGATTGCGAAAGCCTTTTCCCGGACCAGGCCGCTCCGGCTCAAATCCGCGTCTTCATCCGGACGCCCGAAATTGACGGTAACCGCTCCCTTTTCGGTGAATTTGATGGCGTTTGACATCAGGTTCTTGATGATCTGTTCGAGCCGTTTCCTGTCTGTCGAGATTTCAGCCGGCGCGTTTTCGCTGACCGTCACCTCGAGGGAAAGGCCCTTATCAGCAGCGACGTGCTCGAAACCAGCCCTCACGGCTTCGGCCAGTGTCGCAACTGAAACAGGCTCGACGTGCACGTCCATCCTGCCGGCTTCTATTTTCGAGAGGTCGAGTATCTCGTTGAGAAGCGAGAGGAGATCGTTTCCGCTGTTATAGATAATTCCGGCCGACTCCATCTGCTCTTTCGAGAGGTTGCCCTCTTTGTTGTCCGCGAGGAGCCTCGCGAGGAGGAGCAGACTGTTCAAGGGAGTGCGCAATTCGTGCGACATGTTCGCAAGGAACTCCGACTTGTACTTGCTTGCGATCCCCAATTCTTCGGCCTTGGTCTCGATTTCCTTTCGCGTCCGCTCGAGGTCCTTGTTCGCCTGCTCGATCTTGGATTTCTGGCGTTCGAGCGATTCGTTCTTCTCCTCGAGTTCCTCGTTGGCGACCTTGAGTTCTTCCTGTTGGAGCTTCAGTTTTTCTTCCGATTGTTGCAGCATCTGCGTCTGTTCTTCCAACTCCTCGTTGGCCGCCTTCAACTCTTCCTGTTGCACTTGCAGCTTTTCGGCGAGCGCCCGGCTCTCCTTGAGCGCCTTCGCCAGTTCCTCTCTGCCTCGAGCGGTTTCGACGTTGATAGCGACCGAGTTCATGGCCTGGCTGAGGTACTCAAGCTGCGTGCCCGACATCTGGCCCAATGTTCCGATCTCGACGACGCCGCTCACACGGCTCTCATAGAGAAAGGGAGTCACGGTGATGGAGCGCGGGCTCGCTTCTCCAAGGCCGGAGGTAACCTTGACGTACTCCTCGGGCACATTGGAGACGAGAATCTGTTTCTTCTCGAGCGCCGCTTGCCCCACCAAACCCTCCCCCGGTTTGAACTCGTTCGACAGGTTCTTGCGTTTCGTATATGCGTAGCTGCTCAAGAGCGACAACACGGGGCCGTTTCCCTTTCCGTCCAGCATGTAAAACGCCCCGACTTGCGCGTCCAGATACGTCGCTATTTCCGATATTACCTTTGAACTCAAGCATGCAACGTCCAACTCTCCCCGCATCACGTCGTTCAGACGC
>JACRIR010000079.1 GCA_016215705.1 Candidatus Poribacteria bacterium | reverse complement strand
GACCGGAAAAGTCTCTACTCGATCTCCCCGATTGGCGGGGCGCCGCGATCCTGATACCAGCGCGACCCAGAACCAGGGCGACCGGCCGACCGTCGACCGCCGAGCGGAGGCGAGCGGCATGGACCGGGGCGTACGGGACGGATTCACCACCACTTTCGGGGCGCTCTTGGCGACGCTCGGCTCGGCCGTCGGGCTCGGCAACATCTGGAAGTTCCCGTCGCTGACCGGTTCGAACGGCGGCGCCGGTTTCCTCGTCGTCTATCTCGCCGCGACGCTCCTGGTCGGCCTGCCGGTGATGATCGCCGAGACCATGCTCGGGCGTACCGCGCGGGCGGATGCGGTGACGACGTTCGATCGGCTGGCGCCGCGTGGTCAGGGCTGGTGGAAGATCATCGGCTGGATGGGCTTCGCCGCGGCGCTCTTGATCATGGCCTTCTATTCGGAGGTCGCCGGTTGGGTCTACGCCTATGTCTTCAAGGCGATGATGGGCGAGATCGCCACCACCGACCCCAAGGCCGCCGCGGTGGTCTTCGGCAAACTGGTCTCCGATCCGGTCTCCTCGCTGATCTGGCAGTGGGTGGTGCTGGGGATCACCGGCGTCATCATCGCTTTCGGCGTCTCCAAGGGCATCGAGGCGGTGGCGCGCAAGCTGATGCCGCTGCTCTTCGTGCTGCTGCTGGTCCTGTGCGTCCGTAGCCTCAGCCTCGAGGGCGCAGGGCGCGGCCTCGCCTTCCTGTTCGATCCCGACTTCGCCAAGATCACGCCGGCGGTGATGCTGACCGCGCTCGGCCTCGCCTTCTTCAAGCTGTCGCTGGGCATGGGGACGATGCTCACCTACGGCAGCTATTTCCGCGAGGATCAGAACATCCCGGCGACCGCGGCGCGGGTGATGTTCGCCGACCTCTCGGTGTCGCTGCTCGCCGGCATCGCCATCTTCCCCGCCGTCTTCGCCTTCGGCTTCGAGCCGGCGGCGGGGCCGTCGCTGGTGTTCATGACCATCCCGGCCGTCTTCACCTCGATGCCCGGCGGCGTGATCTTCATGACGCTGTTCTTCGTGCTGACGGCGGTCGCCAGCGTCGGCGCCATCCTGTCGCTCCTCGCGGTTCCCGTCGCCATCCTGTCGGAGCGCTTCGGCCTGGCGCGCAAGACCGCGTCGATCGCCACCATCGCCATGATCGGCCTCCTCGGCGTCCCCGCCGCGCTCTCCCAGAGCCTGACCGCGAAGACGACGCTCTTCGGCCTGAACCCGTTCGACCTCTTCGACTTCGTCAGCTCGAACGTCCTCCTGCCGCTCGGCGGCATCCTGATCGCGGTGTTCGTCGGCTGGGTCTACGGCCTCGCCGAGCCGGAGAAGCGGATGGCGGCCGAAGGCCCGATGCTTTCGCGGATGGCGATCAAGACGGCGTTCTTCCTGGTGCGCTGGGTCGCCCCCCTGGCGATCGGCATCGTGTTGCTGAACGGGCTGAAGGTGTTCTGAGGGGGGCTCGGTCGGCCATGGCTGGCACCATTAATGTGGGCAGCCGTTGATCAAGGTGACCGGCGAGTTGGAGGTGTGGTTCAAGGGATGTGGCGGCTATGGGTTCACTTGCTTAACCGAACGATGCAACCGCTTGACGAGTTCGAAATGCGTACGCTCAGAGCCCGAACTAGGCCCAACACCCCGTCAGGTTGAATTCTACGACTGTTCGTGGCCTAATAGTAAAAATGGGGTCAACGAATCATGTACTCGAAATTCAAGCTCGTTACAGTGCCGCTTGCCGATATTTTTCTTGACGAAAGAAACCCGCGCATTGTGCTTCAGGAACGCCTAGACACCCAAGAGGCAATTGTAAAGTATCTATTTGAATATGAGGATCTTGATGATTTTATCAGAAAGATCACAAAGGACGGTAAAAATCCGGGCGCGGAGCGCCCCTACATTATTAAGACAAACTCGACCTTTACTGTAATAGAAGGCAATACACGAATTGCCGCCTATAAACTTCTCTGCGGCCTATTAACGCCACCCAAAGACTCTCTATTTCAGATTCCCATGATCTCAGATGATCTAAAGAAATCATTAATTGATGTAGACTGCACGCTTGCTCCCAATAGAGAATCTTTGCTCCCTGTAATGGCAAATGCGCACTTCGGGCAGGGTGACAAATCAAAGTGGGGGTACCTAGGCAGTCGCAAAGTTGTATACGATGAATGGAAGTCCGGAAAGACAATTGGACAACTTTCGAGGGTATTTGCGCGCACGGAATCCCAAATACGTGATTTAATTATTGAATATTCAGTATACCTACATGCCATAAACCTCGACCTTACAGAGGGCGAGAAATCGGCGCTACTAAATCCGTCTGTGGAGTTTAATCCACCCATTCGTTTTCTTCAGACATCCGGCCACAAGGATCGCGTAGGTATCAAGTTTGACACCGCGAACTTAGCTGTAGTTTTTGACAGCCCTACTTCAAGAGACAAATTTAAGCATCTAATAAAGAAACTCGTTATAAATCCATCTAGAGGACTTGGTGCGACAGCGTCGTATGACGATGTTTTTCAAGACTATAAGGCATGCTCACCTGCAGATAATATCAATCCGGCACAAAATGCGCCTCCTCTGCCTCATCGCTCAAAATCAAGCGAGGCATCAACACCGGCAATTTCGGAAGAAGGAAAGACTACACCCCCGAGAGGAACCTCAAGTCCCGGGCGCAGGAATCTATTCAACTATAACGCAACAAAGAACAACGCGCTGATCGCCCATTTGATGAAAGAGGCGAGAGAAATAAATTGCTCCAAATTTCCCGCCGCATCTACTGCGCTACTTCGCACGATAGTAGAAGCCATACTTCGCCACATAATAGATGAAAGCAACCTGAACCAAGCAGGCACCAAACTCGACCTTGAAACTTCCATTAATATATGTCTAGGAAAAGGAGCAGCCTTAAGTGCCGATGATAGGAAAATCTTAAAATTATTTAAAGATTCTCACCTTGATTATCTCAACCTCGGAGCGCATGGCAATGTCATACCGAATTTATTGAGATTGAGCGCAGCAAGAGACTGCATTGAAATGTTCGTTAAGAGGAATACTTAAATGATCACTTCACCACTTCGCTATCCGGGAGGAAAAGCTCGCCTTTTTAGTCTTTTTTCTGAAATAATTTCTTCAAATAATCTATATAACACGACGTACTGCGAACCCTTTGCTGGAGGAGCCGGATTAGCTCTACGCCTACTAACAGCTGGATTTGTGCCGTCCATCTCGCTAAATGATATAGATCAATCAATCTATTCGTTTTGGGTGTCAATACTACGAAATACAAGTAAATTTTGTGATCTCATTGAAAATACGCCAATAACTATAGATGAGTGGCACAATCAACGTAATATTCTAAAGGAATCCAATTTTCATGATACGCTTTCTCTTGGCTTTTCAGCGTACTTTCTGAACCGGACAAATCGCTCTGGAATAATAGAAGGTGCCGGCCCGATTGGAGGCATAGGACAAAGCGGGACATGGAGAATGCATGCAAGATTCAATAAGCAAACACAAATTGGAAATATCGTTGAGATTTCTAAGTACTCCGCATATATAGAGTTGTCGAATCTTGATGCCATAGATTTTATTGCCAATAAGTTTAATTCCGGAGATAATTTCATTTACCTTGATCCACCATATTACGTAAAGGGTCGTGAACTTTATAAGAATTTCTATAAACACGCAGATCATGTTAATATAAGTGAGATCCTAAAAGCAAATAGGGATAAATTTTGGGTGCTCACTTATGATGACTCGGAGCAAATTAGGCAAATATATGATACATTCACTCCTATGACATATAGTCTGAATTATAGTGTTGGTCCAAAGGTTCGCGGCTGCGAAGTCATGTTTATGAGCGATCGCGTCACCCCTCCCCGAGGTGGCGTTTCTCTTTAGTCCAAACTGGGCTCACGAGTATATCGCGGCTTCCCCTGCCCTCACGCCTCCGGCAGCACGTAATCCCGGAACTGCTCCCTCAGCGTCATCTTCTGGATCTTGCCGGTCGCCGTATGGGGGATCTCGTCGATGAAGACGACGTCGTCGGGCATCCACCATTTGGCGATCTTGCCCTCGTAGTGGGCGAGGATCGCCTCCTTGGTCGGGGTGCGGCCGGCCTTG
>JACRIR010000077.1 GCA_016215705.1 Candidatus Poribacteria bacterium | reverse complement strand
TTCGGGGAAGCCGTTCAAGCCGGCAAAGCTGATCATATCGTTCCAGCCGTCGGTATAGAATATGTGTTCGGCATCGGGCTTGTTGAAGTAGACTTTCGAGGTGTCCGTCGCCAGTTCGGCGACGAGGCCGAAATGGTCGGCGTGCAGATGTGTGACGAAGAAGTCGGTCGCGCTCAGGTCGACTGCAAGTTTGCCCAAACCTTCCCGCATGACCTCCATGCAGACTTTGCGATTCATCCCTGTATCAACGATAAGATTGCGAGCCGATCCCTTTATGACATATGAATTGATGCTTTTCAACGGGTTTCCGGGAAGGGGGATTTCGAGCCGGTACAGATTTGCCGCTATTTCCTCGACCATGAGAAGGCCTCCATTTTTTCTCTCTTATGCGGGAGTGTTTCGCGCAGTTCGCGTCAACAGAATCGCGTAGTGGTTGGGAGAGAGGGGCTCGACTATAATACACCATCCCGGGGCCAAGTGTCCAAAGTGAGAGAAGAGAGTGAAACACGTTTACGGTTTACGGTTGAAAGAAGCAGAAAAAGGCTGGTCTTCGCGCGTCGCATCGGTTTCGACCATACGGTAGTAGGAATCCTCGAAGAGCTTTTTTCCCTTCTCGTCAAAGATTCCGGACTTCAGCAGATGCATCCTCTGGAGCCGGAACTTGAGGGAAGTGGACATGCAGCCGAAACCGTATCTCAGACTGCGTGAAAAATTTATCGATGAAGCCTCGGGGAAATATTTGGTGGGGCACGATATCTCGCCGATCTTATAGTTCCAGAAGATAATCTGAGCAAGCATCTCGTTATCGAAAACGAAATCGTCCGAATTCTCCATGAGCGGCAACGCCTCGAGCACTTTCTTCGAGAAAGCGCGATAGCCCGTATGGTACTCGGAGAGTTTATAGGATAGCATCACGTTCTCGAATAGAGTGAGGAACCTGTTGGAAATGTATTTGTATATCGGCATGCCGCCTTCGAGAGCGCCCACGCCAAGGATTCGCGAGGCAATGACAACGTCGTATTCGCCGACTGCGATCAAGGAGGCCATGGCGGTTATCAGTTTCGGCGAATACTGATAGTCGGGGTGAAGCATCACGATGATGTCGGCGCCGGTCTTCAGGGCTTCGCGGTAGCAGGTCTTCTGGTTGCGGCCATATCCGAAGTTGCGCTCATGAATGAAGGTTTTTATGCCCAACGTCTTTGAGAGATCAATAGTCTCGTCGTGGCTGCCGTCGTCGACAAGCAATATCTCGTCGACAATGTCCTTCGGGACCTCGTCGTAGGTTTGCTTGAGCGTTCTTGCCGCGTTGTAAGCGGGCATTACGACAACAAGTTTCTGCCCCAAAAGCACTTTTGCTTACTCCCAAGGAATAAATTTCTTTCCCACTTGACCTGCTGTAAGGCGCGGGCAGGCGCTCCCAGGAAGCAGACGATCATTTCCCTTAATTCGGGGACACCATGCGGCAT
Source organism: Candidatus Poribacteria bacterium (assembly GCA_016215705.1). Lineage (GTDB taxonomy): Bacteria > Abyssobacteria > SURF-5 > SURF-5 > SURF-5 > JACRIR01. The sequence continues at coordinate 43,798 of JACRIR010000077.1, read as the reverse complement.
GGTGTCCCCGAATTAAGGGCTGTTTCTCCCCTGCTTAAACGCGCCGCACGGCGTAGTCGGGCGTTCCGGATTCATGTGTTTGTACGGCCCTCTGCGCCTCATGAGGGGACGCATGGAAATCGTCATTATCGTAGCAGAATCAATGCCAATAATCAATTGGCTCGAGGCGAAAACGCTTTATATGGCGCCGCCCTCGAACATCCAGCCTTCGTTTTTCATGAACCAATTGGCGGTATCGTTCAGGTACTCGAAGGTCTCCTGCAGGAGCTCGAAGTGTTGTCCCTCCATCATGGTCAAGTGCTTGAAGGCCGTTTTTTCCAACTGGCCTTTGGCTTTCTGCTGCGCCTCGTTGTAGAGGTTGTAGCCGCGCTTCTCGAAATCAAGGGCTATTCGCATCGCCTCGATGTCACTCGGGTCGGCTGACGCGCGTCTTCGGGCTTCTTCGCCCGCCAACTCGAATATTGTCTTGAAGCGCTGACGAACGGGCTCGCGCCTGCTCTGGGCGACAATACGCTCGACCTCTTCTATGCCGCATTTGGCGTATATTCTCCGCAGGAGTTCCGCATGGCGCTGCTCATCCTCGACAAGTCCCTCGAACGTCTTCTTGCCGAAGGGGTCTTTCGATTTCTCCGCGAACTCGCGATACATTCGCAGGCCATCCTCTTCGAGTTGGATTGCAAACTTCACAATGTCTTCCATCTTTTCGGGAAGCTCAGTCATATCTTCTTCCTCCTTCGCGGTTGCGGCTCTTTCTCTTTGCGTCTTCCAGTTGCGGATTTCCCGGGCGCGATTTGTCTGAGTGGGTCGGTTATTCGCTCGAATTCGGCCTCTGACAGTATGCCTTTCCTGATTGCGAGGCTCTTGATCGATTCGCCTGAACCATATGCCTCGTGGGCGATCCCGGCGGCCTTCAGATAACCAATGAACGGGCTGAGCACGGTTGCAAGTCCGATGCTTCCCTCGAAATAACGCCTGCACCTGTCCTTGTTTGCCGTGATGCCCTCGAGGCACTCCTTGACGAAATGGGGCAGATAATTCGAGAGCAGGCGCATGGATTGGAGCAGGTTGAAAGCCATGAGCGGCATCATCACGTTCAGATCAAACTGGCCGGCCTGCACGGCAAGGGCCACCGCCAGATCGTTTCCGACCACCTGAAAGCAGATCATGTTCAGGCATTCCGCCATCACAGGGTTGACCTTGCCGGGCATGATTGATGAGCCCGGCTGAACGGCCGGGAGTGTGATTTCGGAAATGCCGGTAGTGGGACCCGAACTCAGGAGCCGCAGGTCGTTCGCAATTCTTATTAGCTCGAGCGCCAGGTCGCGGAGGGCGCCTGACAGAGAAGCAATCCGATAGTTGGATTGAACGGCGAAAATCAGATTCTTCGCCGGCTTCAGTTTCAGTCCTGAAAGCCTGCTGAGATGTTTGGCCGCGCATCGAGGAAATTGCGGATGCGCATTCAGGCCGGTTCCGACAGCGGTTCCTCCAAGCGCAATTTCACGCAGCAGAGTGGAGCGGCGAATGAGCTCGCTGCGGCCGGCGTCAACCGCCTCAGCCAGGGCATCGAACTCCAGCCCCAGAGTAGTCGGCACAGCATCCTGCAAGTGAGTGCGAGCGGATTTCACAATACGCCGGAACTCTTTTCCTTTCGAGCGAAGGGCCGAAACAAGCTTGCGAAGAGCGTCGTCAAGCGGCTCAAGCTCGAACAGGGCCGCCACGTTCATGGCTGTGGGGAAAGTGTCGTTGGTGGACTGCGCCATATTGACGTGGTCGTTGGGGCTCAAGTATTCATAGTCGCCCCTGGGTTTGCCGAGCCGTTCCAGCGCCAGGTTTGCGAGCACTTCGTTAACGTTCATGTTGTATGATGTGCCCGCGCCTGCCTGGTATGCGTCGAGCTTGAATTGATCAAGATGCTTGCCGGTCAGAATCCGGTCGCAGGCCCACACGATGGCGCGTTGGCGACGCGAGTCGAGTTCACCCAATTCTGCATTCGCGAGGGCAGAGGCCTTCTTTATCATGACATAGGCGCGCAGAAGCGACCCCGGATGTGTCAGCCCGCTGGCGCGGAAATGTTCCAGCGCGCGCAGGGTTTGAACTCCGTAATATGCCTCGGCGGGCACTTCCCTCACGCCGAGGGAATCTTTCTCGATCCTCGCATTGGCCGCTTTGTTTCCTCCGGGTTCGGAATTCGGTTTCATCGGTCGATATCCTGTTTGGCTGGGGGCAGAGCCCAGGGAGTTAGTCTTTGGTTTCTTCAAAAAAATCTTTGCCGGCGCCGCACAGCGGGCACACCCACGTGTCCGGGATATCATCGAATGCGGTGCCGGGGGCGACGCCGTTTTCGGGATCGCCCACAGCCGGGTCGTAGATATAGCTGCATATGGTGCACGTGTATTTCTTCATGTGTTGGCTCCTTTCGGCGTAATCTAAGAAATGAGTCCGTCAGAGACAGAATCCCGTGCTTCCGGCTTTGCGCGTCGGACAGAGAACCTGTAACTAAGACCGAATAAGGCCGCAAAAGCCACTGCCATCAGCGCAAGAACCCCTATTGAGCCCAACTTGTCAGGGCTCAATGAGGGAACGACAAATAAGTATTTTTCGAGCAATAGGCCGAGGGCCACGGAGGCCGATGAAAAGAAGGGGACAACGCCTATGAGCTTCGCGCGTCGAGACATCAAGGCGCTGAACGGGAAAACGAATCCCAGCGCGAGCACGGCGATTGAGACCGCTTTCCAAGGCATGTAGTAGAACCGAAGATAAACGAAAGACGCCTCATCCGGTATGTCCCCATACCAGATGACAATATACTGGCTCCACAGCAATGAAATCCAGAACAGAGAAAAGCCGAACAGAAGTTGACAAAGCTTCTGGCGGTCTTCGCGGGGAACACCTCCGCTCAGAATGCCCACGAAGCACAGACCGGCCATGCCGAGGTACAGAGAGCCGACCGCGAAATGCGCTCCGAACAGCGTGCTGTGCCAATGGGGCTGCAGGGACATCATGAGGTCCACCGCGACGTAGCTATAGACAATCATGAAGGCCATCACGAGAATGACGCTCCACCCCGACCCGCCGGAACGCGCGGCGTGAGAATATCTGTTCTTCGTTGCGGACATGAACTTCCAACTGAGCATGGTTAGAATGGCTAATCCGAACAGGCCGCGCGCCGCGAGGAATGGCACATTGAGATACACGGCTTTACCAGGTATTGGTTCAGCAATCCAGGGGAACAGATGATTACGGCCAAGGAGCAAGATCGCAAATAGCGCGATGCCGGCCGGCAAGAAGCCGGCGAAATATCGGGACAGTTGGACATAGCGCCTCCCCCACCTGGCGTTCGTGATGTCCAGCACAGCCGCGAAGACGACGCTGCCTTGTGCGAGGCTGATCCAGAACAGGAAGTTGACCAGGTACGCTTGCCAGAACTGGTCAATGAGCTTGTTCATCATTCAAGGTGACCTCGCAACAAGAGAACCTATTCAGCAAACCCTGACTTGAATCTGTCCCGAAATTCGCTCGTGCGCCGGTTTTCACCAAGCTGCCGACTGCCGGACGCTCTCACCCGGGAGCTTCGGTCTCAGGAAGCCGAACTTCGCGCGCTCCGACGGCCTTCAACTGTATCTCGATCGACGCATAATCCAATTCGTGATGCCAAACCAGCAAGGCAAAATCGCTCTGTGAACAGCCAATATGGTAATGCTCCTTTGCGATGGGCGGTAGTTTTGCGCTCAACATGAATCCAGCAAGAGTTGCAAGCGCTCCGAAGAGGATCGCCATTTCGAAGCCGATTACCACGAACGCAGGCCATGAAAGAGGAGGCTTCCCGCCGACCAGGAGCGGCCAATGAAGGACGGTCAATGCCTGGAGCGCCATTCCGAACACACCTCCGACGATGCAGCCACCGAGCGCGAACCAGCGCACAATGTCGGTCGGCTGATGAAGCAGGTCTTCCAACTCCGGCAGCGGAATCGGGCTGAGCGCTTCCATCGTCTTGTGGCCGGAGCGCAGCATCGAATTGATGCCCTCGGTCAACTCTTGCGGACTCGAGAAGACCGCAAGCAATATCGGACGCTTGTCACGCATGACCGGCATCTCCCGGCCCGGGGCGGAGTTGCGATTTGACCTCGCCCATCGCCACAACGGGGAATATCCTGGTAAGCATTCCGAACATGAAGAAGAACATCCCGAAACTGCCCAACGTGATGCCCCACTCGACAATTGAGGGCCAGTATTGTCCCCATGCATAAGGGTCATAATCCTGAGACAGACTGCTGACAATAATCACAAACCTTTCAAGCCACATGCCGATCACGACGCAAACCGCCACAACGTACACATAAATCATATTTGAGCGCAGCCGCGCGCTGAAGAGCGTGATTGGCAGAATCGAATTGCATAGGACCATAACCCAGAACAACGGGCTGTAGAACCCGAACGCGCGGTTGTAGAAGCTGTGTTGCTCGAAGACGTTGCCGCTGTACCACGCGACAAAGAACTCCGAGAAATATGAATAGGTGATTATCAGGCTCATGAAAATAAGCATCTTGCAGAGCATGCTGAAATGCAAGGGCTCGATGAGATTCTCGAGCCCCAGGAACTTGCGCATCGGCATCAGTATCACGATAATCATGGCGCATCCGGAGAATATGGCGCCTGCCACAAAATAGGGCGCGAAAATTGTGCTGTGCCATCCGGGAACCAAAGAGACCGCAAAGTCCCAACTGACCACACTGTGTACAGAGATTACAAGCGGCGTCGCGAGCGCGGCCAGCAGCAGGTAGGTCGTCTCGTAATGATGCCACTGACGGTTGCTCCCGCGCCAGCCCAGAGAAAGAAGCGAGTACACCTTCTTTACAAGGCCATTGGAGCGGTCGCGAACCGTTGCAAGGTCGGGTATCAATCCGACGTAAAAGAACATAATGCTTACGAGCATATATGTGGTGATAGCAAACACGTCCCACAGCAGAGGACTGCGGAAGTTCGGCCACAGTTCACGGGAATTCGGATATGGCACAAGATAGTAGGCGCGCCATACGCGCCCCATGTGAACAAGGGGGAAAAGTCCGGCTGTCATGATGGCGACCACGGTCATCGCCTCGGCAATGCGGTTGATGCTCGTCCGCCACCTTGCCCTGAAAAGGTAGAGTATAGCTGATATGAGTGTGCCTGAGTGGGCCAGACCGACCCAAAAGACAAAATTGGTTATGAGCGCGCCCCAATGCACCGGATTGTTTTTCCCCGTCACACCGATCGCGACAGTGATTATCCGCGAGTAGGCGAAAACACCGAGACCGAGGCACACCAGCACAACCGCGGAGAAAGCGATATAAAGCTTCCCGGGTCGCAGTAATGACCGAAGCACAAGCCGGTCGATCTGCTCAAATCTGTCTCGAGTGTGCTCGTTGGTCATGGCAGTTTCACAATGTCTCCGTAACCGTGCCGTCGGCATGGTAAACGCGCTTGAGATAGAGAATCGACGGCTGAGTGTTCAGTTCCGCGAGTATGGCATAGCCTCGCGGATCATCCATTTGCTTTGATACCTGGCTGGCCGGGTCCTTCAAGTCGCCGAAACGGATGGCGCCGGTCGGACAGCTTTGCGCGCAGGCGGGCACTACTTCGCCGTCGCGCAGCCGGCGTTTCTCGTCTTTGGCGATTTCCTTGTGCTCTCGAATTCGCTGAATACAGAATGTGCATTTTTCCATGATTCCGCGAGTGCGGACAAAAACATCAGGATTAAACTGCTTCTCCAGCGGCGGATCGACCTTGTATGTGAACCAATTGAACCTGCGCACCTTATACGGACAATTGTTCGCGCAATAGCGTGTGCCGACGCAGCGGTTGTAGACCTGCACATCAAGCCCTTCGCTGCTGTGCACGGCGGCATAAACGGGGCAGACGGTCTCGCACGGAGCGTGCTCGCACTGCTGGCACAACGCCGGCAGGAAAACAGTGCGCCCCTTATCAATAAATCGCTCTATTCGAAGCCACGACTGCTCGCGGCCGCGCAGGCATTCATTCTTTCCGACGACGTGGACGTTGTTTTCCGCGTAGCACGCGACCGCGCATGCGCCGCATCCGATGCAGACCGAAAGGTCGATCACCATGCCCCAGTCGTGCACCGGGTGTTCGTGTTTCGGATACAGGTCGAACTCAAGTGTTGCGGGCCGTCGGCTTGCCTTGCCCAGCTTGCCGACCTCGGTGGTCGCGATGGTTTGTGCGATGCCGCGGCCGTCCTGGCGGCCGGAACCTTGCAGGCGAGCAAGCCGGTTGTGACCTGTGACTCCTTCAAACGTAAGTGGCGTGCCGACCCATGAGAGGGCGCCGGAGAACTTGTCGATGTCACCTCTCAGACGGTGCAGGGGATGATTCGCCGGCTCGAAATAAAATGAGGCGTACTTGTCACTGGGGGCGCCGAGAGAAACTGCCACAACGGCGTCGTGTGTGCCGGACTGAACGTAAACCGGCGCCTCCAGAAAACCCTTATCGCACTTGAGCCTGACGATATCACCCGATTGGCAGTTCCATTTCTTTGATGTGCCGAGTGATATGAGGAGAGGAGTGTCCCACACAATCAAGGTGATCGGGTCGGGCATTTCGTAGAGCCAGGGTCTGCCGGTCTGGCGTCCATCACCATAGCGAACTGTCGTGACCGGCAGGAGCACATGCTCGCCGGATAGTGAAACCATCGGCGCGAAATCGCTTATCGCCTCGGCGGCGCGCGCGTTCAGGGTTACTTTCCGTGAGACCGGCGGCGCCCAATACCCACCGTCCGTAAGAACTTGTTTCCAGAAATCATCGGAATCCTCGGAAGCCGACCTATCCCCGGGAATGTTTTCCCACCGCTCCCGCAAGAATTGTTGGTAGTCTTCCGGCATCCTGGTCGTGTGATCCGGCAAAACGGCCATAATATCGCTCAGCGCCTGGCCCGCATGCCTGGCATCACACCACGGCTTGATGACGGGCTGTTGCAAGCTATAGACTCCGCTGCGAGACTCAACCTTGTCCCATCGCTCGAGCCAATGAAGCGCAGGCAGAACAATATCATACGATTCGCTTGCGCTATCCCTGACCGAAGCCAACTGAATCTTGAGGGGCGCGCGCTTCATTGCCGTCTTCAACCGCTCCGGTTCGGGGAATGCGAACAGGGGATTACATTCGTGAACGATGAGCGTCGAGACGCGTCCGGCTTCCATATCCTCGACCAAATCGAGCAATTGGCTGTATGTGCCAACGGGCGCATGCTCGGCTCGGTCGAAAGTGAGCGTCTTGCCATACCCGCCCGCGCTGAAATTGATGAGGTTGACGGCCACCTGCAACGCCGTCGCACAAGTGGAGTGTGAACTCGGTCCCCCGGCTAGCGCCAAGCTCGGCGTTTGAGAACGCAGCCTGTCGGCAACCTGCTCTAATACTTGCGGCGGGACACCGGCCGCCTTCGCGGCGCGCTCGATTGTGAACGGCCGCAGCGCGCTCCGCCATGTTTCCCACTCGCTTGCCGGCAATGCCGTTCCGGATAGCATCCGTGATGCGATTGAAAGCGCGACCAATGTTTCAACTCCCGGCGGACAGCAATATCGTTCGTCGGCGTTTGCGCCGGTGAGAGACATATAAGATTCGAACTGAATCATCCTGCTCATAGCGCCATTGGTCGGATTCCGGGATATGGCGTACCCGTGAGCGTTGCTGACGGGCGACAACCACGTTTCGAGAAAGTCGGCGCCGAACGAGACTATCGTGCGCGCTTTATCGAAGGAATAAGTCGGAACTGCCTCGAGCCCGAAACAAAGCTTATTGGCGGCGGCGACCGGCGCGTAATCCAATGGCTCGCAAACGAAGAAGTTGAACTTCGGCGAACCGGCGGCGAACCGCTCGAGCATTGCGCGCATAGCGCCTGTAACCTGGCTCGTTACAACGACCACTTTTTCCGAAGAGCCGCTCGCAGACGTGGAGCGGGCTATGAGGTCGAAGGCGTCCTTCCAACCTGTCGGGTCCATTCGCCCGCCTGCATTTCGTCTCAGAGGCGTTTGAATCCGCGCCGGGCTGTATAGCGCCTGCAGAGCAGATTGTCCGCGCGCGCAGAGCCCGCCATGGTTCACGGGGTGATTCTCGTTGCCCTCGATCTTGACCGCGTTGCCCTCCCGGAGGCGCACTTTGACGCCACAGCCTGCCGGACATTCACTGCATGTTGAATTCAACCAGTATGATACGCCGGGAATTATGTCTTCTTCCGGAATGAGGTGTTTGAGTATCACGCCCGCGCGCGCGCGCCCGACGGGCGCCATTGCGGCCGCGCCTGCAAGCCCGCTTGTTGCGAGGAATCGTCTCCGGCTGATTCTGCTGAAACCTCTTCTCAGATGTATCACGCTCCTACTTTTCCGTGTAAGACGCCACATTCTCTTTTGATCTTCGGCTTTGGGGCCTTAATTCGGGGACACCATGCGGCATGGTGTCCCCGAATTAAGGCCAGACGCCCCGCAGACACCCTCTATTGCGACCTTGGACTCATTTATGACAAGTGTCGCACTCTCTCGGCGCTCCCCGGGTTCTATGACATTTCACGCACCACCCCATGCCGAGGTCGGTGACACGCTGGACGGTGGTCATCTGCTCGACCGGCCCGTGACATTCCTGGCACTTCATGCCGCTCAGAACATGCCGCTTGTGCGAGAAGTAGACATGCGGTTTCACCTGATACACACGCACCCACCCGACCGGCTTGCCGGAACGGTATGCTTCCGTCAGTTTTATGATTTCCGGCTTATCGGTGGCCACAGACTCATGACAGCCCATGCAAATGTCCGTTCCCGGGATGGTGGCATATATCGACTTTTCAGCATAGCGATGACAATCGAGGCATTGCATGCCGACGTCTTGCACATGGGTATGGTGAGGATACTCGATCGGCTGCTTTGGCCTCATTGATGGCTCCTGCATGAGCCCGAACGCGGCCACTGCCACCACAACTGCGGCGAACCATGCGACAATCACAACGTAGATCGCGATTGTCTTCATGGTCTAGCGACTCCCGCCCAGAATATATTCGACAATCTCCTCGATTTCATACTGACCTATCGGAGGTTTGGGCATGCTCGGAAGATCGGGATTGACTTTCTTGGGGTTCAAGACAAACGCCGCCATGTCTTCCTTCTTGCCCTTGTATTTCTGAACCATGTATTGCGTTGACGGCCCAAGGAGCAGCCGGTCGCGCGCGTGACAACTCGTGCAGTAGCGCTTGAACAGGTCCTCGCCACTGAGCAGTTTCCCGCTTTCCGGCGTGTATGTCTTCAGAAACGTCGCCAACGATGTTTGATATTCCAGCGTGCGCTGGTTGGCCACCATTCGGGGTTCTCGCAAGAGATTCTCCCTGACGGTATGCCGCACGAAGCTCATTAGCAGAGCGACTACTCCGAGCAGCGCGACGGCGGCGACAATGGGTTTGCCGGACGTCGTCAGAAGCGCGCGCACAAGCGCGATGCAGGCCACCGCCGCCAGCGCCAGAGCGGCGGCAATATGTATCAGTAAAGTTCTCGAGTATGCGCCTTGCGGCAGGGATATGAAATTCAGTGTTCCAAAAATGCTTTGCAGCAATGTGCCGCCCAACGCCCATTTCAGGCCGAGTTTTTGCGACCGCATGTAGAACAGGTCGTCGGATTTCCGCCCTCGGCACCAAAAATATATTGCAGCAAAGAATCCGATTATGGCGAACACGGCCACGAAAAAGTGCATGTATCTGAACAAGACATTTGGCAAGAGCAGCGCCTGAATGAATCCTTTGGTGGCATCCCACCGGAATGGCAGGAGCATCAGGTTGATATTGGCCAAAAAGATCAATGGCACAAAAGCGAAGATTGCGCAGGCGGACAATCCGAAGGACAGATGGAGGAACGGCGCTCGGTCGCCAAGGCTGTCCCATGTGTATTTGTAGGCATACAAAAATAGGAACGCGAAGATTACCAGCCAGATAATTGACAGAAACGCCGGGACGGTCATCATGTTGGCAGTGTACCAGTAACCGGTGTATGTCAGTCCTATGAGCAGGAGCGGCGCCACGCCAAGCACAACGGCAAGGCTTTTGTTGATTGTCACCGTATCGAGTATTTCTCTTGCCAGGCGCTCGTAGAAGGGGTCTTCTTTGCCGAGCAGCTTGAAAATGACGCTCCAATATGCGCCGCCGACCATGAGTCCGACAAACAGAATGTGAACGATGAAAGTTATCACGAGCAGCGCTTTGAGCACGCCATCGGGCGCCGGCAATGACAACGGTATGTCGATGGGGATGTTCGTCATTTTTTCGTTGCGCCTTCGCCCAAGAAATACGCCAGGGCCTCTTTCTCACTCTGTGTGCCGGCGAATGGGGGCATATACGGATGCGAGAACTCGTAGGTATTGAGAAATCTTAACGCTGCTTCCTCGCCGGGTGCAAGTATCTTCTTCCTGAAAATCCCGTTTATGCCGCGATAAGTGTGGCAAGTCGAGCATTCCAGCCGGAACAGCATGTGTCCCAAGGCGGCATCGCCTTTCTTCTGGTCAAGCCCTCGCCACGCCCATGTTGCGTATCGCGATGCCCCTACGTCCGAAATAAAGGGTAGTTCCACCTTACGAAAACCGTTGCTGTATAAATAGCCGTCGACCACGTAGGGCTTGCGAGCGAACTCGCGGACCCTCTCGAATTGCGCAACCGCGACGGTGAGCACAAGTATCGGCAAGATTGAAAGAACGCCGTATGTCCTTTGCTTGAGAAATAAGACGGCGCCCGTCAAGAGCATAACCCCCACAACAGCGACGAAGAATATTTTGCTCCATTGAGCGTATTGTGTCAGTTGGAGCGTAACAAGCGCGACGGATATAAAAGCTTGCGCTCGCTCCGGCAAGACCTGATAGTACGCGAACGTGGCGAGCAGATAGAGCGGACTCACGAACAGAAGGTATGCGCCCGAGAACCGCAGGAACTGCGTCCGGACATCGCGCAGGTCGCGCAGGAAGGCGTAAATGAGAAGGCAGAATGCACAGGCCAGAATCCCGGCCAACGCGATTCTGCTGAACAACTGAGGAACATATGTGGGGTTGAAAAAGCCGTCCCAGAACGAACGAGTGGACATCCATTTCCCGGACGTAAGCTGGAACCCCAGAATTCCCACGATTATGATCATGGTTTGTAAAGAGGTCAGAATGTAAGCGATTCCTACTCTCAGATGTTTCTGCGGCGACATGCGCCGCCACGAGAGGTAGTAAACCGCCACGAGAACTATTTCGGTTATGAATACGAGCCATTCGACGAACCACGCCCAAAAGAACACCCGCAGGAGCGATCCGATTCCCACCGGCGAGAACATGTTAGTGGTAAACCAGATGCCCACACCCGTCATCGCGCCGACGGAAGTAGTCAGGATAAAAAACCAGCGAGTCAGCCGATATGCCACCAGGTTGAGTCGCTCGTTGCGTTCTCGAATCGACTTATATTCGAGCAGGACCAGAAAAAATGAGCCACCCACCGCGCAGCCATGACTTATCAGCACATGGATGATTCCGACAAGTGCGATAAGCATACGGCCACCGATCAAAGGAACTTCAACGACCGGAAAATCCAATGGAGGCCCTCCCCCACCTCATAAGAAACCCGCATCTGTTTCTTGACCGGGGGCGCCAAGCAGCGTAGTATCCCCGACTACGGGCTCAGAATTCACGCAGACTGCTTAGCCAAACGCCCGCAACTACTTCCGTACGCTCCCGATGCCCAAGCTGAAAGTTTCCATATTATAATCATGTTTCTTGAAACAGGCAAATACGGTTTTGCGAATTCGGGAGCATGAATGTCGCTAGTCGTGCATGGCGCGAGACCAATTGCATCACGCTGCGACAGAGGGAAGGATAGACCCACAATGTGATATACTGGCGGCTATGAAAAAGCCTGAAAGCAAGAGACCTGAAAAAATCTGGCATAAAGTCACTGTCTCGGTAGCCAAGGGTGACGCAGAGAAACGAGGAACGGACCCTGAGAGAACGGGTCTGTCTCCGATGGACGCATTCGTTGACGCTGTCCAGTCGCTGCGCTGCTGCGGAATTGAATCAAAGGACGAGGGTGGGGAGCGGGAACAAGTTGATGCCTATTTTGAAGACGCGATTGATCCCGCCGACCTGCAAGCACACATGGAACTGATTGCGGAACTGATATCGGCGGCGGGCGGCTCAGCCGCGGGCGGGCGAAAGCTGAAAGTCGGCGATATCAAGGAAGTTCCGGAAGAGGACTGGGCCGAAGAATGGCGGCGAAACTGGAAACCCGTGAGGGTGACAAGAAGGGTTCTGATTTGTCCCTCGTGGATAGAAACGCCGAAGAAACCTGGCCAAATAGTTATCTACATATATCCGCGAATGGCGTTCGGAACCGGCAGCCATGCGACAACCCAGATTTGTCTTAAACTGCTGGAGCTTCATATGAGACAGGGCTCTCGCGTGATTGACATTGGCGCGGGGAGCGCGATTCTTTCCATCGGAGCAGCAAAGCTCGGCGCGCGAAGCGTGGTGGCCGTCGAAATGGACGAAGTCGCGACAGAAAACGCGACAGAAAACTGCAAATTTAATCGGGTCCTTACCAAGGTGAGAATAATGTGCAACCGGTTTGGACCTTCCATAAGAGGGCGATTCGATCTGGGCGTGTGTAACATGTTAGGACATGAAATGCTCCCTTTGCTACCGGATATCACACGCCTGCTCGCGGGAAAGGCTCTTATCGCATCGGGACTGACGCGCGAGTCAGTCATCCCCGTGCGCCGCGAAATGGCGCGGCTGGGCTGGCGCCTCGATAAAACCCTCAAAAACGGCGAGTGGGTCGGTTTCTACGCGACTCACAAGCGGAAGTAATAACCTTCCTTATTGGCATTTCCACAGAGTCCTCTCTTCGCATCAGACATTAACCTCAAAGGCGTAAAGCCCGCAAAGAAAAACCAAGGACCTAGTCACTAACAAGACGATGGGGCTTTCCTCCCGTTTTCCACTCCGAGACTTCAGATACATACTTTAATAAGAAACCTCGAAGGAGATTGAGGGGTGTTGAAGGATGGGATTGAGGATCGATTTTTCGGCGCCTATGGGTATCCGGCGAACCGATTTTGCACTGGACGCGGTGCGGACGGATTCGCGGGTGCTCGGGTCCGCTTTCACAATAGGTTCCACGAATCCTGCGGGCGGAGTCGCGGGCGACTTCGGCATCAGCGACATTTCCCGAGTCCGCATAGGCGACGTAGTGGCATTGGCGACGGCGACGACGCGGACGGTGGCGCTGGTACGGACTGCGGACGCGGCGCTCGTACAGATCGACGGCCGACTGGCCGAGATTCGTCGGCTGACTCTTGTGGCGGGCAATGACGGACAACCAATCGGGAATGCGGAACTCCTGGAGATTCAGGAGCGAATCGAGAAAGACATTGATGCAATCAACCTGATTATCATAGCGGCCAGATTTGCGAGTCGTCCGCTCTTTAGCGGGTCCTTCCGGACAAATCCTTTCGGATTTGGGACTACCGGCGTCGTGCTGATACCCCTCCGCGACCTTTCCCCCGACCATCTCGGTCGAGGCGTGGAGAACGTTAGCGGTTTTAATAGCCTGGCGGAGATAGATGTCACCACGGCTCAAGGGGCTGACGACTCGCTTCTGGTAGTGGACGCGGCAGTAAGAGACATCGCGCAAACCCGAACTGACCTTGAGACTTTCGAGACCGAGACGCTCGACGCGGCTTCTCGCAATATCGAAGTCCTTGCGAGGAATCCAGTGGGCGTTTCGTCTGCGGCCGGGGCCGGTTTTTCGGGCCCTGTGAACGATATTGTCCTCTCTGAAATCGGCCTGCGCGCGAGCGATATTGCGCAAAGTATTGCCGGCGACCGGACAGGCGTTCTTTTTGACGTAGTCGGATGAGCGCAACGGCCCAATCAAAAGTCGCTTTCAAACCTCATTCAACTACAATGCAATCGAGTTCCTTGACAGCCTGAGGACTGAGATCGACGCCGAGGCCGGGTGTATTCGGAATCTCGAAATAGCCGTTGACGGCCTTTTTCTCGAGTGGGCTCGTGACTAACGCATAGTGTTCGTCGCTGAAGTATGGGAACCATTCCTGGATCAGGAAATTGGTCATGCATGCGTCGAGTTGCACCGCTGCGGCTGTTGCAACAGGTCCCGCACAATTGTGTGGCGCGACGACAAGGTTGTACGTCTCGGCATATGTGGCGATCTTCTTGGTTTCGGTCAATCCGCCCGCCAAGCCGATATCCGGCTGCAAGAAATCGAGCGCCTGATCCTCGATGTACTTCCGAAAATGGTACCGGCTGTATAGCCGTTCGCCCGCCGCGAGGGGAACGTTGACGTTCTCGGCGACTTTCTTCATGCAATCGACATTTAGCGCATCGACCGGCTCTTCGTAGAAGAAGGGCGCAAGTTCCTCGAGACGTTTCCCAACCTGAATGGCAGACGTTGTTCCCAGGTTTCCGTGACATTCGATCAGGATATCAACATCGGGCCCGACCGCTTCGCGAACGGCCTTGACCCGGTTATACACGCACTGGGCCATGTCCTTCTCTATGACCCGGCCGGGGTAACCCCAACTGCCGTCGGGCCTGATTGCGAAGGGGTCAAATTTCATAGCGGTGTACCCGTCGCTGACGACTTTGCGCGCCGCCTCTGCATATTCGTGAGGTTCCGCTGCGCCGACGTACCAGCCGTTCGCATAGAGGCGGATACGGTCGCGGCACTTGCCGCCGAGCAGTTCGTAGGCGGGCACTTTCAGGGCCTTGCCCTTTATGTCATATAGGGCCTCATCGATAGCGCTCATTGCGCCGTAAACAACCGGCCCGCCCCCTTGTCCCCAGAAGGTGTCGCGAAACATCCTGTCCCAGATATACTCGATCCGGAAAGGGTCCTCGCCAAGCAGCAGGAATGCCGCTATTTCCTTGATCATCCGCGCTCCGGCCTCGCCGCCAAGGCCGTAGGCGAGCGCCACTTCTCCTATGCCGGTAATGCCTTCGTCGGTATGGATGCGCGTCATGACGGGGCTCATCCATGCGCGCGGCGGCTTGGCTGTGAAAACCTCGATCTTGGCTATTCTCATTGGTTTTTCCTCTCATGGTTTGTTGTTCACGGGCTGGGGTTCACGATCGCCTCCAAATTTGTCCCAACTCGGAACAATTGAATCGTCCGGCGCCAGATTGTCCTTTGTGCATAGAGCTTATCATCAATCGCCGGCAAAAAACAAATGTGCCAATCCCAAGAATGTGGTTGCAAAATTTCACCATGAATGGTACAATTTACTAACAATTTGTCGATAAATGGGTTCTGCAACTCGGCGGCAGGCAAAAAGAGGAGAGAGCTATGGCGGTGCTGAAGCTTGTTTTCGGGCGAGATGTGCTGCAAACCTATGATATTGACAAAGAGAAAATGCTGATCGGCCGGGCGGAAGACTGCGACGTTATGATTGACAACCTGGCAGTATCGCGTCATCACGCCATAGTCGAGAAAAAGGAAGACTCCTTCACTATTAACGACCTTGACAGTAACAATGGCACTTTTGTCAACGGCCAGCGCGTCGAGCAACCCGCCGCGCTTAACTTCGGCGATGAGATAGGCATCGGCAAGCACATTCTCGTTTTCGAGAGCAGTTCCAAAAAGGGCTCGGCCGTTCACACGTCCTCCGCAGGCGCGTTGCCCGACATGGACATGCCGGAGCGCGGCACCATGTTTGTCGAGCCCGAGAAGATGCAGAAAATCCAGAAGAAGGTTTCAGCGACCGGAAAAGCACATCTGCGCATCAAGGGTGTGCCGGACCCGAAGGGTCTGATTCCGCTCGACAAAAGCGATGTCGTTTTTGGGAAAGCAGAGAACTGCGACGTGAGAATTCAAGGCTTCTTTGCGTCACGCCGTCATGCGATTCTCAGCCGTCTTGAGAAAGGCTTCCAGATCACCAACCTCGCGGTCTTCTCACCAACCCGGGTTAACGGCACACGCATCGAATCGGCATTCCTTGTCGATGGCGATGAGATTATCATGGGCAGGTCTAAGTTTGTCTTCCATTCGCAGCGGTAACCCCTCAGTTTCTTGCTGAGCCCGCTTTGCGAAAACTTATCTGGCCATCCGTGCTTCCGACCTCGATTGTATCGCCTTCGTGGAATTCTTGTTTGAGGATTCTGACCGCGAGCGGGTCGAGCACCATCCGCTGAATGGCCCGCTTGAGCGGACGTGCGCCGTATGCGGGGTCGAATCCTTCGTCGGCAAGCAGTTTCTTGGCGCTTTCGGTCAATTTCAGGTCAACCCTCTTCTCAGTCAGCCGCTTTCTGACGTTGGCCATCTGGATTTCGACAATCTGTCGTATCTCTTCCTTCCCCAGGCTGTTGAATGTGATTACGTCGTCGATGCGGTTGAGGAACTCGGGCCTGAACTGCCTTCGAAGGGCCTCCATCATCAACTGCCGCGTCTTCTCGGGATCGCCGTTGAGCTCGGCGACGTGCTGGCTGCCTACGTTTGAAGTCATGATGATGACCGTGTTCTTAAAATCGACGGTGCGCCCCTGGCCATCCGTCAGGCGGCCATCGTCGAGGATTTGCAGCAATACGTTGAAGACATCGGAGTGCGCTTTCTCAATCTCATCGAACAGGAGGACACTGTAAGGTTTTCTGCGAACGGTTTCGGTAAGCTGTCCGCCCTCCTCGTAACCGACGTAGCCGGGAGGCGCGCCTATAAGCCGCGCGACCGTGTGTCGCTCCTGGTATTCGCTCATGTCGATCCGAATCATGGCGGCTTCGTCATCGAACAGAAACTCCGCAAGAGCGCGCGCGAGCTCGGTTTTGCCGACACCGGTCGGTCCCAGGAAAATGAATGAGCCTATCGGGCGATTGGGGTCTTGCAGGCCCGCACGGGCGCGGCGAACGGCGTCGGAAACAGCATGTATCGCGTGGTCCTGGCCGACGACGCGCAGACGCAGCCTATCGTCCATTTTGACTAGTTTGTCCATCTCGCCCTCGAGAAGCTTCGAGACCGGAATTCCGGTCCACTTGGCGACGATTTCCGCAACGTCCTCGTCATCGACTTCTTCTTTGAGGAAGCTCTTGGTCTTCTGCACGTCAGCCAGTCTGCGATTCTCGGCCTCAAGTTGCTTCTGAAGCTCGATGATGCGACCGTAGCGAATTTCCGCCGTACGGGTGAGATCGCCGGCGCGCTCGGCCTGCTGTTCTTCAGTCCTCGCGCGTTCTATCTGTTCCTTGATCTCGCGGACGCGCTGGATACTCTCTTTCTCCAGCTTCCATTGCGCCTTCATCTGTTGGCTCTGCTCCTTGAGGTCGGCCAATTCCTTTTCGAGTTTTTCGAGTCGCTCCCTCGATGCCTTGTCTCGCTCTTTCTTGAGCGCCTGTTTTTCTATCTCGAGTTGCATGATGCGACGTTCGACTTCATCTATCTCAGTCGGCATGCTATCAATCTCGATACGAAGCCGCGAGGCTGCCTCGTCGATGAGATCAATTGCCTTGTCGGGCAGGAACCTGTCAGAGATGTAACGGTGCGAGAGAACCGCCGCCGCGACGAGCGCCGCATCCTGTATACGCACTCCGTGATGCACTTCGTAGCGTTCCTTCAGTCCGCGCAGAATCGCAACGGTATCCTCGACCGAGGGCTCCTCGACAAGGACCGGTTGGAACCGACGCTCGAGGGCAGCGTCTTTCTCGATATGCTTTCTGTATTCATCGAGCGTCGTCGCGCCTATGCAGCGAAGCTCGCCGCGGGCAAGCGCAGGCTTGAGCATATTCGAAGCATCGACTGCGCCCTGCGCCGCTCCGGCGCCGACAAGTGTATGGAGCTCGTCGATGAACAGGACAATCTTGCCCTCGGCTTCCTCTATCTCTCGCAGCACGGCCTTGAGGCGCTCCTCGAATTCCCCCCGAAACTTCGAGCCTGCGACAAGCGCGCCGAGGTCGAGCGCAACAAGCCGCTTTTCCTTCAAACCCTCCGGAACGTCGCCCGAAACCATTCGCTGCGCAAGTCCTTCGACTATCGCCGTCTTGCCGACGCCCGGCTCGCCGATAAGAACCGGATTGTTCTTGGTGCGGCGCGAGAGCACCTGCATCAGCCGCCGTATTTCGTCGTCACGCCCGATGACGGGGTCGAGTCTTCCCTTCTGCGCAAGTTCAGTAAGGTCGCGGCTATAACGCTTGAGCGCTTGATATTTTTCCTCCGGCGACTGGTCGGTTACGCGCTGCGTGCCGCGGATTTCCACCAATACCTTGTACACGTTGTCGCGTGTGACGCCGTGCTCGCGAAGGAGTCGGGCCGCTTCACTCGCCTTTTCGCCCTCGGCTATTGCGATAAGCAGATGCTCGGTGCTTACATACTCGTCTTTGAGTTGCTGGGCTTCTGCCTGGGCTCGATTGAAAACGCGAGAGAGGTTGTTGGATACGTAGACCTGGCCGCCTGCCTCACCGTAAACCTTCGGCATTCCGCGCACAATGTCCTCAAGGCGGCTGTCAAGCAGCTTTGGATCGACTTCAAACTTCCGGAGAATCGGAGGAACAATCCCTTCAGGCTGGCGAAGAAGCGCCAGCAGCAAATGCTCCGGCTCGATGGCCTGATGGTTGTGCTGCTCGGCAATCTGTTGAGCATCCTGCACGGCTTCCTGCGCTTTTATTGTCAGCTTTTCAAGTCGCATATGATAAAACCTCCTAAGAAAGGATTGGATCACGAACGAGGACGAATCACACGAGAAACTTCTTGAGCTTTAGCCGGACATCATTAGCAAGAGCAATATGAATGCCAATGCCGTTCATGAATATAACTATAAATAGACCAAAGTGTTATGAAACAGATAGTGTTGGAAGCCAGCCTTGGAAGACAAAATCGCTTCAAAATGACACAGTTCGGCGGAGCTAATCTAACACATTGGTATGAAGGGGATTACAGGAGAACCCCGGTTGCCTGTTTGCGGCCCAGGCTCCTTTTAGGGTATGATTGAGCAGGAAATAGGAGAGCGATATGCGAGCTATGCGGACGTTCATGACCGCGCTTGCGGTGAGCGCTATGATGTTTGGCTGTTCGACTTTGCCGGTGACGTTGCGGCCCACGGTGCAGGCTGTTCGTCCGCGAGTTACGGCAATCGATTTCCACGGCGTCAATATGGCTTTTGACGTCGACATCCGCAATCCGCTTCCTGTGGTCCTGCCGAGTCCGCGGGTACGATATGGCATTGAGATTCAGGGCTCCGATTTTGTGAGTTCTGAGATGGCCGCGGCCGCCGAATTACCGGCGCGCGGAGTGGGCACTGTCAGTTTCCCCGTGCGTTTGTCCTATCACGATCTATGGCGCACATATAAGAGTCTCGGTAATGCTTCCGAAGTCTCCTATACACTACATGGCGCATTTGTATTGGCTGCCCTCGGGCAATCCTTTGAAGTCCCCGTTTCGCACTCGGGATCGGTTCCGATTCTCCAACCGCCTCTCTTGACGGCGCTAAAAGTTCGGCTTGCGGACGTCTCGCTCAGCAAAGCGACTGTTATCGTCGATTCGGAGATCAAGAATCCGAATGTGTTCCCGCTCGGCATTGGAAGCCTGCGTTACACCCTCGACCTCGGGGATGTCCGGATCGGCGACCTGAGCGCATCATCGCCCGGTCCCGTGCGCGCGGGTCAGACACAACAATTCAATCTTTCGGGCGAGGTCTCAGCCTCGAATGGTTTGATTAAATTGCTTATGAGCGGCGTCACCGGAAAACCGGAGATAGCCGCCTCGGGTTCTATTCAGACGCCGTACGGGCCCGTGAGACTATCGAAATAAACCAGAATCTACTGTGGCAGGTTTTTTCGCAAAGAGTTGCAGGCCCGAGGCGGAAAGATCACAAAGGACAACGATAAGACGACGTCCGATGCGAAAACAGCAATCCATAAACGTAGGGGCGGCCTGCAATTTGCCGCCCAACCGCCGCGCTCTCCTGCAGTCCATAAACGCAGGGACGCCCCGATCGGAATCGGCATAACGAGTGCGCCGACTGGCGGCAGTCCATAAACGTAGGGGCGACCCGGCGGGTCGCCCCCACAAACTTCTGCGAATAAATCAGCGCCAACGACAAACCTTGATTACGCGCTGAAGCCGTTATCGGGTATCTCGATGCAGCTACGGTCGCGGTTCTCGATTATCTTGGCCTTCATTTCAACGCCCGGCAACACGTTGTTCGCGAAGTACGTTGCCGCATGCACCTTCCCTGAATAAAAGGCGTAATCCGAGCTGTCCTTAGCGACTTTTCCCATTTTCTCGGAAGCGATCGCGGCCTGCTCGATGAGCTCGCGCGCGATGACTATCTCGCCGAACATGTGCAGGTAGCGTGTGGCAATCGACATGACGTAGTCGAGGTCGCCTTCCATTGCGAAGCCGGCTATCTTCATGGTGGTGTCTAGAAGGACCGATTTCGCGGCGTCGAGTTTCTCCGCGAGCGCTCCCACTTTGCCGTTGGATTTGAGGCCGCCGATAAACTCGTCGAGGTATGCCATGTAGTTCTGCATAAGCACGCCGCCGCCGATGTTGAGTTTGCGGCCGATCAGGTCCGCCGCCTGGATGAAGTTTGTGCCTTCGAATATCATCGCTATGCGCGCATCGCGGCAATACTGCTCGACCGGATATTCCTGGCAGTAGCCATAGCCGCCGTAGCACTGCATTGCGACGGAGGTCATCTCGAAGCCCATGTCGGAGCAATAGGCCTTGATGATGGGCGTCATGATGTCCACGAATCCCTGATAGAACTTGCGCTTGTCCTCGTCCGGATGTGAGTGGCCGAGGTCCTCGAACATTGCCAGCCTGTATGCGAAGGCTCTCATCCCTTCAACCATCGACTTCTGTTGCAGGAGCATCCGGCGCACGTCCGAATGTTTGATGATGGGAACACGCGGAGCGTTGGGGTCCTTCATCGCCTTGACGTCGACACCCTGAATCCTCTCTTGCGTGTATTGTACGGAGTTCTCGAACGCGGCTGCGGCCAGCGCGATCCCCTGCAGGCCGGTAGTGATACGCGCTTCGTTCATCATCTGGAACATCTGCTTCATGCCCTGGTTTTCTTTGTCGCCGAGCAGGTAACCGCGGCAGGGGCCGTCCTCACCGAAGTTCAGCGTGCATGTGGCGGACGCTTTAATCCCCATCTTGTGCTCGATGCCGGCGCATGTGACATTATTGAACTTGCCGACCGAGCCGTCCTTCTCGACCCAATACTTCGGAACGATGAATTGGCTTATTCCCTTCGTTCCGGGCGGAGCGCCTTCGATGCGCGCCAGAACCCCGTGGATAATGTTGGGAGTCAGGTCGTGATTGCCCGCAGTAATGAAACATTTCGTACCCGAGATTAGATACGTGTCTCCGTCTTTCTTGGCGGTGGTTCTGATGTCGCCGACCGCGCTTCCGGCCTGTGGCTCGGTGAGACACATTGTGCCTGCCCACTCGCCGGTATAAAGCTTCTCGCAGAAAAGGTTCTTAAGATCATCCGACGCGAAATTCTCGACCATGTGGCCGACGCCGGGACCGGGGAAGTACAGCATGAATCCGGTGCATGCGCCGGAGAATATCTCTCCCGCCGCCATCGCAATCACGGTCGGGAGCCCTTGGCCGCCCCATTCCTGACTGTTGGACATGGCAACCCAGCCGTTATCGCAGGCAAGCTTGTACGGCTTGTGGAAAGCAGCCGGCGCCTTCACGTCGCCCTTATCGAAATGTGCGCCCTCGCGGTCCCCATCCTGATTCAGAGGCCCGAGCACTTCCTGCGCGAACTTGATCGATTCGCTGATAATCATGTCGAAATCATCACGCGAAAAATCCTTGAATCTCTCAAGCTCGCAGAGCTGCTCGATCTTGAGTTGCTCGTTCAGGACAAAATCAACGTCACGCTTGTTGATCCGATAATAGTTGTTCCCCATGCGAGTCTCTCCTTCTTGGAGGCGTGCCTTGCAGGCATGCCCAGAACACCGTAGTTTTTACTTTGCCGGGAGATTGAACCGGGTCAGCAGTCCGAATAGGTGTGCTTTCGGACAGACAACCTGTTTAGGGGTTTTTGCCGGTTCAATTAGGCGTTGCCCATAGTTTACCAGAAAGCCCAAGAAAATTCCAGAAGTTTCGACACGACATGAACAGGGGAAAGACTTAAGGGGAGCAAGGCGAAATCAGTGAAGGCCCAAGAAACAGAAAGATTGCTTCGTTTCCTCCACAATTGACCTGTCGCAGGCAGGTCGATGACTCAGGACAACATGGGTGATGACAGACCAATTTTGTACGACGACAAAGTATCTTGTTCCACCTGTCATCGCCTGTGCCGCGGTTTCACAGAAGACTCTGCCCGTGGTCTGCTGCCCTTGCGGAGTCATAGGTTTCCCGGATAGAAGAATAGTTGTAAGATACTGAGAAATACTATCTTAGCGACTTAGTAACCGGAGAGTCCCTTCGGATAAACTCCGTGCGCGACCTGCAAGCGTTTGAGCCGCTCAGGATCACTGCGCATGCTGCCGTCGTGCTTTGGTATAGATATTGCTCTCCCCTCAATATACGAACGATGCTTCGAGCGCAGATGTCTGGAACTTAGGAGCGCCTGACCACGCCGGTAACGTGGCCAATTTATGAAAGAAAGGTGAAATTTGGGAAGCAGAGACTATTCTCTTTCTCCTTTTCGTGTTTTTTCCCTTTCGCCTTGCTCCTTTTACCTTTCCCCTTTCCTTAGGAGGTAGAATAGGTGATCTATTTCAAAAATGGGAACAAATCCCGGCGCGAGATTGATCTTTTGGAGAACTTGAGAGAGGACCTCCGCGTTCTCGAAAACTCGTGGAAGAGGGGAAAGCTTGACCGTAAGAAAGTTATCCGACATCTGGTCGAGATTGTGGATTCAATCCTCGACGTGGCCCGATACGAATCCCTTGATCCTTTCGAGGCGGCCTGCCTCGAAGTGAAGAAACACCTCATGTCGGCGGCAAAAGGGAGAACGGACTTCGAAGAGCGTCTTTGGATTCTGACGTCTGAACTGGCGGGACTCGTGCGAGAATCTCTCGACGAGGGCGAGATTGCATTTGCGGGATTGGAGGAATGGCGGTCGCGCTGGAACGCCGAGACGCCTCCGGACCGGACCGCAAAACACGATGCGTCTGATAAACAGTCAGGCCCGGTGTTATCCGCGCATGTGCCCACCAATGGCACAAGCTTACACATTCAGGAGGGAGACGAAATGCGCGATTCCATACGAACTGACCCGAAGGACTTGTTGCAGAAAGCACAAGAGGCTCTGTTGTCCGGCAACGGCGCAAGCGCTAAGGAGTTCGCGCTCAAGGCGGCCGAACTGATCGCCAGACTCGAGGCGGAAGAGGCAAGGAAAAAAGAAAAACACTTGCGCGCCGAGTTCGAAAGAGCGGCGAGAACCGAATCTGACGCTGAAGAAACCTTCAAACACCTCAAAGACGAGATGACCGAGCGCGACCGCGAACTTGCAGTGCTTGCCACCCGGATGGCCGAGGCGCAGGCATCATTCGAGGAGCGGCAGCGCGCAAGCCAGGAAATCAAGGAACAGATAGACAAAGCGGAGGCTGAAATCGCGGCCCTGAAAGAAAAGCATAAGGAACTCCTGACCAAATACCAGGAAACTTTGCCTGCCCGCGATGCGGCTCAGCGTGAGATGGGTCGCGCAAAAACAAATGTGGATAAACTGACCTCGGAAGTCGGGATGATGCGCGAGACTGTCAATGACGCCGAGAGCCAGGCGACACAGGCTCGCCAAAAAAGAGAAAGCATAGAGGCGGAGATGCAGAAGCTACAAGAGAAGGTCCCGGTCTCCTAAGAAGTACCGGGGCAAAAGAGGAAACCATTTCCATCACATCCGGAACTTGCCTATTTTCATCTTTTTTCTCGAAAATCAGCCGAAAACCCCTTGCCTAGAAATCATTATCATGGTAAATTATCTGTGTCGGATTTATGTTTGACGCAGTCCTTGACTTGCATTCCCGAAAATGAGAGAATAGTCCTTCGCCAAACGAAGTGTAGGAAAAGTGGGGGGTTCCCAAGATGGCCAGGGCTCACAAGAAGGAAACGAGTGGAAACGGGGTGGAGGGAAGCACAAGCAGCCAACGCGTGCTGCTGACGGGAGCATCCGGGTTTGTCGGCAACTGCTTGCTCAAGCGTCTCAAGTCTGACGATCGATACGAGCATGTTGTCGCAGTCGACATACACAAGCCTTCCTTCAAGTTTCCAAAAATGAAATTCTACAAGGTTGACTTGACCAATCCCCGCGCCGACGAGATGCTCATTGAAGTTCTAAACGAAGAAAAACCCGACATCGTGGTAAATGCCGGATTCTTTCAGAGGCCGATCGAGGACACTACCTATGCGCACGAGCTCAACTCGATAGGAACAATGCATCTGCTGTCGGCATGCTCGGAAGTTCCAGTCCGCAAGATAGTGTCTGCAAGCCGAACCCTGGTGTACGGCGCTCACTTCGACAACCCCCACTATATGACGGAAGACTATCGCCCCCGCCCGCGGATGGACTACGAATTCCAGTTGGACAAAGTCGAAGTTGAACAGCAGTTGCTGCGCTTCTGGAACAACAACCCGAACACCCTCGTCGCCGTGCTCAGGCATTGCAGTATCATGGGGCCGACGGTTGAGAACTGCTGGACCCACTATCTTTCAATGCCGGTGTGCCCGACTGTACTCGGTTATAACCCTCTGGTTCAATTCGTTTCAGAAGAAGACGTTTTGGATGCCTTCAAGCTCGCCATGGACGAAGACTTCCACGGCGTGTTCAACATTGTCGGAAAACGCGCGATTCCCCTCAGCATGATCCTGAAGCTTGCCAACAAACCCCGCCTGCCCTTGCTATATCCGGCGGCTGAAGCCCTCTTTACAGCGCTGTGGATCGCAAAAGTGGGACCTTTCCCTGCTGAGCACCTCGACTTTTTGAGATACCACTGTCTCGCTGACGGCTCGAGAGCAAAGGAAGTGATGGGGTTCGAGGCAAAAAAGACCGCATGGGATGCTCTCGAGGATTTCCTCGAAGCCAAGCGCCTCGGCCGCGTGCGGCACGTGAGGGAACCTGAAGAGCCGTCGGAAGAAGAAGTCGCGGCTCTCGCCGGCGTCGCAGACGAGGAATAGTTCACGAATGCCGACAAACTGATTCGATGGGGGGCGAACAATAATGACCACCGAAATCCGAAAAAAAACAAACCTTGTCGCGGATTCATCTAACGGCGAAACTAAGGACGAGGAACTTCGCCTGGTCGCCGAGAGCGAGACAACTGAGCCCGCCTCAACCGACGCGCATGTCGAGGCAGTCGCGACTCGAATTGAGAAGAGGCTGGAGGAGAAACTCGCCGGACTGGAAGAAAAGCTTAAACAGAGAATCGAATCCGGCAGGAAGTCACGTTCCGAAGCCAAAGGATCGGACAAATTGCAGAGCGAGGAGGATATGGAGGAATCGCCGAAGGAACCCAGGCGCAGGACTGCCCCCGCGCCTTCCCGCGTACCGACCCGTCGAACGAAACCTGAGAAAAAACGTCTGGTGGACATGTTCCTCTCAGTTCTGCCGGGTCAGCGGCCGCACGATTACGAACGACTGATCGACATGCTCGAGCACATGGACGAATTCGGCAAATTCTCCGACAAAGAAATCGATAAAAGTCCGCTGGAAAAGCTCGTGATGTTTCTTTATAAGACGTACTGGAGAGTGGAGACGACGGGCCTCCAAAATATTCCGGGCAAGGGCCGCACTCTCATTGTCGCGAACCATTCCGGCGTAATCCCCTTTGACGGCGCCATGATTGCGACCGCCGTCTTCAAGATTCACCCGGCCCACCGCGTTGCCCGGTTCATGATCGAGGACTGGTTCGGACAACTTCCCTTCGCGACAGCGTTCATGAACGCTTTTGGGCAGGTGAGGGCATGCCAGGAAAATGCTGAGAGGCTGCTCAGACAAGATCAATTGGTGGGTGTGTTTCCCGAAGGAATAAAGGGCATGGCCAAAGGGTTCGGGAACCGTTACAATCTAGCGCGTTTTGGCCGTGGTGGCGTGATCCGACTGGCCATAAGGACACATTCGCCGGTGGTGCCTACCGCCGTTGTCGGCGCTGAAGAAATATATGTTGTGCTTGGATACGCGAACTGGCTCGGGAAATTCTTCGGTATGCCATTGTTCCCGATAAGCCTGACATTCCCGTGGCTGGGCCCCCTTGGTCTCGTTCCACTGCCGACGAAATGGTACATCAATGTAGGCGAAGTCATCAGATACGATGAATATGACGAATCCGCCCTGAAGGATAACGTCATCATTAACCGTCTCAACAGGCAGCTCCGCTCAACGATACAGGACATGGTGGACTCGCTCCTGAAGAAAAGGCGGTCCCTGTTCCTCGGATGATTCTCCGGAGGAATCCAAAAAGAACGGCGGCGGTCCTATTCCTCCGCTCCTGCCACTAGGTTTCTGCCACTGAACCGTCTCTCTGGCATCTCCTTTGCTTACTTTCATATTCCTTGACAGGAAAGGCCGGATATCCATAAAATGATTAGACTGATTCGCAGAATAAGGAAACCCGATTCTACCGTCTGTTTGAGAGGATTCGCTGGATGATCAAACCTCACGGCGGGCAACTGGTTAGCAGGATGGTCGAGGGACAAGAACGCGAGGCCCTTGAAGAGCGCGCACCCCATATGCCGCGCATCTCTCTGAACGCTCGTGAAGTATGTGACGTCGAAATGATTGCGACCGGCGCCATGAGCCCGCTTGAAGGCTTTATGACCCGCGAAGAATATGTCAGTATCCTGGACCTCATGAGGCTCCCAAACGGACTCCCATGGACAATTCCGGTCGTCCTCGCGGTCAAGGAAGGCGGAGGCGAACAATACGAGATCGGCTCAGATATCGCGCTTCTCGACATGGAGAGCAGCCTGCTGGGGGTGCTCCATCTCGAAGATAAGTTTGAGGTTGACAAGGAACGCGAGGCACTCGTTGTCCTTCGGACAATCGATAGCGCGCATCCCGGAAACCAATATCTGCAAAGCATCGGGGACGTCTATCTGGGTGGCAAGATAAGCCTCCTGCATCGACCAAAGCACCAGCTTTTCAATAATTATCGGCTCGACCCCAAAGAGACCCGCGTACTCTTCAAGTCAAAAGGGTGGCAGCAGATTGCGGCGTTTCAAACCCGCAATCCGATACATCGCGCCCACGAATACCTGCAGAAATGCGCGCTCGAGATCGTCGATGCAATTCTGATCCATCCGCTCGTAGGACAAACCAAGGGTGACGACATTCCGCCCGAAGTTAGAATGAAATGCTATGAGGTGCTCCTCGAAAAATACTATCCGCGCACCCGCGTCGCGCTCTCCGTTTTCCCCGCCGCGATGCGTTATGCGGGCCCGAGGGAAGCGATCTTCCATGCGCTCATCAGGAAAAACTACGGATGCACCCACTTCATCGTGGGAAGAGACCATGCGGGCGTCGGGTCATACTATGGTCCGTTTGACGCGCATCGCATCTTTCGTGACTTCGAGCCGGAAGAACTCGGGATAACGCCGCTCTTCTTCGACAATGCCTTCTATTGCAAGAAATGCGGCGGCATGGCATCGACAAAAACGTGTCCGCACAGTGGCCCGGACCATATCGTTCTCAGCGGAACGAAAGTGCGCGAGATGTTGAAAAACGGCCAGACGCCGCCACCGGAGTTTACGCGACCGGAGGTGGCGGAACTGTTGATGAAGGCAATGCAAAAAGAGGAGTAGAAGTCAGCGGAGAATCCCCCGTTATCCTTAATTCGGGGACACCATGCGACATGGTGTCCCCGAATTAAGGATGGACAACTTCAGACAGGAGCTATTACGTGGCCAAATTAGTTATCTTCGGACTCGACTGCGCTGAACCGGACCTTGTGTTCAACCGGTGGATAGACGATCTGCCAAACATCAAGCGGCTTGCCCGGAGCGGACTCCACGGCCCGCTCAAGTCGACGGTTCCCCCAATCACAGTGCCGGCATGGACTTCAATGATGACCTCGCACGACCCGGGCATGCTCGGGTTCTACGGTTTCCGCAATCGGCGCAGTTATGATTATGAAGATTTGTACTTCGCCAACGCGAAATACGTCAAGGCGAAGACTCTTTGGAATCACCTCTCCCGACACCGATTGCGCTCGCTCGTCTTCGGAGTGCCCCAGACGTATCCGCCCAGCCCGCTGAACGGCATGCTCGTCGGTTGCTTTCTAACCCCTGACAAGAACGCCTCATATACGTTTCCGGAGGAAATCAAGGCGGAACTCGACCGGGTGGCCGACGGTAATTACATCATAGACGTAGAGGATTTTCGCACCGATCAGAAAGATGATCTATTGAAAGCCATTTACGTGATGACCGAGCGCCGCTTCAAGGCGTTCCGTCATTTTTATCGCAAGGACTCCTACGACTTTGCGATTATGGTAGAGATGGGAATAGACCGCATCCACCACGGCTTCTGGCGATACTCCGATAAGGCTCACCGCCTTTACGAGCCCGGGAATAAGTACGAAAACTCGATACACGATTACTATGTAAACGTCGATGCCGAAATCGGGAAGACGTTGGAAATATTGCCGTCCGACACCTCCGTCATGATTGTTTCAGACCACGGCGCGAAGACAATGGTGGGCGCAATCTGCATAAACGAATGGCTCCAGCGTGAAGGCTACCTCACGCTCAAGGAAAAGCCGACTGAACAGAAGAAGTTCAAGACCGACATGGTCGATTGGAGCAAGACGAAAGCCTGGGGAGAGGGCGGTTACTACAGCCGCATTTTCATGAACGTCGAGGGCAGGGAGCCAAAAGGAATCATTCCCAAGAAGGACTATGAGGCAGTGCGCAACGAACTCAAGGCCCGCCTCGAAGCAATCGTTGACGAAAGCGGTAAATGTATAAACACAAAGGCTTTTAAGCCCGAAGAAGTATATCGCGCGACAAATGGTATTCCGCCGGACCTCGTTGTCTATTTGGGCAATCTGGATTGGCGTTCGGCGGGTTCGGTCGGAATGGACTCGATCTACTTGTATGAAAACGATACCGGCCCCGATGATGCAAACCACGCGGAAGAAGGCATATTCGTTTGGAGCATTCCCGGCCAAAAGCCCGGTGGCAGAGGCAACTATTCTATTTATGATATCGCGCCGTCAGTATTGAAACACTTCGGAATCGATATCCCGGTTGAAATGATCGGCAAGCCCATCGCCTAACCGTAACGACTTGACAGGGTGGCTTTCCGGGGTTCAACGATGAACCATGAACCCTAAACTATGAACCAATTTCTTAGGAGGCGTCAATAAATGAAAGGGTTCACAATCTGGTTTACGGGCCTTTCCGGCTCAGGTAAATCAACACTGTCGCGAAAGATCGAAGAGATTCTCCTCGAGCGCGGCCTTAAAGTAGAAGTGCTCGATGGAGATGTCATCCGCACAAATCTGAGCAAGGGGCTCGGATTCTCGAAGGAGGATCGCGACATCAATATCAGGCGGATCGGCTTTGTCTGTCATCTGCTGACGCGCAACGACGTCGTTGCGATAGCCGCTGCCATTTCGCCTTATCGCGCCATCCGCGACGAGAACCGCAAGCTTATCGGGTCGTTTGTCGAAATATATTGCAGATGCCCAATTGATGCGCTGAAGAAACGCGACCCGAAAGGCCTCTACGAAAAGGCTCTCAGAGGCGAGATCAAGGGGTTCACGGGAGTCGACGATCCCTATGAGGAGCCGCTGGACGCCGAAATTGTCGTCGAGACCGACAAAGAGACGGTGGACCAAAGCCTCAACAAGATCGTCAAGACGTTGGAGATATTGGGACACATTCCCCCATCGGGAAAGCAAGAATACTCAGACGAGGAAGAAGAAAAAATCAAAGAGCGCCTGCGCTCGCTGGGGTATATCTAGGAGAAAAATCCCCTCTGCCCCCTCTTTATTAAGGAGGGAATCCGGATTCATTCATTGAGGGGATATGGCTTCCTTCGAGAAATTGGACGCCTACATCTCACATTCGGATTGGCATCGGCACAGTCATGATATGGCTTCCTTCCAGAAATTGGACGACTACATCCCCCCTTTGATAAAGGGGGGTACCTTATAGACGTTGTATCATGGAACCACGGAACCAGTACCAATCTTGGGCGCGATGAATCGCGCCCCTACAAAACTTCTTAATCAATGCCTGTAGGGGCGCAATTCATTGCGCCCTTTGTGGGTGCGAATTCATTCGCACGATTGCTTTCCAAGATTTCCTAAAGGGTAGGACAGAAGTCATCTTTCATAAAGGGAACAACATGTCGCCATTCTGGAGAAAGAAGAAGCAGCAGGTCTGCGTAATCGGTCTCGACGGAGTCCCATACACGCTCGTAAAACGTTTCACCGAAGACGGCACAATGCCCGCACTTGCGGAAATAGTCCGCGCGGGACACCTGAGCAAGATGTGTGTGACCCTGCCGGAAATCTCGGCCGTAAGCTGGCCAAGCTTCATGACCGGCAAAAACCCGGGCTGGCATTCCATTTTCGGATTCACCGACCTGAAACCGAATTCCTACAGTCTGCGCTTCCCGTCATTCGGTGACCTTCGCGCGCCAACCATTTGGGACAAAATTGGCGAGCGCAGAAAGCGAAGCGTAGTCATCAATCAGCCTTCGACGTATCCTGCCCGCCCGATCGAAGGAGTCCTCATTTCGGGCTTCGTGGCAATAAGTTTATGCAAGGCCGTTCATCCGCCGTCCATCCTTCCGAAACTCGAGCAGGATGGCTACATCATCGACATTGACACGACGCGCGCGAAAGACCACGCCTACCTGACCGGCGAGCTTGTCAAAACTCTCGATTCGCGCGAGCGCATCACGAATTATTTCTGGGAAAACGAGGATTGGGATTTCTTCGAGGTCGTTGTCACAGGAACCGACAGGCTACACCACTATCTCTGGGACGCGCTCGACAATGAGACGCATCCGTATCACAAGATGTTTCTGGACTACTATCGAAGAGTGGACGCTTTTGTCGGCCGCATGTACTCGCGATTCCGAAAGCTCACCGACACAGCCGACCCGACTCCCGGCTTCTTCATCCTTTCAGACCACGGCTTTACCGGAGTGAGGCAAGAGTTCTATCTGAATAATTGGCTGAAAAAAGAGGGGTTCCTTAAGCTTCAGACTCCTGACGCCGACTCGATCGAGGCCATTGCCGAAGGCACACGCGCCTTCGCGCTCGACCCCTCGCGTATTTACTTGAACATGGTGGGCAAGCATCCGAAAGGTTCCGTCAAACCGGAAGACGTCCGGCCCATTCTCACAGACATAAAGGCGGGCCTGAGCGAGCTTTCATTAGACGGCGAGCGCATAATGCAACATGTATTCGAGAGAGACGCAGTGTATGATGGCCCTTTTGCTTCTCAAGGGCCGGACCTCGTGGCTGTCTCTAACTACGGCTTCGACATCAAAGGCTCGCTTAAACAACCGAAACTGTTCGGCCGCAGCGTTCTCACCGGCATGCACACATGGGACGACGCCTTCCTCTGGTCCGCCCACAAACCTCCCGAAAACCTCAATATCACCGACGTGGCCGGAATGATAATGCAACACATGGAATAATGATGGATGCGCCCATCCTTAATTGGGGGACACCTTGCCGCAATGTGTCCCCCAATTCAGGGCGACAATCGCCGCTTTCTTAGGAGCGAGGCGAAGAATCACTCCATTGTGGACGGCATAGACCGAATCGCATGATGAACACGACAAAGAAAATCGAGTTTGGGGATTTCCAGACTCCTCTTGATCTAACAAGAAAATTTGCCGCTTTTCTTCGCGACAGCGGAGAAACCCCCGAAGTCATCGTCGAACCCACTGCGGTCAGGGGAGCTTTGTCGTCACAGCAATCGAGGCATTCCCCCGCGCGCATACTCTCCATGCGTTCGATATCGACCCTCGATATATTGAGGAACTCCGCAAGACGCTTCCGCATCGAAACGGAAGGATGACACAGATTGAGTGTAAGGATTTCTTTCACGTTGATTGGCACGGATTCCTGAAAGATTTGGGAAGTCGCCTTCTTATCATAGGAAATCCCCCTTGGGTCACCAATTCGGCGCTCGGCGCTTTGGGCGGTAACAACCTCCCGGAGAAGAGCAATTTCCAGCGGCACAATGGTTTCGCGGCGAAGACGGGTAAAGCCAATTTTGATATTTCGGAATGGATGCTTATCAGGCTTACCGAAGCATTGAGCCGAAGGCCCGCGTGCCTGGCAATGCTCTGCAAGACATCTACCGCAAGAAAAGTCCTTCGCCATGCGTGGGTGAACAAGCTGAACACAGGGCGATGCTCACTCCATCTGATTGATGCACAGAAACACTTCGGGGTCTCGGTGGACGCTTGTCTCCTGATCATACATACCGGTGTCAATGAACCGACACCGGCCGCGCCCGTCTATCCCGGCCTTTCCTTCAACGGCAAGATTTCGACCATAGGGCTGGCGGGAAAGGAGCTTGTAGCCGACATTGACGAGTACCTCCGCTTGCGAGACATCGAGGGGACTGCCTACTATACATGGCGATCCGGAGTGAAGCACGACGCAGCCTCCGTCATGGAGTTTACTCGACAAGGGCGGCGCCTCATCAACGGGAAACGCCAGGAGTGCGATTTAGAATCAACCTATCTCTTCCCGCTCTTGAAGTCATCTGACATTGCCAATGGCCGCACGACGCCGGATAAATTGGTCCTTATCACTCAGAAGAAACCGTCGGATGACACCTCGACAATTGCGGCCGTTGCGCCCAAGACGTGGGAGTATCTTGTGCGCTACGCCGAAACACTGGACAAACGGAGAAGCATTATTTACGAAGAACGCGCCCGTTTCTCTGTCTTTGGCATCGGCGACTATACTTTCGCGCCCTGGAAGGTAGCAATATCCGGCCTGTACAAAACCTGCCGCTTCGAGGCGATAGGACAATTTCGCGGGAAACCCATAGCGCTTGACGATACATGCTACTTCATTCCCTGCAAATCCGAAGACGAGGCCCGCTTCATATGTGAGCTATTGAACTCGGATATTTGCCAACGGTTTTTGCGTTCCATTATCTTTTTCGACTCAAAACGTCCGATAAAGATAGACGTCCTCAACCGGATTGACCTCATGCGAGTGGCTGAAAAGCTGAACAAGAGCAGTTCGGCACAAGAGTATTTGACCCACGCCAGCGCCTTTGAAGATCGTCAACCTCAATTAGTATTCGACGACAGAGCGACATATCGAACCACCACATCCCCCCGCCGCCGAAAACCACGCGCTTGATGCGTTTGTCGTTGCGTTCCCGCGTTACGCTACCAATATCTTCATGCGTTTTGGAAGCAAGAGAGCAACCGTTGAGGTCGCAAAGAGCCGCAGAGGAAAACTTGAGAATGTCAGTGTCTTCCCCCCTCAGCGTCCTCTGCGGTTGGGAGTTTGTGTGGTTATGCTATAGCGACGCCGATGGGCGCCGATAAGGAATCCCTCTACCCTTGCTCCTTTCGTCTTTCCCCTTTCTCAGGAGAGTCGGTGTTCCCAAGTAAGGTCTGGAATATTGCAGGAGAACTTGATGTCCTCTACGTCGCTGAGCCCGTGTAGAACGACATGGTACGTTCTCGTCGATTGAGAAATGGCCATGTGAATGTGATCGGCCGTGCGAGATGCCTCAAAGTCGGTTTGTTCGCTTCCGTCAAACAATGAGAATGCCGCGCGTTGTTTCAAGTAGATGTGAACTTCGACTTCGTCCCACGGCTGTTCTTCAACGTGTTGCATTTCCTTGCACAGCGGAAGAATTGAGTCTTCTCTTACATATATGGGCATGCTGTCGAGTGGAACGTTCAGCTTAAGGAAAACGGGACCCGCATGAACGGAGCCGGTCCAGAAATCGGTCCATTCGCCTGCCGGAAGATAAACGGTCCTCTCCCCCACTTCGTTGAAAACCGGCGCAATCAGCAACTCACGTCCCAACAGATACTCGAGGTCCTCATGCGGCGCGTGAGGATCATCCGGGAACTCGAGATAGAGCGGCCGCATTATCGGCATGCCGGTTCGGCTCGCCTCGTGAGCGCATGAATAAATATAGGGAATCAGACGCGACCTGAGCAACGCAAACTTGCGAACGATTCTGACTGCGTCCTCCCCGAACTCCCACGGCTCGCGCGGACTCCTTCCGTGAAATCGCGCAACCGGACTCAATAGTCCGAATTGTGCCCACCGGATGTAAAGAGTCCGTGACGGTGGCACGTCGGCGATGGTTCCGGGCGCAACAAATCCACCGATATCGTGGCTCCACAGTGCGCCGCCTGACAGAGAGTAGCTCAGCCCACCCCTGAGCGCAGCGGCCATTCCGGAAAAGGTCGACTGCGAATCGCCCGCCCATTGAATCGGATACCTCTGCGAGCCCGCGGTCCCCGAGCGGCCAAATACTATGGCCTCGCCGTTGACCTCTCGAATGACGTCGTGCACGGCCCTGTTATAAAGGAGAGGGTAGACGTTGTGCATCTCGCGGCCGGTCTTTCCATTGTGGAACACTGCGCTTTCGGGAACACCCTCGCCGTAATCCGTCTTGAAAGCCGCTACACCTTGCCGCATGAGCCTGCGGTGAGCCTCTTTCACCCACTCGACCGCATGGGGATTCGAATAGTCAATAAGCCCCATATCGGAGCATATCGGATGATCGGGCTCTGCGACTGAGCCATCCGGGTTTTTTGCGAGATAGCCCTTTCTCTCGCCTTCCCTCCCAAAATTGCTGTCGAGCGGCACATAGGGGTTCTCCCACAAGCAAACGCGCACGTTCTTCTCTCGAAGCTCGCGCAGGAATCCTTCGGGATCAGGAAAGTCGGCAGTATTCCACTCGAACTCGCAACCGGGCCGCCGTCTCTTGGGCCAGTCTTTGAGCCATGCCGGATCAATGTTGACGACATCGAGCGGGATTCCGAGCGAACGCATTCTCTCGACCACGCTTTCGATGGTAGGACGGTCGAAATACCAGCACCTCGACATCCAGAGGCCGAACGCCCATTTCGGCGGCACGGGCGGCCTGCCGGTAAGCCACGTGTAGCCGGAGATAATCTCCGCAGGTGTCTTGCCGAATATGAGGAAATAGTCCATCAGCGGCGAATCGACCCATACGCTTCCTGCCGCGGCCGAATACGAGCCAAGCTCGAAAATGCTTTTCGCGCCGGAGTTCAGGAAAAGGCCGTATCCGCGCGAACTCACAAAGAACGGAATGCTTATATACGACAGTTCCGTGGTGTTCGTGCCGAACGTGTCCGAGCACCACATCACCGACCGCGTGCCGCGCTTGTTGAAACTCATTCCCTTGGGGCCGAGCCCGAACAGATGCTCGTCGGGCAGCAGTGAGAAATTCTCATGCGCGCCAACGCTTCCGTTTGACCCTTCTGAAAAGCCCGTCGGATATGTCACCGGAATCACAAATGCCTTGTCGCGGACTTCCTGCTGAAAGAGAACGTTGCCGGATGAATCAGTGACTGACATCTGCCACGGTGATTTGATCACATGAACGATCACTGCTCCCGTATCGAAAGAGTAAGATTCGGAGTCCTCACGAATCTCAAAGCGCGGCGGCTCGGATTCCCCCCTTACAATAAACGGTGTCTCATGCTCGACGCTGCCGCCGGTTGCGTCATAACGAACGCGAATGATATTCGGTGTAGTCACCGAGACGACTAACGATATCTCCCGGCCGCTCTCGAGGACTCCGCCAAAGACGGCGCTTGAGCCGTCTTTCTCCGCTGAGCTACAGGTTTCAAGATAGTGATACGTCCGGTCAGGGTGGGCAAAGATGGGCGTGCTCTCAGGCTGAAAGTCGGGCATAGGATTCTCCCAAAATGATAGTATGAACAAGCCCATTAGACCGCAAAGGCGCAAAGGGCGCAAAGGGTAACAAAGGTTTCTCTTTGCGCCTCGGGCCTGAGGCCCTTTGCAGTTTGAAATTGCTCTTAAATGCGCGTCAGTTCTATTAGCGTCACAGAATGCGCCGGAAATGAATACGTGAACTTGCTTGATACTCCGCGCAGAGGTTTTTCCACGGTCTTCACTTTATCCGGTTCGTCAAAAGAGTTTTCCGCTTCCGCCGCCACACCGTTTATCTCGTAAACCACCCCATTCGAATTCGGTGGATAACCGCTCAGGTCGATCTCGGTCTTCATGGCCTTGTCCTTGTGCCTGTTTATCACCGCGAGAACCAGCCGGGCTGCATTCTCAACGGTCGTCGCAGACACGTCAAGATAAGGAACCGTCTCCAATGGTGTACCTTCGCCCGTGGAGGTAAGCTCGCCGAAGATTTTGGACTGGTAGGTGGGCGAATCGATAAATGCGTCGAGAACGACATCGAGGCAGTGATCACGATACAGTTTCAGCGGATGGTATATGGTTTGCAGGAACATGCCCCGGCCATTCGTGACAATTGGGGCGAGCACGTTGACCATTTGCGCCAGATTCGCAAGAGTGACAGTGGCGCAGTTGCGGTGCATCACATTGAGAAACCCGGCCACAACCAGCGCGTCGGCAATATTATAACGCTCCTCGAGTTCCGAGCCGAATGTGCGGTACCACACGTTCCACTCATCCATCGCGATCTCGGTACGGGGGACTTTCTTGTCTGTGAGAGCGACCGTGATTGTGGCATTGAACAGGTCGATCTGTTTCTGCGCAACGAGCGGCGCCGCCACATTGTTGTAGTAGTCTGAATTGCCGACATAAATGTGGAGGGCGATATAATCGGCGTAGCCGGCAAGCTTCTCGAGAACTTCAAGATTCCACGACGGCGGGTTCGCATAGCTGAGTGCGCCCACGGCTATCAGCTTGATTGACGGGTCCACCCACCGCATCATTTTCGCCGCCTCGACCGCTGTCTTCGCATAGTCCTCTGCATTCTTGGCGCAGATTTGCCAAAACCCACCCATCTCGTTCCCGAGTCCCCAGAATCTGACGTCATGCGGCTCGGGATGTCCGTTCGCGCGGCGCAAGTTCGCATAGTACGAATCGTCGGTTCCGTTGCAGTACTCCACCCACGCTGCCGCCTCCTCCGGAGTGCCGGTCCCCAAATTGACGCACAGGAACGGCTCCGTCCCAACGGCGCGGCAATACTCAATGAATTCATCAGTCCCGAACCGGTTCGACTCGATCACCCCCCACGCCAGTTCTTTGCGGCGCGGACGCTTGTCCTTCGGACCGACCCCGTCTAACCAATGATAACCCGACACAAAATTGCCTCCCGGATAGCGCAGGTTCGGCAACCGGAGTGATTTCATCGCCTCGAGCACGTCTTTCCGGAATCCTCGCTCGTCCGAAAGAGGTGAGTTCTCCTCATATATTCCGCCGTAGATACAGCGCCCGAGATGCTCAATGAATCCGCCGTAAATGTTTGGGTTGATTGTTCCGATTCTACGGTCAGTGTCGATCTTTATGCGTGCCATCATGGAAATCCTCTCCGTCTGTTTCTCTTCTTTTCCCTTCTTCTCAACCATAAACTATGAACCCGGACCATGAATCCCGCTGTAGAGTATCTGTAAATTGCCCTTTTTTGGTTCTTTTCTTCTTTAGCTCCTCTCCCCTTTCGCCTTTGCCCTTTCGCCTTTCGCCTATTTCAAGCTGTGGCATATCCGCCGTTTACGCTTATAGCCTGGCCCGTGATCCAGCCTGCGCAGTCCGATGCCAGGAACACGGCAAGGTTTGCAATGTCTTGCGGCTCGCCCAGACGCCGCATCGGATATGCCTTCACGACTTTTGCCTCGAAATCCGCAGAGAGCATCTGGCGGACAGCTTCTGTCTTGGTCATGCTGGGGCAGATAGCGTTGACATTGACGCCATATCTGCCCGCTTCCTTCGCGATTGATTTTGTGAATGCTATGATTGCGCCTTTCGCGCCCGCATAAACGGCCTGCCGGGGCTCGCCCACTTTGCCGGCGTCGGAGGCCATATTGATTATCTTTCCGTATTTGCGCTCGACCATGCCTTCGATGACGGCGGCAGTGCAATTGATCACGCCATGGTAGCATACGTCCACAATATTGGCCCAGAGCTCGGCAGACCCACCACTGTTCTTCTCCTCGACAAACGTCAGGAAACCAGGCAGCCTGGCGGCATTGTTGACCAGTATCTGAATCCCCCCAAGCTCGGCCTCGACACGCTCCACCATTGCCTTGACGCTTGCCGGCTGCGTAACATCGGTTCTTACCGCAACAGACTTGATGCCTCGCTTCATGATTTCCGCAACCGCTTTCTCGGCGCTCTCTTCATCGATTTCGGCAACGGCTACGTGTGCGCCTTCTTCCGCCAGTCCCAATGCCATCGCCAGCCCAATGCCGCGACCGCCTCCGGTTACCACAGCCACTTTGCCCTTCAATTGCAAATCCATGGGTTCCTCCTTATTCTCTCCCTTTCGTCTTCCTTCCCTTTTCTCCGGTCTTCTCTTCAAAGCGCGCAACCGTGAACAACAGGTCGGCCAAGCGGTTGCAGTAACTCAGAATCTCGGGACTCCTCATCTCCTTTTCGTGAAAAAGCTTTGCGATGCGCCGCTCCGCTCGCCTGATTATCGCCCGGGCGAGATCGAGCGCGCCTGCGCCCGGACTGCCTCCCGGCGCGACAAAAGCCCTCGGCATATCAACAAGCTTCTGATATTCGTCTATCAGTCCCTCGAGACGAAGCGTGTGCGACTCAGTGATAACCGTTTTCAGCCGCGAGACCTCATCCGGCAATGTCGCTAATTCGGAGCCTACTATGAAGAGTTCTTCTTGTATGGTGAGGATAGTCTGCTTGAGTTCCTGGCTGGAAACAAGCGCGCGGGCCAGGCCGAGAGCCGAATTGGCCTCGTCTATCACCCCATACGCCTCCGTTCGCGGGGAGTGCTTCGGAACGCGGTGCCCGAATAGCAGACTCGTCATCCCCCCGTCACCTTTCTTGTTGAACGACTTCATATCATATCCTTCCGCCTTTGTAAGAGTCACTTCTTGCCTTTTGTCGCAAATGCTCCAATGTCTGTTTCTTGCGAGCGCATGATCACGCCTCGGGCGTGGTTAATTGTGAAAGAAAGAGCGAACCCAATATGGTCATTGCAAGCCGATCAAAGCAATCCCTTCTCTTGGCTTTTCCCCTTTCGTCCTTGACCTTTCGCCTGCTTCTCGGGTGCATTTCTACCATTTATGGCTTATTGGTGTCAAGATTATTCTTGGCGGCGCGCGAACACAACCGGCCATTCAGGAACAATCAAAGTTCAAATCTGAATGTGCCCCGCTTTCCGGCATCGCATGCCTCCGGGTTCCTGCAACGCCAAGGCGTGCCGGCCCTCATAGAAGATGCATTCTGGAACATATTACCACACAATAGGTTATGAATCTGGCTGCGCTTCAAAAGCACCCTACGCTCTTTCAGGCCTCCTGCCGTAGAATCAATCAAATTCATTTACCCCAAATGGCACGAACTTTGCATCTTTACTCATATTCGGATACAGATGTTCCCCTTTGCGCATGCAAACACACACACGCGGGAGAGCAACCATGGAAAAGTTCAAAAAGGTTGTAATAGATAATTTCGAGGATATAACCGTCCTTATCGTCCTGCTGAGCGTTTTTGGCATCACCTACCTGGTCGATGAAAAAATGATGATGCTCAATTTCTATTATCTGCCGGTCCTGATCGCCGGCTATTTCATCGGCAAGAAAGCTTCCGTCCTCGTCGCAATTTTCAGCGTTCTCGCAGTTGTCTTTTTCGTCGTCATGAACACCGAGGCATACATGGGTCGAAGAGGACTCGGATATCTCGGCAGCGGACTTTGCGGCTGGAGCGGCTTCCTTCTGCTCACAAGCTACATCGTCGGCACCTTGTATGAGCAAAAGCAGAAGCGAATCGATGAGCTTCAGCAGGCATACGTCGGAATCCTTGAAATACTTGTGAAGTACCTCGAGTCGAGAGACCGCTATTCCAAAGGACATTCGGAGCGCGTGGCTGAGCATGCTATGGATATCGCAATCGCGATGGGACTGACGCGAAACGAAGTCGAAAATATCCGCGTCGCGGCGCTTCTCCATGATATCGGCAAAGTCGAAATCAGCGCAAGCCTCATCGGAAAAGCCGCCAACCTTACGCAGGAAGAAATGATGCAGGTGGCCCAGCATACCGAGAAGGGAGCAAAGATTCTGCATTCCGTCGGAGGTGTGCTGAAGGAAGCGATACCGATAGTGCTCGAGCACCACAAGCACTTCTCTCAAATGGACCAGAAGAATGGCAATGGCTCGAAGACACATTCGCTCGGAACGCGAATCGTCTCGGTCGCTGACGCTTTTGACGCCATGACGTCAGACCGGCCCTATCGCAAAGGAATGCCCCCCTGGCAAGCGCTCGAAGAGCTCAAGAACGGCAGCGGCCGCCAATTCGATCCTGAAGTCGTCGAGGTATTCGGAACGGCTCTCTCGCACAAACTCGAGAGAGTTTGAAATACTCCTTCTCAAGACAAGGACACGGCGGATGCGTGTGGAAGCGAGAACGTGAAGCAACTGCCTTTGCGAACCTCGCTCTCGACCCAGATGGCGCCGCCGAGCGCTTCGACAGCCATCTTGCAGAAAGCCAACCCAAGCCCGGTATCAGTGCGATGACCCAACTCCCTCAGGCCGGCCTGACAGAACTTCTCGAAAATCTTCTGATGGAATTCCTTCGGGATGCCGTCACCGAAGTCTTTGACGGAAACGTGAATGCCGTTGCCCTCGCCGGGTAGGGCCACGTTGACCAGTATCTCCCCTTTGGGATACGAATGTTTGATGGCGTTGGAAAGAATGTTGGAGAGAATGCGCTCGAGCAACCTTTCGTCCGACACGATCGTTTGAGCGGCAG
Organism: Candidatus Poribacteria bacterium; assembly: GCA_016215705.1. Lineage (GTDB taxonomy): Bacteria > Abyssobacteria > SURF-5 > SURF-5 > SURF-5 > JACRIR01. The sequence continues at coordinate 2,941 of JACRIR010000077.1, read as the reverse complement.
CGTCCACCGACACCAGCACCGTCTTCTCTTCTTTCCTCGTAATCGCGGCGTAACGCTCGATGGTCCGATTGATCATCTCAAGCATATCGATTGTTACCTTGTTGATTTGGATTCCGCCGCTCTCAAGCCTCGATATCTCAAGCAGGTTCGTGATCATCTCGGACAACTTGAACTGGTTCCGCTTGGCCATTTGCATGTAATCGACCTGCTGCTCCGTCAGTTTGGCCGCCGGGTCATACGCGATCATGTCGAGCGCCATCATTGTGTTCGACACCGGATTCTTCATGTCGTGTACGACCATGTTCGTAAGGTCCTCTTTCAATGACTCCAATTCCACAAGCTTGCGGTTGGTCTCCCGCATTTCTTCGTTTACGGCTTTGAGAATATTCATCTTGAGGTTGTCCTCATACAGACGAATATTGTCAATCGCGATACCCGTGGAATTTGCGACCATTGTCAAGAGCTGCAAATGCTCATCGGAAAAGTGAGCGGCCGCGCCGCGATGGTCCACATAGATAATGCCGAGTTTTTCCTTCCTTCCGCGTATGGGAACGCACATGGCTGACTTGATGTGCGCGTCGAGAATGCTCGCCTTGCTCGAGAATCGCTTGTCCTCGGGTGCGTTTGACGTTATGACCGACTCCTCTTTCTCAAGCACGCGCCGGGCGATCGAACGGCTGAAATCCGCCTCTCCGGAGTCCTCATGCGCGCCTTCCCGCTTCTTCGTTGCGATAAGCTGGAGATCGTCGATTACCCTGTCGAAAAGCATGATGTAGCCGCGGTCGGCGTCGAACAGCGGGAAAATGATATCGAGGATTTTCTCGGCCAGCTTCTTGATGTCGAAAATGGATGAGATAATTCCATGAATCTCATACACGCGCCTGAGATTCTCGTGCGCCTGTCTCAGACCCTCGACGCTCTTGGGCGAAGGAGTGCTGGGGGTGTAATCGCTTACGATCTTTCTCGAATCACGCCTCTTTACGGCAATCTCGTCCACCTCTTCGGTATCGGGCACATCGAAATATCTTAATCGTGTCTTGCCCACAAGAATCTCGTCTTTATCGACCAAACGTTTCCTGTGAATCTTGACACCGTTTACGAATGTGCCATTGGCGGAATTGCAGTCCTCGACAAAGTACGCCCGGTTCACAAAAGCAATAGCAGCGTGAAAAGATGACACTGTTTCGTCGTGAATGACGATGTCATTCTGAGGAGAGCGGCCAATGGTAACCCGTTTCGAGGAAATCGGGTTTGTTGTGCCCTTGGCGGACCCTGTTTCAAACCTGAGATGCGGCATACGCACTTTGTCCAAAATTGTTGCGGGGCCTCTGTTCATTGCGCCCGCCATCAATCTCATTGCCGGGCCTTACTTCATTGCGCCACGTGAGTGCCACCATCCAATCACTATGGCGTGGCGCCCTCGTTAACTCTAGAGGCGCAATTCATTGCGCCCGCTATTGTTCTTGCGTATCTTGACAGCGCTGTTTGAGCAGATTATACACCGAGGACAACGAAAATCGCAATGCAAGCTATCCGACTCTAGCCAAACTGCAAATACACTCAATATGCGATGTGTGCGGAAACATATCCAGCGGCTGAACTCTTTCGAGAACATATTCCCCCGATGCCATAAGGAATTTGATATCCCGCGCCAGCGTAGCAGGATCACAGGAAATATAGACTACTTGCTCCGGTGACATCTGCACAATCTTGCTGCGCACTGCATTTGACAACCCTTCTCTGGGCGGGTCCATCACAACGAACTCCGGCTTGGCGTCCATGGAAAGCAACGAATCCAACGCGTCCTCGACAGATTTGGCAATCACTTCCACGTTCTTGATCTGATTAGTATGCAGATTGACCCCGGCGTCTTCCACCGCATCTCTATTCCATTCGATAACCACAAGCCTTCTTACTCTTTCTGAAAACATTATTGAAAAGAGACCAACCCCGGCATAGAGTTCAACCCCTGTGTCAATCCTATCTGCCTTGACGGCGCTCAGCGCCTGCTGTAAGAGAATGGGCAACAAGCCGGTATTTGCCTGAAAAAATGATCCCGGACTGACCCGAAAAACGCGCCCTTCAACTGAAACTGTGGAATACATTTCGCCCCACAAATGCCTCGTCTGATTCCCCACCCTGACCACCGCTCCGGAAACACCGCCACTCTCCCGCTCTCCGTCATTCTGATGGCTCAACCCCCCCTTAAGCAATCTCTCCGTTTCTTTTTCTGCTTCTTCCCCTTTCGCCTTTCCCCTTTCGCCTTTCCCCTCTTCAGTGGCTGCTTCTTCCCCTTTCGCCTTTTCCCTTTCGCCTTTCCCCTCTTCAGTGGCTGCTTCTCCCCCTTTCGCCTTTCCCCTTTCCCCTGTCAGCGCCCCCCGCAGCCCATCAACAACTCCGGCCCCGGGCAAAGCATCCATCTCAAGCATAAGAATCACATGCGAATCCGTGTCTTCCATCATATGAATTTCCGACAAGCCTCTTATGGGATGCTCAGAAAGATATGATGAGAGATGCTTCAGGCAGGCGTTTATCTTGTCCGAAAGTACAGGACAACAATCCACAGGGTGGATCGTATTGCTGCGAGACTCATGAAAACCGATTTCGCCCCTATGGCAATGAAACCTCACTCTGCTTCGATATCCCTTATCCGCGGGCGATCCGACACAGCTATCCACGTGCGCGTCTCTTAAGCCACCCAAACGCTTCAGAGCGTCTTCCAACATAAGACGCTTCTGCACTAACTGCTCCGCATAAGAAATATGCTGCAGTTGGCACCCGCCACATTGTGTGTAATGCGAACAGAACGGACTGACCCGCGAAGGAGACGGAGAAAGAATCTCCTTGATGCTCCCCCAACTGACTCCCCTGCGACTCTCGACTCCCTCCAGCAACACTTCATCTCCGGGAGCGCTGTAAGGCACTAACACTACCCGACCAT
>JACRIR010000074.1 GCA_016215705.1 Candidatus Poribacteria bacterium | reverse complement strand
TGAGCGTCCAATCCGATAGTATGCATCTCGGGCCTCCTTGCGTTGACTGGTTGGTTTGTTCTTACCTTAACTGCGTATTTTATACCAACTGCAACACTTGGATGCCCGCTTTTTCACATTACCAGGTCTACACATTCACAAACCCGATTGCAGGAAATCCTGTTAATCCCGTCTGAAGCCGCCTCTTCTTTATCTTCTTCATCCGTGCAACCCGTGAAATCCGTGGTTGAAAAAGCCTCTTCTTCTTTCCCTCGAATCCGTCTAACCAGTGAAACTCGTGGTCTCCTAATCCTTTCTTTCTTGGTGTCTTGGTGGTGAATTCTTCTCGTTTGAAAAAGCTTCTTCTTCCTTTCCCCGTGAGTCCCCGTGTCCCCCGTGGTAATGCTTTCCATTCGTAATTCGTATAATTCGCGATCAAACTCTCCTTCGTTTATTTCTTCTTCTTCGTAATCCGTGCAACCCGTGAAATCCACCAGAAGCATCTACATCGGATATGCATCAAAAGGTTTTAGTAGTGCGTTTATTGAGATGGTATTTGCTATAATCTGTTAATTGTTATTTGAAATGGTTCATCCTTCGGATAACCTTTTTTAGGAAGGATGATTGTCCCTTTGAAGGGCTCATACCCGTCAGCGGTTATTCCTATCTTATATTCCCCTGGTCCCACATTACGTATGACGAAGAAGCCGTCTTTTTCAGGAGGTAATGGACCGACCGCCATAGAGACGCTTTCGCTATTTAAGCTATAAACGATAGCTTCCTCAACAGGTTCATTGAATTGGTCTTTTATGAATAGCCAAAGCGGATTTACAGGGATTAATCCAATATCATAATTTGTAATCTTCTGTTTTTTCATACTGACAACGATATGCTTATAAGCATAACCTTCTGGCCAAAATCCAACCGTGTATTCTTCATCAGGCATCAAACCCTCGAGTATGAAATAGCCGTCTTTTTTTGACTCTGTGATTATTAGACCACGAGCTCCATCAGATTCGTAATCAGTCTGTATCTTTACATTAGGCACAGGCTCTCGAGTCTGCTCATCGTATACATGTCCTGATATGGAAAGCGAACTTAAATGGATATCATGTTTCGTTTCTGATTGATTCTCCGGGACCTTTATCGAAGCAGCAGGGATGTTCCACCAACTCCCGGATTTGCGGATAGAAACAGTATAATGGTCAGGCGGCATATCTAAGACCTGATAATCTCCATTTTCGTCAGAATTTGCGCTAATGATGTTATATCTCGGGCCCATGAACTGAATTCTCGCCTTTACAGGCATACCACTTTCATCATAGACTGTGCCAAAAAGCCTGCCTAAGTTCTTGCTACCAAAATCCTGGGTGGTCATCTTGCCTAATAGGACTTCGAGCATTACACTATCGCCCGGGTAAAGCTCGCATTCAGTATAATAAAAACCCGGCCTAAGGTTCTTTATTTCGTAATACCCGTCTTCATTACTGGTGACGGATTGACGCTTTTTAGTGTTCTCTGCTGTTACGCGGATATCTATGTATTGAGTCAGCCTCCTACCAGAACCATAAACATGTCCATGAATGCCTGTATTAGATAGAGCCTCTTCAGCTATCTTGGCATTCTCTATACAATCTAGTGCTAATGGTTGCTTCTGTGCAAGCAGAGTTTCTAAAGATTCAATCCTGGATTCATACTGCTCTGTAAGCTCCTTGATTCTTTCCTCCAATTCCACTATTCTTTCTTCCTTGCGGATTTCCTCTCCTCTATCATGGGGTCTGGCTTCTACTTTAGTTGTTGAATGTTTGAAAGGATATTTCATTACTTGGGGGCCTTCATTTGGCCTATAAATTGAATATAATACACTACAAATGGTTATTACTCCTGCTACTATAAGAGCCCCTATTGTTCTTCTTCTCATGGTATATACCTTAATTCAGCATTACCTGGACGTTGTCTGAAACGGACCGTTTAGTCAAAGTCCGACGCTGCCTCTTATTATCCCCGCGCAGGCAGAGATTCTCGTACTGATTCGTGTTCCGAATCGTATACCATCGGCTATGCCTTGTCAACAATTTTCCGTGAGATACCCTTTGCCACAGCGCGGCGCAGCCGCAACCAACCAAAAGAAGAAGCCGAAGCCACAGAGCGCCTAGCGCGGCGTAGCCGCAACCCAACCAATAGAAAAGAATTCACCACCAAGTCACCAAGAAAAGAAGAAACGAGGTACCCACGGATTTGGGAAAGAGAAAAGAAGAAGAAACAACAAAAGACATTCTTAGCCGCAGATGCACGCAAATGCACGCGGATTCGGGAAAAGAAGAAGAAAAGGATTTTCAAACCACGGAGGGCACGGAGAACACGGGGAACACGGGGAAAAGAAGAAAAATCCAGGGAAAAACGGCAAATCGCGACAAGAATTTAAGATTTTGACAAAGAGTAGTACAGAGATCACCGAGCGTACAGAGGAGGGGGGCATGGCCGTCCAAAACGAAGCAACATGAAACACGGATAATTTACCGCGGAGGATACGGAGGGCATTGACACTCTGATGTTTTCCTCCGCACCCTCCGCGGTTCAGGCTTTTTGTTTTGGACAGCAGTAATCCAGAATCCAAAATCATCGTAGGCATGATATAATGTCCTCACCCATTCTTCCCGCCCCCATCACGTCAGACCGCAGCCCAAGGAAGAATAAACGATGTCCAAGCATAGCATTTCTTTCGGCGCTGAGAAGACGGAGTTTGAGTTGACTGCTGAACGGAGAGTGTCGTGCAACGCCCGGCCTGGCGAGATTGCTGCAAACAAAAATCTCAACGAGATCATCAAGCAAACAATAGCGAATAGGGGTTCAACCCGAACAGGCTGTTTAAGGCGTATTCAGGGAAGATCGGAACGATTCATCTCGCTCCACAAATATGAGGAAGGGGTGTGAACATGGCTGGAGAGAAGCTCCACGAATACGATGCGATCGTCGTGGGCTCAGGCCCGGGTGGCTCGACCGTTGCGAGAGAGCTATCTCGCAACGGCAAGAAGACGCTTGTCCTCGAGCGCGGCAAGGACATTCAGAAGCTCGGCAGCTACATGACCGCTTTGCGAGTCCTCGACATGAACCCTTCCAGGGAAGGGCTGCCCATGCTTCGCGCCAGTATTACAGGCGGCGCCAGCGTGTTCTACAGCGCAAGCGCCGCAGACCCCCCGCCTTGGCTTGCAACCCGCTATGGCATTGACCTCTCGCCCTGGCTCGAGGAAATCAAGCGAGAGACCAAAGCGGGCGTGCTGCCCGAGAATCTGCTCGGCAAAGCTTCCATAAAGGTGATGGAAACCGCCAACAAACTCGGCTATCATTGGGAGCCAATGGCGAAATTTCTCGATCCCGCCAAGTACACCCGGGGATATTGTTGCGGCGCCGACACACATCTCGGGTGCAAATGCGGTGCGAAGTGGACGGCCCGCGAATACCTCAAGGACGCCGTTAGCGCGGGCGCTCAACTCCTTGTCGAGACCGAATGCGAGCAAGTGATTGTCGAGAACGGCGCCGCCGTCGGCGTCCGCGTTCGGACCAGCGACGGGCGCAAGAAAGAGTTCCGGGCGGAAAGGATCATCCTATCCGCCGGAGGACTGAGCACGCCTCTCCTCCTCATGCGAGCGGGAATAGACACCGTCGGCGACGGCTGTTTCTCGGACCCAACGGTAGTTGTCTATGGCCAGGCGCCCTTTGAGGGAACCTGGGCAGACCCGCCTGTCTCGGTTGTAACATGGGAATTCTACGACTCTGACGGCATCCGTCTCGGTGTCATCATGGAGCCGAAATGGCTTTTCGCACTCAATCTCATCAAACGGTCACCCCGCAATCTCCCTCTTGCGTTTAACTATAGAAAAATGGTCGGCATCCTCGTAAAAGTGAAGGACGATCTTTCCGGTCGCGTCTATCCGGACGGCAGTGTCTCGAAGGGGCTCGGCGAGCAGGAGTGGGCGCGCCTGAACAAGGGCATAGGTGTGGCAAAAGAGATTCTCCGCGCCGTCGGATGCCCGGAGAGGACGCTGATTGTCAGCGAAGCCAAAGGCGCTCACCCGAGCGGCACATGCAGGATCGGCCACGCCGTCACCAAAGACCTCGAGACCGGGATCAAGAATCTTTATGCCTGCGACGCCAGCGTGTTCCCCGAAGCGCTCGATCGTCCCACCGTGCTGACTATCCTCGGCCTTGGGAAACGCCTCAGCCGCCACATCCTCGCGGCGGGGGACAGAAACTCCGCATCTGTCTCTCGAGTGTAGGAATGCAATTTATCGTTGTATTCCGTTTCGCTTACTGCAGCGGATACCCGGCCTTCTTCCACGCCTCAACACCGCCACCGAGCGCCTTCACATTCGTATATCCTTTTTCAAGATATTGCTCTGCCCGACCGGCAGACGTTCTCTCGTTCGGTCAAGCGCAATAGAATATGATTTCCTGGTTCTTCGATAAGCTTGGCAGCTTTGACTCGAACTCCTTCAGAAAGATTGCCCCCCCGAGATGCATCGTCGAGCATCTGTCCTCGTCAGTGTACGCACATACGAGGATCGCCTTGCCTGATTTCACTTTCTGGTATGCTTCTTCCGGTGGCACACGCGGCACAGCGCTAATTTCCTCGGGAAGTAACGTTACCTGTTCCCATCCCGGTTCCGGGGCTTTTGTTGCGCATCCGAACGCGAAGATTGAGATGACCAACGCGCAGAAGACAGGCATCCATCTCCAGGCTTTACTCACCAGAGTTTCCCTGTAACATTCCCTCAGCGAATGGCGGTATCAGATGCCCCATCATGTCACGCCAAATCACCGGTGGCTATCTTCTTATATCCACCCGAGCACGCCAATGAAAACGACAAGGGCAATCAGATCGAAGCCGAGGATGCTCCCGACCGTCACCGCTTTTCTCCGGACGCTCTCCATATCGTGCACCCAGAACGCCACCAGAAAGAACGGAAGATAACCGACCAAGAAGATGAGCCACGGCGCCCGGAGATTCCACCATGTGTAGTCCCATGTGAGCGCGCCTATGGCATTCAGCAGTATCTCGACGAATACGCACACGGCAGAGTCAAAACATGCAAAGAAGAGACGATTCGGAATGCCGAAGACCTTTGCGTTTTTGTCCGCAGGCAACATTTTGCCGAAATTTATCGCCAGGATAGCGAACATGAAACATATTTCGATATTGAGGCCTGCAAGGATCACGTAGGCCGATTTGCCCGGAGTTCCCCATACCGGCGCGTAGTTGGTGAAGTGAAGTACGAGCGCGTTCCAAATTTCATTGAACCAGTCCATACCCCACAGGGCCAAGCCCGCGAACACCAGGCTCCAGTTCCTTCTCTCCACTTCCACCGCATAGACATATGTAACCAGGGCAAAAAGCGGTATGACATACCATTGAAACTGTCTTCCATCACGCAAGATTCTCATGGCTTCCTGAGCGGCGCTTGTAGGCATAATCCTTCTCCCTTCTTTGGCAACCGTTTACTCTGAATTTCATCTTGCCGGGAGGATCACTGACTTTGAGCAGGTTATCAGATTTTGTTATGATCTGCAAGAATCTGTTAAGGCTTTGCCGCGCCGTGATTCCCATCAGTATCATCATGTCCTCAGTTTTCTTGTTGGCCAGTGGCACACTGCTTGCTCTTCCCATAGAAATGGTGTTATGATTCTTCATCGAGCGCCACACCGTTTCGAGTCAAACAGAATCGCTGTCCGGCAGGCGCAACGGTGATCTGCGGTTCTCCAAAACTCTTGCAAGGAGGCTTCGAATGAAACATGCGAATCTCGCAAAGCTATTACTCGTCATGAGTTGTGTTCTGTTTCTCTATTCTCTTTCCTCGTGCAGTTCCACCGGCGCAGGTGTCTATGTGGGCGCTCAGCCGGCGCCAAAGGCTGGGCCCCCGCCGCATGCTCCGGCGCATGGATACCGGGCAAAACATTCTTATCACTATTATCCGGATGCGTATGTGTATTTCGATATTGTAACCGGAATGTACTATTATCCGGAGGGCGGCGCATGGCAAGTTTCTGCCACCTTGCCTGTCAGCTTGAGCGTGAACCTCGGGGGCTACGTGACAATCGAGTCGGAATCCGACAAGCCTTACACCGAATTCGAGACTCACAAGAAGAACTACCCGCCCGGACAGACGAAGAAGAAAGAACACAAGAAGAAATAGGCAGAGCTGCGGCCAACTCCGCTGTCTAGGGTCTGTTGCTCGAGTGAATTCGTGCGGAATTCCAGCAGGGCACGCGATATTTGCGACATTCCTTGTGTTTCTGTCATTCCGGCGAAAGCAGGGGTTTCCATTTTTCTTGCCGCTGAGATATTTTGGCAACGCACCCTTTGCTCTTCACGGTCCAGGGCCTTCGATTGATCAATGCCGGAAACTGTCTCCTTCCGTGTCACGCATGCGAATAGATTCGCAACTACACGGCCTGTTGCCCAAATGAAATTGCGTTTCATGGTGCTTTCAGGATTGTCATTCTGAGGAGCGAAGCGACAAAGAATCTCTCGTTTTCCTGCAAATTTAAGGCCTGTAGACAGAGATTCTTCGCTTCGCTCAGAATGACAAACGGCTACTACCATTTGGGCAACACGCCGCACAGAATTATGGGACAGCCTCATTCTTCTCTTTTGCCGGCGGGTTGCTCTGTGCATCTCTGAATTTCAAATACGAGAGAATGTTGGACAACTCTTGCTCCGTGAGCTTGAGAGTGGGCATCTTCGCGCCTCTGTATTGCTCCCGCAATTTCACGGCGGTGAGGTCTCCTTCTTTGAACATCTTCTCCGGGTCCGAGATGAAGCTGATAAGCCACTCTCTCGGCCTTCTCTTGGTAACCTCTTTCAAGTCCGGTCCGATCTTGTTCCCGCTGCCAATCGTATGACAAATGGAGCATTTCCGCTCAAACGTCGATTTGCCCCATTCAGCGGATGTTCGACTTGGCCCACCCTTGGATTCCAGATAAGCAAGGACATCGGATACCTCCTGCCCCGAAAGTCCTTCGCTCGACATCCTTATGCCCCCATGCCGCTGCACCAACTTCTTTGTTGCCGGGTCTCCTTCTTTGTACATTCTCTCCGGGTCAGAAATAAAGCTGATAAGCCACTCTCTCGGCCTTCTTTTGGTAACATCTTTCAAGTCGGCTCCTACTTTGCGTCCCTCACCGATGGTGTGACAAAAGGAACATCCTTTCTCAAATATCGACTTGCCCCGACTGACTGACCCATCCTCAGAGGACGCCTTCAGTTCAGCGGCAAAGGCACATGAGAGGAGAAGCGCGAAGATCGATAGGGGAAAGGATAATGTATCTGCGAGTCTTTTGTTGGCGGCCATTTTCTAGACCTCAGGGGACTAGATATGGTTCAATTACAACTATGACATTCTCAGATAGTCTCGGCAACTAATCTCTGTCAGCCGACGTGCTCTCAAGTTCAGGGGAATTATCCATGGTTGGGGGATGAGAGAAGCTGAATTGCAACATTATTTGGAAAGCTCATTGCTAGTGTAGTGTCTCCAACGCTTCTTGATCTTCGGGGACAGTCCCGATTCTACGGCGCAAAGCGCCCGTCAATCTGGGATGGTCCCCTTCGCAGCGCTTCAAGTTATTTCTGAGACACTAGAATGGATAGCCGAAAGTCCAGAACGCAAGAATAATGTGAACAAGCAATGAGGCATATAATACCCACCAAAAATATGTGTGCGCGGCATAAAATGCCTTGAACCACTTGGTTCTCGCCATTCTATTCAACAGCCTCGATCTCAGCGTCAATCTGCACGAGAGAAAGATAAGCGTCAAAAGGACAAGGTTAATCAGTCCCGTAATAAACAACAACCTCATTCTTGTGATGGGGTCCAATACTTCCATCGCCGGCCTCCGCACTTGGCGTGCAATGCCACATTGACCAATTTGGGAATTATCCCGCTCGAGCTTTCTCCATCACTCTATCCACAATCATTCTGGATTCTAAACCCTCTGATGTAAATAGCAGCCTGTTTTCCGGACCTCGAAACCTGAAACATTGGACGCTTCGCGCCTCTCCCCTTCTCCTTTCTCCGCCGTTGCCGCCCTGCCTCCCTTCACGACGCATCGCTAATTCCTTTTGACAAGACGCCATAACGGCGTTAGAATCTGGAGTATCATCAAGTCCTTGGAAAGGTTGGCTTGTGAACTGTGATGTTGGGAATACTGGCGGACGCACACGGCAACGTGTCCAAACTCAGAAGCGGCATTGAAGCGCTGAGAAATCGAGGCGCCGAAACGCTTATCCATCTGGGGGATATGGCCGACACCCTCCGGCTGGAAACGGTCGACGAATGCATCGGGACCCTCATCCGGAGCGATGTCGCCGGTGTCATGGGTAATCACGAATACTCTCTCGTGATGCACCATTTCAAGAGATACCCGTCCAGGTTTTCGGAAGCCGCCAAGACCTATGTGAGCGCCTTGCCCCAGCGGCTCGAACGGTTCGACATGTGCTTTACCCATTTCTCCCCCTTCGGCGGCGTCAACGGCCTGTTTGCTTCGACCGACGACTACAGTTATGAGGCGACGCTGCTCAACTCGACGTGGCCCATTCTGGTAAACGGCCACTCGCACGATCCCCGCATATATCGCCTTTCGGACGGTGTGGTCGAGGACGTGAGGTTCAGTGTCGGGAAATCCTTCGTATTGGAGCAGGGCTCTCGATACGTCCTCACCTGCGGCGCTCTTGAAGACTCGTTCTGCGCGCTACTGGACACCGATGCCCGCGTGTTCGAGGTGATTTCGATTGACACTCTTACATTTCTCTAGTAAAATATTATTGAAGTTACGCGCCATTAGCTCAGCCTGGATAGAGCACAGGCCTCCGGAGCCTGGTTGTCGGGGGTTCAAATCCCTCATGGCGCGCCATTCCTTATGACACGCCCACGGGGTATCGAATGAGCATACGCCTCATGCATCTGGCCGATTTGCATCTCGGCGCCCCGCTCTCCTATCTTGGTCCCAAAGCGGAACAAAGAGCAAAGGACCTCGAGTCGGCGTTCTTTCGCGCCCTCGAGCTTGCCCCCGAAAAGAACGTCCATGCAATCGTAATTGCGGGCGACCTGTTCGACACCTTTAACCCGCCGCCTGAACTGGTTCAACGCCTGAAGGTCGCCCTTGCGAGAGCCATCGCGAATGGCACGCCCGTCATTCTTATTCCCGGAACACACGACAGTCACCGCTATGCCCGATGCGTGTACACTCGTGAATCATTTCCAGGAGTGGATATCCTGCTTGATGCCGGAAAACCCGTGCGGAGAGAACTGAACGGGCATCCCGCATATTTCTACGGCTTCTCGGGCGGCTGCAGCAATCAAGGCGCATCTCCGTTTCGTCGAAGTCCGGACGGAGGTCTTCATATAGCGCTCGTTCATGGCTCGCTAAGCGATGGGACGCATTGGTCGCAGGGGACAAGGGACTTCTCACTCCGCCCCGAAGACCTGCGCCTTTCGGGTTTTCAATATGTCGCCCTCGGCCACCACCACAACTTCAAAGAATATCGAGAAGATAATCTCCTGGCAGTCTATCCGGGCACGCTGGAAGGCATCAAATTCGGAGAAAACGGAGATCGTCACCTGATAATAGCCGAGATTGATGAAAGGGGGACCACCCTCGAAAGAATCAAACACAACCGGAGGACCCTCTCCGAGATCAGGATCGATCTTTCGGCGTCTGACATTCGATCCGCCGAAGAACTCGCGACGCGTCTCCTTAAGTTCAGTGATCTCGACGGAATTATCAAGGTTTCCCTTTCAGGTTTGGCGGATTTTCTTCCCGATGTGCAGGCAATTGAGGCTCGCGTCGCAAACAGCTTCTTTCACCTGCAGATAGAGGATGAGACCACTGTTCATGAAAGCGAAACCATTCGCTCCGCCATGAATGAGAACACCGTGCGCGGGATTTTCATACGGAAAATGTTGGAGAGAATAAAACACGGCACAGACGATGACAGGCCCGCCACGGAACTGGCGCTGCGTCTCGGCATGGAACAATTCACGCGAGTCGGCAATGAGAATCAGCAAACTCTCGATTGACGGATTTGGCCTCTTTGATGGGCAGTTCGAACTCGATCTTCCCGAGAAGACAGCTCTCATCATAGGCGACAACGAAACCGGCAAGTCCACTCTGGTTGGGGCCGTCGGCGCAATTCTATTCGGATTTGAAACTGAAAGCGAGAGGATGGCTTTTGCGCCTTATGGCGCCCCGAGTCCCCGCTGCGGCAGTCTTGAGGTCGAAACAGACGGCAAGCGCTACAGGTTCTCCCGCGACTTTGCGTCCAACCGCGCCAAAGTCGAACTCCTCCCGCCTGCAAGTCGAGTCATGTTTGACGGGAGCGCTAAACCGAGGGGGCGCACTGACGAAAAAGAAGCTTATTCCGAATTATTGCGAAATCTTCTCGGGCTTGAAAGGCTCGACCTGTTCAAGAATTCGGTGCTTGTCGAGCAGGATTGCATGCAGCCCGACATGAAGGATATTGTGAGACGTATTGCAAGCGGCGCAGCGTCGGCCGATTACTCGATTGTGCGTGATAACCTCAAAGAAAATTGCGAAGCATTGACCGTGGCGGTTCCGTGGGGGACGCCAAAAAAGAGAAAGCTGCGGAAAATCGAGATTCTCGAAAACGAGCTTCGCCAAAAGAGGAGCGAGCTCTCAGAAACTTCTCAAGCTGTGGCCACCGTGGAAGAGGCGAGGGGCCGTCTGTCTTTGCTGGAATCGCAAACGGCGACGACGGCGGAAGAGATTGAACAACAGAAAGACATGGAGAGAGACATCGCGGCTTTCGCCGGCGTTTTCTATGAGAAGAGGCGCCTGGCGGAACAGGTCAATGAATGCCGCAATGAAATACGTGCGGTCGAAAAGCTCGCCAAAGACTTGAAAAAGTGCGGAGACAAAATCGAAACGGAGTATTCCAGCTACCTCTCTTTACCGGAACAGGCGGAAACAGAGTTGGCTGATCTCCTTCGTCTCAGGCAAAACGAGCGTGAACTGGAAGGAAAACTTCGGCAAACGGAATCAGGCGCTCCCGTCGAGGTTGTTAGTACCGCGCGCGTCAGGTTCGCCGTCATATTTATCGTCACAGGTTTGCTCATCGCCGGTTCGGGAGTAGCGTTCCTGCTCGGCGTTGTCAGGATCATTGCGATCATCTGCGGAATTGCCGTCGCGGCATGGCCTTTGATCAACCTTGTTCTTCACATGCGCGAGCATGAATCGGCCAGACAAGGAAGACTGGCCGTGCTCCGTGAACAGTTACAGCATCTCGAAATGCAGGCCGACGCTATCGCGTCGAAATATCGCATATCAGAGCGCGTGAATCCGGAGGAGATGCTCTCGAAACTGCGTGAGCTGAAATCATTGTTTCAGGAAAAGGAAAAGACCGAAGAAGCGATAAGACAGCATATGAAGCTGGACGCGCTAAACGCGAAATGCGACCGCTTTGCCAACGATCTTTTTGTTGCGGGCAAGAAGATCGATGAGCTTAAGTCACGGCGTCCGCGTCTTGACGATCTCGAGCGAGGCGGTCAAATCGGAAAAGCTCTCGAAGAGGCAAGGGCGCAAACAGTTCGGCTTGAAAAACGGATGGGTGAGATGGTGGGGGAGAGGGATGCCCTCAAACTCAAGCTCGCTGCAGCCGAAGCAAGAGAGACCTTTTCCGAGGAGAAGCTTGAGGAAGAGATTTCTGAAAAGCAATCAGAACTAAATCGGCTCAAGCACAGCCGGGAAGCTCATCTGCTCGCAATCAAAGTCCTCGATGACGCCATTTCCGAGTTCGGCTCGGCGCATCTCGCGCGAATCGAAAAAAAGACCTCCGAGTATCTCAGCCGGATAACCGGCTCGGAGCGCAAGGTCAAACTTGATCAGGAACTGGCCCCGCTTGAAGTTCAGGAGGGGCAATTGCGCCTTGAGCCTGCCTGTTTGAGCCACGGCGCCCGCGACCAACTGTACTTTGCGCTGAGACTTGCGGCGATCGATGAGGTCTGCGGCGACATCCGCCTGCCCGTTCTGCTCGATGACCCCTTCGTCAACTTTGATGAGCCCCGCCTGAAAGCCACCCTCCGGATGCTCGACGTGCTTTCCGAGTCGCGCCAGATAATTCTATTCACCCACGACCGCAGATACCGCGACTGGCGCCCCGCAGCGTATGAACTGGAAAGAAGAACACCCACCTTGAATCAATAGATAAGAGCCCTGCCACGACCCACCTCATGGCGACACAGACATTGGCGGCGTTCTTGTCAGAGGAACGAGCAGGCGCGCATTATCATTTGCCACGCAAGGACGAGAGGCGCTGCTCTAAAAGCTTGATCTGATATTCCGGCGGGAACCGTCTGGGGTCGAGAGTAGCCTGTAACCCAATGCCGTCCACGAAAGCGACCATCGAATCAGCCTCTTCCCCCGCATCAATGTCGGTTCGAAAGTGGCCGCTTCTCTGACCATCAAGAATCAAGCCTCTTACGAGGCTTCGGTATTCGACGTACCAGTGTTTCTGTTCTTCAGTCAGAGCAGTATCGCTTGCCGCCTGGCCCCAGAAAGTAACCCATATCTGCCATTCCAGCCGACGCTCCCGGTCCAGGGGCAGCGCCTCAAGGAGTACACTCCCCAATACCTCGCCTCCGCTCGCTTCCTCCCCCTTCTTCCACATCCGCGCTCCTATGCGAATCGAGGCAAGTTGGAGCGCATACAACAGAAGGTCGTTCTTATTCTTGAAGTAATGCGCAAAGATGCCGGTCGAAAAACCGGTTTCCTTCGCTATTTCCTTGACGGTAGTCGCTTCTATGCCTTGTCTGGCGATGACCCTCCATGTTGCCTCGGCGACCTCTTCACGTCGCGCGTCATGATCGACAATCTTTGGCATCATTACACCTCCTAATTGCAGTATTATACCATATGCATGACATAAAATCAACTGTCTGCACTTGGCGTCTTGCTTCGGTCGAGGTTGGGTGTAGTACGAGCAAGAATAAATGTAAGTCCAATATTTAAATATAATTAGGTCATATATTAACTTCTTTCTCAGATCGACGACACGAGCTATTATCGGGACTTGACAAATAAGAAATCGTATGTTATGATGTTGAATGTATGATATAAATAAAATAGCCCGCTGTTTGGATTCAAGCGAATCCGGAACATAATACGAATCAGTGTTTGAGTTCATAAAAGGGGAGTCGGATCAAATGGGCATATGACATGGTAATAGCGCGACAGGCCCGGTTCTTCGAGCAGGGAACCTTAGTCCGAAACAAAATGGCGACGCACATGCATCAAAGAAAAGAGGAGAAGTAACCATGAAGAATCAAGCAACAGAATCAGAACTCGACGACATCTTCGAGAAGATCGACCATTATATCGACAAATGCGAGGAGGACAACAACCTCGACAAGGCCGAAGCGCTGCTAAAAGAGAGCTTGGAGCAGATGTCGAACCCAACTTTGCAGTCGCGGATGTACGCCATGTTGGCGGCAGTCGAGTTCTGGCGTTACAACTACGCGGAAGAGGGAAGCAAGGAACGGATGGCCATAGCCAGGAAAGGGGCCGATCTGGCTCAAAGGGCAGCGGACCTTGACGATGGCAATGTGTATGCCAACGCGTGGGCGGCGGCAATGCTCGGTATCTATGGTCAGGAGGAGGGCATATTGAGCATTCTTCACTACATTCCCAAAATCGAAGCATATGCGAAGCGCGCTCTCGAACTTGACGAATCTTATAACAATGCCATGCCGCACCAGATTCTCGGCAACCTCTACCGGCTTTCACCTCCGAAACCTATCGGCGTAGGCAGCAAGAAAAAATCCCTCGAGCATTTGTCTCGCGCGAGAAACCTTGCTCCGACGTGCCCCGTGGCTGCTCTCTCATTGGCCGAACTTCAACTTGCCAGGCGCAAGAAGGAAGAAGCGCGAAAGGAAATCCGGTTTGTGCTGGAGTTCGACATCGTGGAGCATGGGCCCGTCTTTGCGTCCAAACAGAAAGAAAAGGCCAAAGAACTCTTGGAACGGCTCTAGGACACGCATGATTGCTCATAGCAAGCAACCCAAGGAGACCATTGTATGACAACAACGACTGAAACCGGCGCACTTTCTTCAAGGCTCCGGGCTATGCGCGAACGAGTGATAAACGCTCCGCGCGAGATTGGAATTGCCCGGGCTCGCGAGATGACAAACGTTATCAAGAGCAATCCGGACTTGCCGCGAGCCCTGCAACTTGCGCTCGGTGTCAAGGAGACATTCCGCAAACTGCCTCTCTCAATATCGGATGACGAGCATATCGTAGGCAGGGTCACTGAAAAACTCAAAGGCGCCGTGATTTATCCTGAAATCAAGAGTTCGTCTTTGATAAAGGAACTCGACAATTTCACCGAACGGCCCTACCTTCGTTTTTCTATCTCCGACTCGGAAAAAGAAGAACTGCGCGAGAGCATATTTCACTTCTGGGACGACCATAGCGCATGGGACGACTGTTTCACGAGGTCGCCGCTGGGCGAAGAGACCGAGTTTCTAATGCGAAACATAGGCATGGTAGTCGAAAACGATTTCGCCGGCGCTAACCAACTGGGTTACATCGGATACGGAAGGGTGCTCGAGAAAGGTTTTGACGGAATAGTGGAGCAGGCAGAGGCGGCCATGTCCGGTGTTCCGGACAACGATCCCGACGCAGAGGCAAAAAGGATTTTCTACAAGTCGGTGATTACCGCGGCGGAAGCCGTAACCCTCCTCGCGACCCGGTACTCACAGTTGGCGCAGTATCTTGCGGTCAAATCCCCCTCGGAACAAAACAGAAACAGATTGGCAGAAATCGCCAGGATTACGACGCATGTTCCGGCCAAACCAGCGCGCACCTTCCGGGAAGCGTTGCAGGCGTACTGGTTTACCTTTGTTGCTTTAATGCAGCTCGACGCGGGTATGGAAATCCCGTTGGGTCGGGCCGATCAGTTGCTTTACCCTTACTACCAGCGTGATATCGATGAAGGGCTGATGACTCGCGAGGAAGCGCTTGAGTTGATCGAGGAGTTCTTCATCAAGTTCGCGCAAACACCCTATCTCGTGGAATATGCGGTTACGAAAGTTAACGACGGAAATGCCACAAGATTCACGATCACGATTGGTGGTTTGGACAGAAACGGCAAGGATGCCACAAATGACCTTTCGTACCTGTTTATGGAGGCAATGGACAAACTGCGACTTGTGAGCCCCAACCTGGCCGTTCGTCTGCACCATGAATCCCCTGGGTCCTTCGTCAGGGCGCTTTCGGAAATGATGACGAACGGCGGCAACGTTGTTGAAACATTCAACGACGAGACCATCATTCCGGGCTTTACAAGGGTCGGTGTCGATATCGCATCTGCTCGCGACTACCTTATTGGCGGTTGTGTCCAGCCGGTTGCCGCAGGTATGTATGGCCCGAACTGCTCGGCTTTCTTGAATGCGCCCAAGGTCCTGGAATTGACCCTCAACGGAGGGAAGCCGATCATCTCGATTATGGGTGACGAAGACGATTTGCCTGTTCCGGAGTTCAATTCCTACGAGGACCTATGGGAAGCGTACAAGAAAACGCTCCAAATGGTCGCCGAAAATATTGTCACAGCAATGAAAGTCGTCGGCGAAGTTCATCATCAGCGCCTTCCTAATCCGCTGATATCCGCCTTGTCCGAAGGGACCATGGAATCGGGCAAGGATGTCAAAGCGGGCGGAGCCCGTTACAACGAACTTGGAGTTAGCCTCATCGGCCTGGGTACCGCAGTTGATTCATTGGCGGCCATCAGAGATGTGGTCTTCGATAAGAAAACGCATTCGCTGGAGGAAGTCATAAACTGGATCAAGACCGATTTTGAAGAGAATGAAGAAGAGCGTCAGATGCTGCTGAACCACACGCCGAAGTTCGGAAACGGAGACCCGAAGGCCGATGAAATCGCCAAAAACCTTGTGGACTTCATGGACGAAATCCTGGTGAAGCAGCGCAGCTACCGAGACGGTCCTCACCTGCTTGGCCTGCACAGCGAAGCGCATCACGTGTATCAGGGCTCAATGGTTGCAGCCACGCCTGACGGCCGGCACGCGGGAGAAATGCTCAGCCCCGGTTGCGGTCCCACCTCGGGCATGGATCGCGAGGGTCCGACTGCCATGTTGCGTTCGGTCGCCGGCATCGACTACACTAAGGTGGCCGGAGGCGGATCTCTCAATATGCGATTCAATCCATCCCTGTTTCGCACCGGCGACCAGGTCGAGCGCTTTTCTTCTTTGCTCAAAGCATACTTCAAGCTCGGCGGGCAGCATCTCCAAATCACGGTGGCCGATGCCGAAGCGCTTCGCGCCGCCCAGAAGAACCCGCAAAAGTACGAGGACCTTATCGTTCGTGTAACCGGCTACAGCGCGCGGTTTGTTGAATTGTCACCGGGCACACAGGAGGAGATCATCCGGCGAACCGAACAGTGTGTTTGTGGGTAGACGAGACGCGGCAATCTCCCGGCGAGGGAAGGCGCGCAGCGAATGTTGCAGCCCGTGACTCTGCCCGTGGATACACGGTGGATTGTTCGGGTCAGGACAAAATCGCAGAGGAAGACATGATACGATATGAGAGCTGAGCCCGGAGCATCCTGGCGGCCTTCAGGCGAGTCATTCAGGAAAGGCTCCTGACCGGGCAATTCAACAGCCGTAAACGAAAGTGCCCGAGCCATACGGCAAGGAACAGGAGAAGGATGAGAATGAGCGGAGATGTCAAAAAAGTACCAGTGGGTTGCGGCCACAATTGTGGCGGGGCCTGTTTGCTGATTGCCCACGTTGAGGACGGCGTTATAAAGCGGATTACTACGGATGAGTCGCTTCCGGATAGCATCGAAGGGCCGCAGCTCCGCGCATGTCTCAAAGGCCGATCATATCGGCAGCGGATATACCATCCCGACAGGCTGAAGTTCCCCGTGAAGAGAATCGGAGAGCGAGGAGCCGGACAGTTCGAACGAGTTGGCTGGGATGAAGCTCTCGATGCGATCGCTCAGAAGATGCTCGACATCAAAGAGAAACATGGCCCGACAGCGATCATGAATATCTCTCACTCGGCCACGAACTGTCACGCCTACTACAACGCTGCGTGCCTGAACCGCCTCCTAAACATGTTTGGCGGCCAAACCACCTTGGAATCATATGTCTCAAACGACGGCGCAGTCTTCGCGGCGTTCCATACCTACGGGACTGTTTTTACCGCCAATGAGCGTGAGGATCTCCTGAACTCGAAGATGATCATCATGTGGGGATGGAATCCGGCGGATTCGATATGGAGCACCAACTCAAGTTACCATGTTGCGCTCGCCCGTGAGAGGGGCACTCGAGTTGTCGCTGTCGATCCGCGTCTTACCAACTCGGCCGCGGTCCTCGCAAGCAGATGGATACCTATCCGCCCTGCTACGGATGCCGCCATGCTGATCGCAATGGCGTATGTGCTTATTTCCGAAAATCTCTACGATCACGCCTTCCTCGATAAATATTCCTTGGGCTTTGACAAGTTCAGAGACTACGTTACCGGCGCTGAAGACGGCGTCCCGAAAACTCCCCGGTGGGCGGAAGAGATCACGGGAGTTCCGGCGGGAAGAATTGCGGAATTGGCGGTCGAATACGCCACGACAAAACCGGCGGCGCTTGTTGCAGGTTATGGCCCGTGCAGAGTGGAGCACGGCGAACAGTTCAGCCGGGCAGCCGCAACATTGGCAGCGATGACCGGCAACGTCGGCGTTGCCGGTGGCGACGCCGGCATCCAGATTTTCGGATATCCGATCATGACAAAAGTGATGCAGTTTCCTGGCGGATATTGTCCCGACAACGTCTCGGTTCATTTCAATAACTGGGCCGATGCCATCATCAAGGGCCGGGCGGGCGGGTATCCGTCGGACATAAAGATGGTCTATTCCGTCGCAGGCAATACGGCGAACCAACTGGGAAACGTCCGCAAAGCGGATCGCGCTTTGAAGACGCTCGATTTCATGGTGGTTCATGAGCAGTTTATGACCGCCACCGCCCGTTACGCAGACTATATTCTTCCTGTCACCACCCAGTTCGAGCGGAACGATGTGTTCACGCCATGGCTCTTGGGGCACTACATTGTCTCCTCGAATCAAGCCATCAAGCCATATGGCGAGTGCCGCAACGATATCGACATATGCGCTCAGTTGGCCAATCACCTTGGCATCGAGAAATACAACGAGACGTCGGAACAAGAATGGCTCGAATACCTGACCGGCAATGCCGGCATTTCCGATAGAGATAAATTCAAAGAGCGCGGCTTTCTCAAATATGAGCTCGAACGTTCGCACGTTGCGTTCCGGGATCAGATTGAAGACATCGAGAACAACCCATTCGCCACTCCAAGCGGAAAGATAGAAATCTTTTCGCAATCCATTGCAGACCTGCAGAAACCGGATGTGCCGCCGATTCCAAAATATATCCCGCCCAAGCCGGCGACAGAAGCTTCCGAATTTGACCTTTGTCTTGTGACCGGTCACGGCAAGAAAAGCAGCAACTCAATGTTCTACAACTTGCCGTGGCTCAGAGATGTAGAAGCGCAAGCAGTCTGGATCAACTCTGGCGATGCTGAGAAGAGAGGAATAAGCAATGGCGATATGGTGAAAGTGACGAGCGCCGTCGGCGCGACGACGCTGCCGGCGCTCGTCACCGAACGCATCGTTCCCGGCACAGTGAACATAGACCAGGGAATCGAATTCGAGATGGACTCCGATGGCGTGGACGTGAAGGGATGCTCGAACGCCGTCTGCCCCGACGGTCACACGTCCACGGCTATAACACCGTATAACTCCACGCGCGTTTGCATAAAGAAACCATAAAGTCAGAATAATCGCAGGAGGATGAGATTTTGCAATTTGCGTTCTATTTCGACCAAACGAGGTGTACGGGTTGTCATACTTGCGCCGTAGCGTGCACGGACTGGCACGACTTACCGGCTGGATCGGTTAACTGGAGACGAGTAATCACGTATGAGGAAGGCAGATTTCCGGATGTCAGCGTTTCACATATTTCGTTTTCCTGCAATCACTGCCAGCATCCCCCATGTATAGAATCCTGTCCCGAGAATGCCATCCATAAGCGGCCGGACGACGGAGTCGTGTTGATCGATGAGAAGAAGTGCATCGGATGCCACGCCTGCGAGGACGCCTGCCCATACGCGGCAATCCAGTTCCGTCCGGGCAACGATTCAAAAGCCGAAAAGTGCACCTTTTGCAATGACCGCCTCGCGGGAAAAGAGCCGCCAATCTGCGTCGCGGCGTGCCCTATGCGCGCGCTTGATTTCGGCCCTTTCGACGAGTTATCGAAAAGACCGGGCATTGCAGGTCGCGTTGTTCATCTACCGGACTGCTCATGGGCCAAGCCCGCTTTGATTGTCAAGACTAAGTAAGAAGTTCTTCTAAAGGGAACATCTTCTTTGTTGCGCGTTCCGGCAGGGAGTGTTATCGCCGGTAGCGTAATCAGAGGCGCAAAGAGGCCATCCACTCGAACTCTCTTCTAAGACCTTGTTCAAAATCGTATTTGGGGGCAAACCCCAACTCGTTCCGGGCGCGCGTGGTGTCGGCCCACGTGTGAAGGACATCGCCCTTTTGCGATTCGGACTGGCTGCGTTTCGCTTCTTTCCCTGTGACGCCTTCGAGCAATTCGATTGCGCGGTTGAGTGAAATGCGCGAGCCGCCGCCGATATTGTAGATTGCCCCATTCCTGCCCTTCTCCATCGCGAGGATATTCGCGTTCACGGCGTCCTCGACGAACGTGAAATCGCGTGTCTGTTCACCGTTGCCGAAGATAGGCAAAGCGTCTCCGCCGAGCATGGCTCTTATGAACTTGTGAAACGCCATGTCAGGCCGCTGGCGCGGGCCGAATACCGTAAAGTAGCGGAGCGAAACCGTGGGAATCCCGAAGTTCTTATGGTAGAGTTGACACAAATTCTCGGCGGAAAGTTTGGTGACGCCGTAGGGCGACATCGGATGCGTGGGATCATCTTCAGAGACAGGCATTTTCTGCGCATTGCCGTATACGGATGAGGACGACGCGAAGACAAAACGCTTCAGAGCCGGTCCCTTGGCTGCCTCCAGCAGGCGCTGTGTCGCCAGAATGTTATTGTTGACGTATATGCCGAAATCAGTTCCCCAGCTTGCGCGTACTCCCGCCTGCGCCGCCTGATGGAAAACCACTTCGCAACCATCGAGCAAGCGGGTCAGGTCTGTGTTGAGAAGGTCTTGTTCGAGGAATTTGAAAAGCGGATTCCGAACCGAGGTTTCGATATTCCGGCGCTTGATTTGAGGAGGGTAGTAATCTGTCAGGCAATCGATGCCTGTGACTTCATGCCCAAGAGCGAGTAGTCTCTCCGAGAGCCACGATCCGATGAAGCCTGCTGCGCCCGTTACAAGAATACGCATCTTGCGAGTGGTTCCTTGTATGAGCTATCGCCCAAGTATTCTATTCTCAGAATCCCCGGGGAATCTAAAGGACGGAATGGCTCATTGCCCGATGCCATAGTAAGTAAAACCCATCTCACGAAGAATCTTCGGATTATAAATATTGCGTCCGTCAAAAATAACGTGCCCGGCCATTAGCTCTTTCATGCGTCTGAAATCGGGATTTCGGAACTCCGCCCATTCCGTCACAAGCACCAGCGCGTGCGCTCCCACAAGGGCATCGTAATGATGCTCGCAATATTTCAACTTGTTCCCGAACACTTTGCGGGCTTCCTTGAGAGCCACCGGGTCGTGAACCTGCAATTTTACACCGTCGGCCAGGAGCTGACTCGCAATCACTATCGAGGGCGCCTCTCGCATATCGTCGGTGCGCGGCTTGAACGACAGCCCCCATAGGGCAACCGTCTTCCCCTTGAGTTGTCCGTTAAAGTGCCGCTTGATTTTTGGAACAAGAACGCCCTTCTGTCTCGTGTTGACTGTGTCGACGGCCTCGAGGATGTTCATCTCATAGCCGCAGTTTCTTGCCGTCATGGCGAGCGCCTTCACATCTTTCGGGAAGCACGAGCCGCCGTAGCCGACTCCCGGAAAAAGAAACGTGAATCCGATTCGCTCATCGGAGCCGATTCCCTCGCGCACGCTGCTCACGTTGGCGCCGATATGCTCACAGAGGTTCGCGATCTCGTTGATGAATGAAATGCGCGTGGCCAGCATCGCGTTTGCAGCATATTTGGTGAGCTCGGCGCTTCGATTATCCATGATGATTATCGGCCTGCTCGTGCGGACGCATGGGCGGTAAAGCTCCTTCATGGTTTCTGCCACCCGTTCGCTATCGGTCCCGATTACCACGCGGTTCGGCCTCATGAAGTCGTCTATCGCGGCGCCTTCCTTCAAGAACTCGGGATTCGATACGACGTCGAATCTGTGACTGGTCTTCTGCTGAATCAACTCGCGAACCCTATCGGCGGTCCCGACCTGGACGGTGCTCTTGATGACAATGATCTTATAGCCGTTCATGGCTGCCGCAATCTCGCCCGCGACCCCAAAAACCTGGGAGAGGTCGCATGCCCCATCGTCGCGGCAGGGTGTGCCGACCGCGATGAAGACCACGTGCGACTTGCGGACCGCGTCCGCGATATCAGTTGTAAACGTCAGGCGTTGCTCGCGAACGTTGCGCCGGATGAGCTCCTCCAGGCCGGGTTCGTAGATGGGTGAGCGACCGCGCCTGAGCAATTCGATTTTGCGAGCATCTACGTCGATGCAAGCGACGTCGTTCCCCATCTCGGCAAAGCACGTTCCCGTGACAAGACCGACGTAACCTGTGCCTATTACGCTTATGTCCATCGCTTCTCCCTTGGTTCTCCCGGGAAATCAGGCCTTTATGATTTTACTTCTCCCGTTCTTTACGTTGCGTGTTGCGTTCCGTGTATCGACTACCAGCTTCGAGTGTTTGACGATATGATCATAGTCATAGCCCGAGTGATTAGTCACAATCACCGCGCAGTCGACCGATTTCAGAAATTCCGCAGTCAGCTCGGCGGACTTCAGCCTGAAATCACCCTTGCGAAGCTTCGGAAATTTCGGTATGTGTGGGTCGTTATAGTACACGCTCGCGCTCCGCTCGAGCAAAAGCTCGATTATCTTGATCGCGGGCGATTCGCGCATGTCGTCAACGTCGGGTTTGTAGGCGACGCCCAGGATAAGAATGCGCGAGCCGCTCAGCGTCTTCTTCCTTGCGTTCAGCGCTTCAGTTATTCGCTGAACCACGTGGTAAGGCGCCGCAGTGTTCAACTCGCCCGCAAGCTCGATGAAGCGCGTGTGAAAATCGTATTCCTTCGCCTTCCAGGAAAGATAGAACGGGTCTATCGGAATGCAATGTCCGCCGAGGCCCGGGCCCGGGTAAAACGGCATGAAGCCGAAAGGTTTGGTGGAGGCCGCCTCTATGACTTCCCATATATCGATCTCCATCCGCTCCGAAAGCATCTTGAGCTCGTTCACGAGAGCAATATTGACGCAGCGGAAAATGTTCTCTAGAAGCTTGGTCATCTCCGCCGCGCGAGGCGACGACACGCGGACGACCCTCTGGAATATCTTCGAGTATAGCTTATCCGCCAGCCCGCCGCAGTCGGCGGTCACGCCGCCGACGACTTTCGGGATTTTTTCTATCGGGAACTTGCGATTGCCCGGGTCTTCGCGCTCGGGGGAATATGCCACAAAGAAATCGCGGCCGACCGATAGCCTGTTCCGGTCGAGCATCGGAAGGACGAGCTCCTCGGTTGTGCCCGGATAAGTCGTGCTCTCGAGGATAACGAGTTGACCCCTGCGAAGCGTCTTACCAATGTCTGAGGCCGTCTGCGCCACATATTTGAGGTCAGGCTCTTTTTGCTCATTCAATGGAGTCGGCACGCATACGGTGATACAATCCGGCTCGGCGAGCCGCGAAAAATCGGACGTGGCCGAAAAACGGCCCTCGCCCGAGAACGATTTCACTTTCTCGGAGGGGATGTGCCCGATATAACTTCTCCCGGCGTTGAGGGCGTCGACCTTGGTCTGGTCCGTGTCGAAGCCGAGCACGCGAAAACCGCTGCGGCAGAACTCGAGCGCAAGAGGCAGACCGACGTATCCCATGCCAATCACGCCGACGAGCGCTTTCTTCCCGTCTATGAGCGCGCCCACTTTTCGGGCAAGCGATCCGCGGGTTGAAGTTTTGGGTTGCGCGTTAGCCTTCTTGGAACTCTTTGATTGCATTCGTCACCGTCGTCCTTTGTTCAATGGTTAAGTAAGGGAACATGGGGATTGCCAATGATTCGGAGGCGGCCCGCTCTGCCTCCGGGAAATCCCCTTTATTGTGGCCGATGTGCGCAAAACATTGCTGCATATGGAGCGGAAGCGGATAATATATTTCGGTTCCGATTCCTTTGTCGGTCAGGAACTTTCGGAGCGCGTCGCGGCGGTTTGAGCGGATAACGTACTGGTTGAACACGTGGTGCTGTCCCGGCAATGCCACGGGAACTGAGATGTCGCGAGTTTCTTTCAAGGATTCCGTGTAGGCCCTTGCGTGTTCACGCCGCATCGAGGCCCATTGGTCGAGGTATTTCAAGCCCACCCGCAACACGGCGGCCTGAATCGCGTCGAGGCGGCTGTTTATTCCGACAATGGCGTGGTAGTACTTGGGCTTGCTGCCATGAACCCGAATAATACGGCATTTTTCGGCAAGAGCGTCGTCGGAGGTCGTTATCATCCCGCCGTCGCCGAAACCGCCCAGGTTCTTCGTCGGATAGAAACTCAGGCATCCGATATGGCCTATGGAGCCGGCTCGCATACCGTTGCACTGCGCCCCCAGCGCCTGCGCTGCATCCTCAACTACTGAAATATTATGTTGCTGCGCAAGCGCCATTATGGCGTTCATGTCCGCGCACTGGCCGTAGAGATGAACCGGAATCATCGTTCGCACGAGCCGTCCCGATACCTTGTCACGCAGCAACCCGCTCGATGGGTCAGGCTCGCACCCCTTCTTTAGGCGTTCCGCAACCAGGTCCACATCGATGTTGAAAGAACTCGGCCTGATATCCACGAAAATCGGCAGCGCCCCCAGCCGGCAGATTGCGCCCACGGTGGCGAAAAAAGTATATGGCGTCGTAATTACAGCGTCATCGCTGCCCACTCCCAGGGCCATGAGCGCAATCAGGAGCGCGTCGCTTCCGGACGCGACGCCTATCGCGTGCTTCGAGCCCGTGTAGGAAGCGACCGCCTTTTCGAGTTCAGCCACTTCCGGGCCCAGAACGAAGTGCGTGGCGTCGATAACGGAGTCTAGCGCTTCCATTATCTCCGCGCGGTGCGCCGCAATCTGGGGTTTGAGGTCCAGGACCGGTATTTTCATTATTGCCCTGTGCTACTCCCTGTACCATTCAGTTGCAGAATCTTGAACTCTTGTCGTGATTTTGCAGAACATATTTGTGTAACTCTTTGTTCATAAATGGATTCCCGCCTTCGCGGGAATGATAAGAAAGAAGGTGTTCATTCGTGTAATTCGTCTCGCGCCTTGTCCCGCGTTCCGCGGGGTGACATTCGTGATCCCAGAGTTTCCTCTTTCTTTGGCTTCTCCTTGCTTACTCCATCCCCTATGATTCGGACAACGTGACGGGTTCGCCTTCCAGCTTCATCGAGCGCTGCGCGGCTTCGAGTATGCGAACGACGCGCGCGCCGTCCACGCCGTCGGTCAGCGGCCGCGTATCTTTCATGATGCAGTCGACGAAGTGCTGGCACTCCGCTCGCAGAGGCTCCGTCATTTGTATATGAGGAATGCTTATGTCGCCGAACCGTAGGGTTATTGAGTCGCCGTAACTGTCATAACTCACGCCGGTCACGCCTTTATCGAATATCTTCACTTTCTCCGTGCTCTCAACGTCATCGAACACGACCATTTTTCTGCTTCCGACGATCGTGATCCTGCGCACTTTGTGGGGGTCCAACCAGCTTACCTGAAGCTGCGCCATTTTGCGATTGGGGAACTTCATGTTCACAAAGACGACGTCCTCGATCCCCTGCTGCAAGTACGATTCTCCGCGCGCGCTCACGCTCACGGGGAACTCGCCTAACAGGTGGAGAATCACCGAGATATCGTGCGGCGCGAAGCTCCAAAGCGCGTTCTCGTCGTGCCTGATTCTGCCGAGGTTCACGCGCTGCGAATACACGTAGAATACGTCCCCCAACTCGCCGGAGTCAACAAGTCTCTTGATGTGGCCCACGGCGGAATGATAAAGGAGCAAATGTCCCACCATCAGCTTCAGGTTGTTCGCACGCGCGAGCGCTACCATCTCATCGGCGTGTGAAGAACTGAGCGCAAGCGGCTTTTCCACGTACACGTGCTTCCCCGCTCCGAGGGCCGCCTTCGCAATCGGATAATGAGAGACCGCCGAAGAGGCGACTATAAGCGCGCGCACGGAAGGGTCGGCCACTATGTCCTCGAAGTGCTTCGTCAGTTTCACGCCGGGATGATTCTGAGCAACCGCCTTCTGCCGGACCGGGTCTGCGTCGCAGCAGTACGCAAGCTCCACTTCTCGCAATTGCGAAAAAATTCGCACGAGGTTCTTGCCCCAATCGCCGGCCCCGACAACTCCGACCTTCAGCATTGCCGTCGCTCCTTGACCGGAGCCTTATGCGGAGGATTCTTCATGATTATTCGTTCTCCCGCTGCTGTCGCTCGCTGTCGGATTCCAATCCGGTGGCATACTGTTTCTTGTAGTAGTCAAGGTATTCGCCCGATTTGAGTTTTCGCCACCACCACTCGTTCTTCGCATACCAGTCCACTGTTGCCCGCATGCCTTCTTCAAAAGTCTGCTCCGGCCGCCAGCCCAATCGCTTGATCTTTGCGCAGTCTATCGAATAGCGGCGGTCATGGCCCAGCCTGTCGGGAACCGCTTTGATCAGTGTTCTCGGCTTGTTCAATAGATCAAGAATCATGTGAGTAATCTGGATGTTGGTCCGCTCGTTGCCTCCGCCCACGTTATAGACCTCTCCGGGAACGCCCTCGTGGAGAACAAGGTCAATCGCGCTGCAATGATCGAGCGCATGGAGCCAATCGCGCACGTTCAGACCGTCACCGTAAAGCGGAAGAGGAATATCGTCCAGCGCATTAGTGACAAAGAGCGGGATTACTTTCTCCGGATATTGGTAAGGGCCGTATGTGTTCGAGCCACGGGTGATGCACACAGGTAGTCCGAAGGTCCTGTAATATGCGAGCGCGAGAAGTTCACCTCCGGCTTTGCTTGCCGAGTATGGGCTGCTCGGGCTGAGCCTGTCTTGTTCTGTGAACGAGCCCTTTTCGATGCTGCCATACACTTCGTCGGTGGAGACGAGTACGATCTTCCTTGTCTTGTGTTTGCGCGCCTCCTCAAGGATAACGTAAATGCCCACGACGTCGGTCTGTATGAAGCCGCCGGGCTCGTGAATGCTTCTGTCCACGTGCGTTTCGGCGGCGAAATTTACCACTATGTCGACGTTCGCCATGAGGCTTCCAACAATGCTCACATCCGCAATGTCGCCTTTGACGAACCGGTAACGGGGGTCATTCTCAATGTCGCGCAGATTGTCCGGATTCCCTGCATAGGTCAGTTTGTCGAGATTGATGATCCGGCAGTGGGCATGCTTGTCCAGCATGTAGCGAACGAAGTTCGACCCTATGAACCCTGCGCCGCCCGTTACGAGTATTCTCATCGTGTCTGGCTCTCCCTTGCTCTCAAAAAATCATTCATTGGATGAATTCCCTCCATCTCTCACTTCCCCTTCGCTAAAGGGGGAAGTAGTCTGATATCGCTTCTGCTCTTGCGGTATTTTCTTCCGCATGTGGGGCAGGTCAGGATTTTCGAGCGGCCAGTTCGCTGCCCGAGTTTCTCGCCGCATTCGCACATCCAGCCACGGTGTCTTGCCGGATTCCCGAAAAAAAGCGCGTTGGCCGGGACGTCCTTTGTTACAACCGAGCCCGCGCCGACGAAGGAATTCTCTCCAACGGTTATCCCACATACAATGGTGGCGTTTGCGCCTATTGTCGCGCCTTGCTTGATGACCGTCGCGTCGAACTTCCGGTCCTTTCGCGGGAACGCCGACCGCGGCCTGATAACGTTTGTGAAGACGCACGATGGCCCGCAGAATACGTTGTCCTCTATTGCTACGCCCTCGTAAACCGAGACATTGTTCTGGATTTTCACATTATTGCCTATTTCGACTCCCGAGCCGATATAGACGTTCTGGCCGATATTGCATTTGTCGCCGATTCGCGCGCCGGGCATGACGTGCGAGAAATGCCATATTCTTGTGCCTTCGCCTATGGCGGCGGGCTCATCGACAATCGCGGTCTCGTGAACGAAGTATTTGCCCTTTGGTTTCCTCATGCGATATTGTTCTGTTTCTTCAAAAGCTTCATATCCGCGTCAACCATGATTCGAACAAGCTCCTCAAACGACGTTGTGGGATACCAGCCCAGCTCCTTGTGCGCTTTTGCCGAGTTCCCGAGGAGTTGATCGACTTCGGCCGGCCGAACAAGGCGGCGGTCAATCTTTATGTGCTTTTTCCAGTCAAGGTCAAGGCACGAGAAGGCTGCCTCGACAAGTTGGCGCACCGTATGCGTGCGCTCCGAGCTTATAACGTAATCAAGCGGTTTTTCCTGCTGAAGCATGAGCCACATCGCTTGCACATAATCCTTGGCATAGCCCCAATCCCGGCTGGCGTCCAGGTTGCCCATTCTCAGTTCCGAGGCGAGCCCCAGCTTTATTTTCGCCGCCCCGTACGTAACCTTTCGGGTCACAAACTCGAGCCCGCGCCTCGGCGATTCGTGATTGAACAGAATACCCGAGACCGCGAACATGTTGTAGCTCTCACGATAGTTCACGGTAATCCAGTGGGCATACACCTTCGCGACGCCGTACGGACTGCGAGGGTAGAATGGGGTCTTCTCGGTTTGTGGGACTTCAACCACTTTCCCGAACATCTCGCTGCTCGAAGCCTGATAGAACTTGATTTTGGGATCGACAACCTTTATGGCCTCGAGCACGCGCGTCGCGCCTAGGGCGGTCACCTCGCCGGTGAGCACGGGCTGATCCCACGAGGTGGGCACGAACGACATCGCCGCCAGGTTGTAAACCTCGGCCGGCCGGATTTCGTCAATGACCTTGATCATTGAAACCTGGTCCATGAGATCGGCCTGCACGAGTGTTATCCTGTCGCGGAGGTGATTTATCCGCTCGAAGTTTTCCGTGCTCGATCGGCGCACCATGCCGAAAACTTCGCAGCCCTTATCCAGCAGGAAATCTGCGAGATATGACCCGTCTTGTCCCGTTATACCAGTGATTAGCGCTTTCAATATGCCTCCTTCAGTCTCGAATATCTTTTGAACTGAGCGCCTTGTGGAGATTATCTATAACGTACTCCTGTTCCTCGTCAGTCATGGAAGGATAGAGAGGCAGGAAGAACGAACGCTCGGCCGCGCGAATTGTCTCGGGAAGGTCTGCTTCCGAATGATCCTTTTCGTATGCCGGCTCCAGATGGATTGGCTGGATGCCAGGCTTGCATTCGATTCCGTGTCTTATCATGTGAGAAAGGAAAACTTCCCTGTTGATGGTATCATCGGCAAACTGCACAACAAAACTCTGATAGTTCGGAACGGAATCGTCGGGCCAGAACGGCAGGTCGAGGACAAAACAACTGGCTACTTCTTCAGTGTATCGGTCCGCCAGCCGGGTCCTCAATCGGATTATTTCCTCGAGCTTCTTGAACTGGGTGATTCCTATTGCGGCCTGGATGTCAGTCATACGATAATTGAAGCCGGCTGCCTCACAACGGGACTTTCTCGTTCTTCCCGATGGCGCTATGCCGTGATTACGCAGACTGCGAATCTCATTGGCTATTTCATCGTCATCTGTAACTACCATGCCGCCTTCGCCGGTCGTGATGATTTTCCTCGGATGAAAACTGAGACAGGCCGCGTTCCCGAAGCTGCCGGTCTTGCGGTTTCTATAAGTTGTTCCCAGCGAGCAGGCGGCATCCTCTATAAGGGCGAGTTTGTGCTTCTCCGCGATTGATCCTATCGGGTAGATGTCGGCGGCAAACCCGAACTGATGAACCACCATTATTGCGCGGGTATTGGAATCCAATGCGCGCCTGACCAGAAAGGGGTTCATGTTATAAGTGAGGCGACCGATGTCAACAAAGGCCGGCTTGAGGCCCCAATGGACTGCGCAATTCGCCGTGGCCACGAACGAATGCGACGGCACAATCACACCGTCGCCTTCTCTCAAACCCACCGCCCTGACCGCGAGCGTCAGCGCTGAAGTGCCCGAGTTGACGGCGACGGCATGTTTGACGCCAACGTAGTCGGCAATCAGTCTCTCGAACTCGGCGACTTTTTCGCCCTGCATCAACCAACCGGACCGAAGCACGTCAATGACTGCCCGTTCTTCTTCCTCCGAAGTGTAGGGCTTGGTCAGTGGAATCCGGACAGGCGCGACAGCAGGTTTCGCTTTCGTCTTCTTCACCTTTTCTCCAGCATGGCCGAAAACGCGGCGGGACATTGCCAACCTTCAACTAAATTTAAATCTTAACATCTCGCGAGAACAAAGTCAAAAAGGAAACGCCTCAACCTCAAAAGCGCAAAGGGCGGAGGGAACAATCTCTCTATGCTCGCAGATTGTGCAGTGCGGCATGGCTGCAATCAACCAAGACACAACCAACAGATTGCACAGTGCGGTATGGCCACATCCAACCAAGACACAACCAACAGATTGCACAGTGCGGTATGGCCGCATCCAAACAACACACATTGGGCGCGATGAATCGCGCCTCAGAAAATCGGGGACACGATGCCGCATCGTGTCCCCGATTTTCTTCATTCTCGTCTGTAGGGGCGCAATTCATTGCGCCCGCGCAGTGCGGCATGGCGCAAGAAAACCAGAAAGCGGCTGGGGCCGGTCGGAAGTCATGCCCCCGGTTTAAGCACAACCTTCAACGCGCCATCCAGTTTCTTGTCAAAAATATCGTAGGCGTATTCTCCCTTGCTGAGCGGGAGTATGTGGGTGATTATCGGGCGAGCGTCTATTCTTCCCGCCTTGATCAGGTCGAGCAGTTTGGGAATGTATTCGGGAAGCTTGTGCGGCAGACCCATTGTAATCCTTTTGTTTGTCAGACAGAGAACGGGCATCAAGAGTTCGACGGGTTCCGAGAATATTCCCACTATCGAGATGTTGCTCGTGAGCCGGGCCGCCTGGAGACAACCATAAAATGTCGCGGGAGTGCCTATCGCTTCGATTGCGACGTTTACCCCCAATCCATCAGTAAGCTCGTGGATGCGCGTAACTGGATCGACTTTCGAGGAGTCGACGGGTATCGCGCCGAGTCGCTCCGCCATTTTGAGCCGGTATTCAACAAGGTCAACTGCGAACACCTTCGATGGACCGAATAACTGCGCGCACATCTGCGCGCAGAGCCCGACGGGGCCGCAGCCGAACACGGCAACGGTGTCGCCAGGCTTAATGTCCCCGTTCTCAGCGGCGAAATAGCCGGTCGGCAGCATATCGGTCACGAGCATCACATCCTCATCGGTCATGCCCTCGGGAATCCTGTGCATGATCTTCTGCGCCAGCGGAACGCGCACATATTCCGCTTGGCCTCCGTTCAGGCTTCCGAAGGCCGTCGGGTTTCCGAAGACTCCTCCCTTTTGGCAGCCCAACGGGTTTCCCTTGAGGCACGATTCGCATGTGCCGCACCGGAAACCGGGATGCACCAAAACCCTTTCGCCCCATTTGAAGTCGGTTACGTGCTCTCCGACTTTGTCAATAACACCAAGGAACTCGTGGCCTATGATCGTGCCCTCATCCACGCCATAGTCACCTCGCAATATGTGCAGGTCGGACCCGCAAATGGCAGTCGAGGTGACGCGGACAATGGCATCGGTCGGCTCGCTCATCACAGGACGTGGGACATCCTCAAGCACGATCCTCCCAACACCCCGGAACACCATCGCTTTCATCGTTTGCATGTTTCATCTCCTCAAAGAGTAGTCCATGGTTAATGGTTCATGGCCTTTGGTTCACAGTTTATGGTTGGCATCTTGACTTGCTTAACCGAAGGCCTTCCTTTTCGGCGCATTTCCGCTCTTTTCGTTTCTGTTCAACCATGAACAGTAGACCATGAACTATGACCCGCGTGCGTTTCGGGCGATTCCCTTTTGTCTCTTTCCGCGGCGTCCACGATTATAATACGTGACCAATGGAATTGACAAATTTCAACGGGCTGATATAATAGCTGTGCGCGCGTTTATGGCTTTGGTTCAAATAATGAGCGCTATTCAGAAACGCTGCCCAATGCTTAACCGCCGTCATATGAGGGTGTCCTTGAAGGAATCTTTTCCCACGCCAATGATATTGGTTCCTAAACAGAATGCTCTAGGCCGGGTCGCGAACATAAGACTCTCTTCACTAAGCGTCCCTTTGTTCTTGTTCGTTATAGCGTTGGCCCTCAGAGTTGTTTACATCTGGCAGGCTGAGCGGAACGACCCTGGCTACTCGGTCCTCTTGCCCGCCGAGGACATGTATCAGCATGACATTACCGCCAGAGAATTCCTCAAGGGGAATTTTGGTTTCAGTGTGAGGGACAGCCTGCAAACATCCGCTTTCTATCCTTATTTCCTTGCGTTTGCTTATAGTATTTCCGGTGGCAGCCGCCATTCCGTGAGATTGTCTCAGGCGGTCATTTCTTCTTTAAGCGCTGTCCTGCTGTATCTTGCGGCGCTTTGTTTCATGCCGCAAGCTTTTGCCATTGCCTCCGGACTTCTTATGGCTTTTTATGGCGCATATGTGTTCTATTCCGGACTGCTTCTCCCGGAAACGGTCATAGTGTTTCTCTACGTTCTTGCGCTTCTTTTGCTGGCGAAGTACAAACAGTCGCACACGTACGCGCTTCTCATATTTGCCGGAATAACGCTCGCCCTCTGCGTGGTTGCGAGACCCAACAACGTCATTGTGCTCCCGCTTCTGCTCTTATGGGTGTTGGCGGAGAACGATTCTCTCAAACGAGGAACGACTGATGCAGGCATCTTGTTGATATCTGCGGTGGTGGTTATGGCGCTTTGGCTTTCGCGAGGCATGCTCTTCGGATATGGAGCCAATCCCAGTGCTTCTCTCGGCCTATATGGATTCCTTGTCGGGAACACGTACGATTCGACTGGTATCTTTTTCCATTCCCGGGTTTCTGCAAAAGAGATGTTCGCGGCTTCGGAAGGCAGTTACATCCGGGGATTGCTGGAGTTGGCCAAAGCTATATCCGATCATCCCTCTCAATGGTTATTTGCGGAGGCCAGAAAATTCCTTGCCTTCTGGATAGGCTTCGAGCCTAATGACAATGTGAGCTACCACGTGTCCAGGGAATTCTCTGCTCTCCTGAGACTCCCATTGCCGTCGTTCGGATTCGTTTCGGCAATGGGATTGTTGGGAATGTGCGCATCTATGAAAGATAGAAGAAGATTTATGCTGTTATACCTGATGGCGTTGGGAAGCTTTCTTTCGGTGTTCGTTTTCTTTGTGCTTTCTCGTTATCGGCTGACCATCGTGCCCATTCTGATTCTGTTTAGCGCGCTGGCGGGGCAAAAGATATGGGGCTCCATATCCAGCCGCCGACACATTCGCGCCACCGCGCTCATTGTATCGGCGATTGTTCTGCTGACGCTGACGCGGAGCCGGAATATCAACTACCTCTATCCGGCCTCGTATCTGGCTTATTACGAATCGATGGCGAGGCACAATACGGCGATTGCATTCCTGACAAAAGGGGAGACCGCTCTCGGCGAAGATCAACTGAAACGGCTGCTTGCCGAAAACCCGGGTTTTACGCAAGGATACGCCACTTATGCGGTTCTGTGCGAATCGCAGGGAAGAAAGGCAGAATCTTTGGAAATAGTGGAGGAAGGTTTGAAGGTGGCGCCCTCGGATTCCACACTGTTGGCGATGCGAGCGCAGATATTGTCATCCGCCGAATAGGACGGTTTTGCTCGGTCACGGTGCTTATGATATGGCTGTTCGGTCCTGCATGAGCTACGCGGCCCAAAATAGACCAAAGAGGTCAAAGGGGGAGGAACATTAATGACGCGCATATTACTCTCAAACGCATGCTCGCCGTATTCACTTTCGTGGGGTGAGGACACGCTGGATGTCTATGCGTCCCGGCTCCAGCGCGGGCAGGGGCCGTTCATGCTCAAGGGGCACGCCCACTGCACTGCCCTCTACCTGATTGCCGAAAACTTGAACGCCGAAGTAACCGTTCTCGAACATCCTCATATGGATGAATTCGAGGCTGAGCTCAAGAAGGGCTATGACTACGTCGGCATTCAGCTCATCAGCATAATGACCAAGAAGGTCGCTGATATGATTCGGTCGGTCAAGAGGATATCACCGAAAACAAAGGTCGCAGTCGGCGGATATGGCGTGATCAATTTGTATGATCCTTTCCCCGGCGACCATGCAGGAGACGCGCAAGAAATTTTCCGGAACGCGGACTACGTGTGCCAGGAAGAGGGCGTCCGTTTCTTCCGCCGCCTGATTGGTGACGAACCAGTCGAGCGGCCAATCACCCAAAAATATCTTCCACTGGGAGGAATGTCCTTACGCGGGCTCGAGCACGTTGTGAACGCGCCTATGGCGAACATCCTTGTTGCGCTCGGATGCCCGAACGGGTGCGAGTTCTGCAACACGTCGGCCTTCTTCAAGAAAAAGAAAATCTATGTCGCAACGCCGCAAGAGTGCTTCGAGATAATGAAGCACAACTGCTACCGGAACAACGGCAACACGACAATCTGCAGCATATACGATGAGGACTTTCTGATTGACGCTAACTACGTGAGGACGCTTGGCAAGCTCATACAAGAAGACAAGGAGTATGGCTTGCGCAAGATGGGGTATTTCGCATTCTCGAGCCTCCGCTCGATGACTCAGTACAGCTTCGAGGAGTTGCTCGAATGCGGGCTCGCCGTGGTCTGGATCGGCGTCGAATCAAGCCTTGATGAGGTCATAACTTCGGAGCACGCCATTGCGAAGAGGGGCTGCGATGACATCAAAACCACCTTTGACGCCCTCCATCAGTATGGCATCGTCACCACCGGCTCATTCGTTCTCGGTTGGGACTTCCATACGCCTCAAAACGTCGTGAAGGACATCGATTATTTCGTCAATCTTGCGCCGGCTACATACCAAATCGCATTCCTTACGGCGTGTCCCGGCACAGACCTGTACAATAGGATGAAGGGAACCGGCAGAATTTCCCCGAACTACAACTATACCGACGTCCAGGTGTGGAATGACGGGACGTTCAAATCCAAGAACTTCCAGCCGGGCGAACTCAAACCCCTATATGACCTTACACATCGAAAACTCTTCGAGCAGAATGGCCCCTCGATCATGAGGAACGTGGACATTCACTTGAACGGCTACGAGACTTGCGCAAACTCGAGGCGCAAACTGCTGCGCGAACAAAAAGCGCCGATGTTCAAGGACTCGTGTGAGAAAATGTTCCCGGTGCTCGAGGCCTGCAAGAAACACTCTCCGACCGAAATGGTCCGTGCGAAAGCCGAAATGGTCATCGAAAAGTATCGCAGGCTCATCGGCGAGCCTACTGAAGAGCAGAAGATGTTCTCGCAAGTGTTCTGCGACGTCGTAGGCGTCGAAGCCGAACGCATGAAGGAAGAGGCAGAGCGCCAGTTCACTGATCCGCCGCTTCGCACCGCTTATTACAATCAGGGACATGCGCCCGAGCCACTCGTCAAGAGAGGACGCGGACCGGAGCCTGCCACGCCTTACGAAGTTGTGAGAAAGACGGAAGACATGGGTGGCGCATTTACTGTATAGGCTAGTCAGATCGATTCCTAAATAACATAGCAATGTTCATACGACTGATCCTGAGTCGATTTTGTATTTCCAGCGGAAGACTACGGGAGATTCGTTAATTTCCGCGAGCCATGTTAGGATTCTTTGTTTGAGTTCGTTCTTGGTTTCCACCCGAATTTTGCGGAGGAAGGTCTTCGCCATCTTTGCGAAGAGGCTTTCAATGATATTTAACCATGATCCATGAGTAGGTGTAAAAACGAATTCAAATCGACCCGGAACGGTAGACAAGAAAACCCGAGTCTCCTTGGAAATATGAGCGGAATGATTATCCAAAATCAGGCGAATGGTGATGTCCTGCGGATAATAAGCGTGGATCGTCGTCAAATACTGAATAAATTCACGGCTGCGATGCCGGTCAGAAACAACGACATGGACATGTCCTGTCACAAGGTCAATGCCGGCTAAGAAACTCACAGTGCCAAGACGCTTGTATTCATGATCTCGCGCAATGCTGGAATGGACGCCAGGAACAGGAGGAAGATCAGGGGCTGTGGTTGAAATTGCCTGAATGCCAGGTTTTTCATCATATGAGATTACGGCTATCGGCGGAGCATCTCCATCCTTTTGCTTCAGGAGTTGAACATCTTTATAAACATGAAGAACTTGGGCCATCTTCCGGTCGAACTCCGGATCACGGCGCTCAAGGTAATAGACGATTTTGTGGGGACGAACATTGCTCCTCCGCAATATTTTGGAAACGGTCCCCCGGTTGATGTTCGCCAAAGAAGGATGCCCAGCCTCTTCACAGTACTGGCGGGCATGTTTGGCCAAAAGCCTATTGGTCCACAGTTCATAGGAATACCCGAGTTCCTTTGGTTTCTTGCAGGCAAGATTTACAAGCCATGTACGGGCTTCGGGGGTAATAACAGATGGCTTTCCAGTTCTTGGCAAATCCTTAAGCGCGGTAAGGACTCCCAACTGAAGGGCTTTATCAATGCACCGTTCAATCTTGGGCCGATTCGTTGAGATCTGTCGCGCAATGTCAGAGACTGAGATTCCTTGGGAGTATGCAAGCAACGCGGTTGCTCGCTCGATCCGACTAGCACTTTCGGTGCGCGATTTTGCTATTTGTTCCAATTTCCTTCTGACTTCCAGTGTCATGGCCAACTCAGACCTTTTTCGAGCAAACGGCATACCTACCTCCTTTGTTGGGTACAGAGTAGGTATGCCATAAACTAGTTTATATTGCAATGTTATTTTGGAATCACACTGCTAGCATGACCTCTCCTAAATAACATAGCATTGATTCGGCGACGTTCCCCCCTTTGCAAAGGGGGGGTAAGGGGGGATTTAAAACTTTTGTCCCCAAGGACTCCCACGACCTCCTAAATCCCCCTTTGGAGACTGTCCCGTAATTGTGGATCAACCGTAGGGGCACGGCGCGCCGTGCCCTAACACCCTGCAAAATCAGCATTTCTCGTAGGGGCGCGATTCATCGCGCCCGATGCGAGTTGTTTGTCCCTATTTGCGGGCCGGGTTCTCTAGGCCGTAAAATAGAGACTGTCCCCGAAGCCTGAAATGCTGTTTCAGAGGGTGCTTTTCAGCGCTTCCCCCATTTGACTTTGAGGGGTATGAAAGCTATAATTAGTTATCTTTCAATTACTTGTCGTTGGTGAAACGAAACATCTGGGAGCCGGCTTCAAAGGTGGTTGCATGTCATCTGTAACTTCAGAAAGAAAACAGACGGAAGCTTACATAATAATCCTTGAGGAACGGTGCAAGAGTTGCCGGTTTTGTGTGGAAACGTGCCCGCGCGAATGCATTGTCATTGACACCAAAATAAACGCGCAGGGATACCATCCCGCGAAATTCGAGGGCATGGGCAAGTGCACGGGCTGCTGTCTGTGCGCAGAGGTTTGTCCCGATACGGCCATCGAGGTCTTCAAGTAGCCGCAACATTTGCAAGGCATCTCCAACCACAGATTAACACGGATTCTGGGGAAGGTGAAGTTGAAAACAATATGGATGCAATGCAGAGGATGGGTTTTCCCTTTCGCCTTGCTCCTTTCCCCTTCTTCTACGAGGTACATAAATGAAAGAATCGCAACTCGTTAAAGGCAATGTAGCGCTGGCCGAAGCCGCCATACAGGCGGGTTGCCGCTATTATTTCGGCTATCCCATTACCCCGCAAAATGATATTCCGGAATATCTTTCGGAACATCTGCCCAAACAGAGCGGCGTATTCATCCAGGCCGAGAGCGAAATCGCGTCTATCAACATGGTCATGGGCGCGGCAGCCACGGGCGCCCGCGCAATGACATCCTCCTCCGGTCCGGGCATCTCGCTCATGCAAGAGGCAATGTCGTACATGGCCGGCAGCGAGATTCCGTGCCTCGTGGTCAACGTCATGCGCTGCGGGCCAGGCCTCGGCGGAATATCTCCGACGCAAGGTGACTACTTCCAGGCCACTCGAGGCGGCGGCCACGGCGACTATTACAATATAGTGCTCGCCCCTGCCTCGGTCCAGGAGATGTTCGACCTCACAATGAAAGCTTTCGATCTGGCCGATAAATATCGCAATCCCGCCATGATTCTGGCCGACGCGATTCTCGGCCAGATGAAGGAGCCCGCGATACTTGAGCCACGCGAGCCGGTGAGGACTTCGGCCAAACCGTGGGCAATAACCGGCGCGGCAGACCGCAAACCACAGTATCTGAAGACACTCTACCTCAGCGATGGCGAACAAGAAGCGCATAACCTCGAACTCATGAGGAAATACGACGTAATCCGTGACAAGGAAGTGCTCTGCGAAGCCAAAAACCTCGAGGGTGCGGAACTCCTCGTTGTCGCCTTCGGGACCGCATCCCGAATCGTCAAGACAGCCATGAACATGGCGAGAGAAGAGGGCATCCGTATCGGACTGATCCGGCCGATAACATTGTTCCCATTCCCATCAAAGGCCATCCTCGAGGCTTCGGAACAAATACCGAAAGTGCTCGTGGTTGAGATGAACACGGGTCAGATGCTCATCGATGTGCAAGTGTCCGCTCACAAGAGCGCGGGAATATTTTTTTACGGCAGGCCGGGCGGTGGAGTTCCCACGCCCGAAGAAGTGCTTGTCGAGATCAAAAGGAGTCTACATGCCACAGCAGGTATTCAAGCGTCCAAGAACTCTGTCGGATAAGCCGACGCATTTCTGCCCGGGCTGCACTCACGGCACCGCGCACCGGCTCGTTGCCGAGGCTATCGACCACTTCGGCGTGCAGGAAAAAACCATCGGCGTGGCGTGCGTCGGATGCGCAGTGTTCATGTATGACTATTTCAATGTGGACGTTATCGAGGCTCCACACGGAAGAGCGCCGGCAGTCGCCACCGGCGTGAAACGCGCACGGCCCGACCGTATCGTGTTCACTTATCAGGGCGACGGCGATCTCGCGGCCATCGGCACTTCGGAAATCATCCACACCGCGAACCGTGGCGAGAACATCACGGTCGTTTTCGTGAACAACACAGTCTATGGAATGACTGGCGGGCAGATGGCCCCGACAACGATGCTTGGCCAACAGACCACCACTACGCCTTACGGCCGCGATTTCCGCACCGACGGCTACCCGATTCGCATGGCAGAAATGCTCGCGACGCTCGAAGGCGTAGCATATTCGGCCCGCGTCTCGCTCCACAACGCCAAAGCCGTGCTGAATGCCAAAAAAGCAATCCGCAAAGCGTTCGAGATGCAAGTGAACGAGATGGGATTCTCGCTTGTGGAAGTGCTTTCAGCCTGCCACACCAACTGGCGCGTTTCCCCTCTCGAAGGCCAGAAAAAAGTCGAAGAAGAAATGATCCCGTACTTCCCCCTCGGCGTATTCAAAGAACGCACCGGGAAGGATTTCTTGTAAAGGAAACGCCAACCTGAGCAAAACGAAGGACTGCATCTGTTTGAAACGGAGATTCTTCGCTACGCTCAGAATGACGGCTGGGTCGCAATCTCGATGTGCGCCACATCCGGGACATATGAGACATATGAATAGTAGAAAGAGAGAGTTATGTACACCGACGTTATAATGGCTGGGTTCGGCGGACAGGGGATAATGCTTATTGGCGATATCCTCACGTATGCCGCCATGCACGAGAACAAGCGCGTCACGTATATGCCGACGTACGGCGTCGAGATGCGCGGCGGCACTGCCAACTGCACAATCATGATCTCGGACGAAGAGATAGGCTCTCCGATGACGGGCCACCCGTATTCCGTAATCGTGATGAACGGGCCGTCGCTCGTGAAGTTTCAGCCGAAAGTCAGGCCGGGCGGATTCCTGCTCGTGAACACGTCGCTTGTCGAGGCCACAGCGGTCACCCGCGCCGATATCGACACCTTGCTCCTGCCTGCGAACGACATCGCGCTCGAACTCGGCAACGGCAAGATTGCGAATATGGTCGCGCTCGGCGGCTACGTCGAGAGAACGCAAGTGGTCTCACTCGAAAGTATCAAGAAGACTCTGCCGAAGGCGATTGCAGAACGATATCACAAGACGCTCCCCATCAACATAAAGGCAATCGAAACCGGCGCTCAACTCGCAAGAAGAGGATAATAACTAGTAAGAAGAAGGCGAAGGAGAAAAGGTGTCTTCTTTAACTACAAACCGCAAACTGAAAACCGTAGACCTGTTTTGTTCCCTTTTCGCCTTTTCCCCGTTTTCCGTTTTCCCTTTTCCGCTGTACTTTTATGGAGCGCCGGATCCATCCGGGGGAGAATTGTGACAGAAAGAGCGTGTTCAGCATCGTCATTGCGAACGGAATGAAGCAATCTCGTCAAACCCTCAAACTGCCAAACTCCCAAACCATCTTTCTAAGGAGATAACATGCCTGATAGAGAAGAAATGCACGTTGGCGAGAAGATAAAGAAACTGCGCGAAGAAAAAGGGATGTCGCTCGCGGAACTGGCCGAGAAATCGGGCTTCTCCTCCGCGCTGCTGTCACAAATAGAGAACCACATGATCTCGCCGCCGCTCGGCACACTCATCAAGCTCGGACAAGCGATGGACGTTTCCATCGGCCACTTCTTCGAGGACAAATCCGACGCGCCTTTCGTGATAGTCCGGGGAGCAGAGCGTAAGCATGTTTCACGCGTGGCCTCGAAGGAAGGCGTGAAGTTCGGATACTCTTACGAATCGCTCGCGCAGGACAAGAAGAACAGGTTCATGGAACCGTTCCTCGTCACGCTCGAGCCGGCCACCAAGAAAGACCGCAACGCTTATTCACACGAAGGTGAGGAGTTCATCTTTGTGCTCGAGGGCGAAATGGAAGTCACGCTCGAAGACCACACCGACGTGCTCAAACCCGGTGACTGCATCTACTTCGACTCCCATCTCCGCCACCGTGTCGAGTGCCTCGGCAACAAGGAAACGCGAATCCTCGCCGTTATTCATGCGCCGCACAAGTAGGGGTTGACGCAATTTGCTCGTGTCATTCGTCCCCATTTGTCTCATTCGTGTTCCAACTTTTTTTCTTTGCGATCTTCGCGCCTTTGCGGTGAAAAGGACTGTTTTGGAGAGCATTGATTTTGATTGAGATTCTTCGCTGCGGTCAGAATGACAACTGACTTCAAAACCCTACTTCTTCATTCGTGCCATTCGTCAAATTCGTGTCATCCATCTCTTCTCTTTCCCCTTTTCCCCCTATGTGTATTCCCTTTCGTCTTTCGTCTTGACCTTTCCCCTATTTGGGCGACACCGGCAGCGTGATTTCGACAGTCGTTCCCGCGTCTGCTTTGCTCTTGATATTGAACTCGCCGCCGTGCGCCTCGACAATCTTCTTGCAAATGGAAACACCCAACCCTGTACCCCCGGCCTTCGTTGTGAAGAAAGGCTCGTAGATTCGTTTCAAACTTTCCTCATCGATTCCGCATCCCGTGTCCGCGATGGAGAGTTTCAGGATGTCGCCGCTGTCTGTGGACTCGAAGAATCGAGAACTTATCGTGAGCGCGCCTCCATCCGGCATTGCTTCGGCGGCATTCGAGATGACGTTCACAAGGACCCTTGTCATCTTCTCGGCGTCAACAAGTATCGGTCTGTCTTCCTGCTCCATATCGAGCTTAACCGATATCGTATCGAGCCTTCTTGTAAGAAAGCTCAGCGCTTTACGAACCATGTCACGGATCGAGCACAAGGAGTATGCCGGACTGACGGGTTTCGAATACTGCAAGAGGTCCTTGATAATGCTGTTCAGGGAGTCTACTCCCCCTTCGATTTCGTCGAGAACCTCGGCCTTTTCCTTGTCCCCTGTGAGTTCCTGTCGCAAAGATTCGACCCCGAGTACCATGTTCTGGAGCGGGCTCCTCAACTCGTGCGCAACGACGGCTACCACTTTCCCGATTGCCGCCAGGCGCTGCGCCTGCTCGAGTTCGGCAACTTTCTTCCTGACCGTGTCCTCCAGGCTCTCACAAAGTTGACGATAGCGAGCCTCGGATTCGAGCAGCGCCTCCTCTGCGCGTTTTCGCTCCGTAATGTCGATGGCCGTTCCCTGAAAGCCCACGATACGGTCACCTTCCCGAACGAGGCTGACGTTGCCCTCGATCGTCCTCCGCCCGCCTCTCTTTGTGACAACGTCATACCGGATATTGCGGATAGGCGCCCCTGTCCTGAACAGCCGGTTATATTCCGCCTGCACCATCTGCCAAGATTCGGGGGCCACATGTTTCCGGTAGTTTACGTTGATGACCTCTTCGAGCGGATATCCTAATACATTGAGGCCGGCGGGATTGCACGACGTATAGTTGCCTTCCAGATTAACGGTGAAAATTCCGGTGACGGAGTTTTCAAAGAGACCTCTGTATTGTTCCTCCCTTCCACGCAGGGCTTCCTCCGCCTGCTTGCGCTCGGTTATGTCCATGCCCGAGCCGAGGGTGCCAATGACATTGCCTGCGGCATCTATGATGGCCGTGTTGTGCCAGGCAATAAGCCTTTCTTTTCCATCTCGCGTCAACACCGAACCTTCATGACTCTCCTCTTCGTGCCTCAGATTTTCTTTCACATAGCCGTCGAAAGACGACCTGCGCTCATCCCGTTGCCTTTCCGGAACAAAATTGTCAAACCAATTCTTTCCGATGATTTCGTGTTCCTCGTAGCCGAGCACCTCACAGCCTTTCTTGTTGATGAGAGTCACTTTC
Organism: Candidatus Poribacteria bacterium; assembly: GCA_016215705.1. Taxonomy (GTDB): domain Bacteria; phylum Abyssobacteria; class SURF-5; order SURF-5; family SURF-5; genus JACRIR01. Next base: position 24,852 of record JACRIR010000074.1, on the reverse strand, counting down.
TGGCTGCGGTCTATACAAATGAGTATTACTCCGGCTATATCGAGATATTTCTTCGCCCTATCCCTCTCCTCTCGCAGAGCCTTCTCCACATGTTTGCGCTCGGATATCTCCCGCTGAAGCTGTTGGTTGACGATCGTAAGTTCGGCAGTGCGCTCCTCGACGAGAGCCTCGAGCTCAAAGAGAGAATGGACTTTGATTCTTCTTGAGTTTCTCATTGTCGGCGCCTCATAAACAAGGGGAACCCATTTCCTTCCATAAGATTTCCGGGGGACCCAAAAGGTGCGGACAAGCATTCGCGGACAATCAGACGTCAGAAGCTACGCCGGACGGTGGGCGGATGTCCTTGAGAAAGAACCTTGACTATTCAGTATGCATTGTCTCCGGGGACGCACGCACAAATTAACTATTGTAGTATGTCTTGGCGAATTGTTCGGCGCAATCCGATCAGAGGGTGGGCATAGACGGCGAGATTATGTGAATGCTAAACTTACTTAATCTTATACTTAACTGTCTTGCTTGTCAAGAAGCGCGGGTGTTGGTGTGCGACATGAAAGGCGGTTCAGGAAAGGTGGTTGATGGTAACTTCTTCCGTTGGCGTCGTATCTTGTGACGGTAGCGAATACTGCTGCCAAAGGATTCATAATGCGACTGGAAATGCGTCCGCCGCGCTTTTGTAGGGGCACGGCGCGCCGTGCCCCTACAAGAATTCTTTGGCCTTGACCAATTTTTATGTCGCACACCCGGCGGGCGTTTACTATTGACAATCAGAAGAAGCGTGGGATAGTCTAGAGAAGCCCTGAGCCCAAAAGCATGAGAGGAGTTGACTGTGAAAATTGCCGTCTATGTGGACACCGGCGTGATGGAAATACGCGAAATCCCCACGCCGAGACCGAAGGAGAACGAGGTTCTCGTCAAGATATCCTATTGCGGCATCTGCGGCTCAGACATACATCAGGTGCAGTACGGCATGGAAGAGCCGGGCGATATGATGATGGGACACGAGGGAACCGGGATTGTCGCCGAGATCGGCAAAAGGGTTGAAGGTTGGCGTGAGGGCGATCGCGTCATCGTCCGTCGCACACGGCGTTGCGACAAGTGCTGGCACTGCCGGAACGGCCTGCCCCAAATGTGCACAACCAAACTCTGGACCAGCAACGGAGAGTACGCCGAGTATGTGACCTGTACGACCGAACACCTCTATCCATTGCCTGACGAATTATCACTTCAGGCGGCCGCCCTCTGGAATCCGCTGACCAATGCGATCCACGGTGTCCAGCTATCGAGACAGAAGATGGCCGACTTCGTTGTGGCGCTGGGCGCGGGTCCAATCGGACTATTGACGATCGCGGCAGCCAAACGAGCGGGCGCGTTCCCGATACTCGTCACCGAGATACAACCCAAAAGAGCGGCAGCAGCCCTGAAACTCGGAGCGCTCCGGGTGCTCAATCCGATCGAGGACGACGTGATGGGCGCATGCACGGAAGTCAAAGAGTGCGGCGCCGACGTCGTCTATGATTGCGCGGGCGGAGCGGGCACGCTACAGGAAGCGATTCAATACGCGCGATGCGGCGGGCAGGTCATCCTCCTGGGCATCCACATGGAGTTCTTTCAGTTCAGCACACTGCTGTGGGTGATGAAACAAGTGGACGTTCAGGCTGCATTCGGAACCACGAGCCAGTTGCCCATAGCGGTCGAGATGCTGCGCGACGGGACCGTCCGGGCGGAGGACGTTATCACGAACGTGATCCCGCTCGATGATCTGCCGGCAATGATGAAGAAGCTCTTCGGCCCAAACGATGAGATCAAGGTCTTAGTCCAACCGTGAGAAACACATCAGATATTCATGAAACAACTTGACACCGCTGAATCCCACCAAAGCGAAAAACTCAGTCTGAAGACTCATCTCAGCTATGGGGCCTCGCAGTTCGGGTTGAACTGCATCGGCACCGCATACGGAATCAACCTGTTGTTCTTCTACACGACGATCCTGAAGTTTGACACGGCGCTATTCGGAATCGTGATGCTTATCGGTCAGGTGTGGGACGCTTTCAGCGACCCGATGATGGGTTACATCTCCGACAACACTCAGTGGAAAAGCGGGAGACGTCGCCCATATTTCCTTCTCGGAAGCATACCGACCGGCATCATGTTCTTCCTGATTTTCTCTCCGCCTCCGCTGGGGTCTTCTTCGACGATATTCGTTTATCTGACCATAACTACGCTCATCTTCTACACGGGTCGGACGGTGTTCGAAACGCCGTACCTGGCGCTGGCGCCCGAGTTGACGCTCGACTACAATGAGCGCACAAAGCTTTCGGGATACAAACAACTCCTGGGAACGCTGGGCGATGCGCAAGGCGCGATATTGCCGCTCGTTTTGTTCAGCGTCTTGCATGAGCAGAGGCGCACCGCCCATTTCGTGTATGGGCTCATAGGATGCGCGATGATGATCGCGCTGTCCGCGCTCACGCGGTGGGGCACTTTCGAGAAACCGAATCATGCCCGTCAGGCCGCCGTAAGCGTTAAGGAATCTTTCAAAGCAGTCGCCCGCAACCGACCCTACCTGATCTTCATATTCACGGGGACTCTGGCCACCATCAGCAACAACATCGTCACATATCTGGTGCTCTTCATTACGAAATACTGGTTCCTCGACGAATCGCTCGCCACCAAATTCTTCACAGTCTTTTTTATCGGCGCCGTATGCTCGGTTCCTTTCTGGATGTGGATTTCAAATGCCCTTGGCAAGAAATGGTCTTTCATTATGAATTTGACCGGTTACGGTCTGTTACTCGCGGGCATATTCATCATTCCTCGAACGGCACACACCCTCGTCACAGTTTTCATGTTCTTTGCGGGCATGTTCAACGTCGGTATGTGGATTCTCTCAGGCGCCATATCGCCCGACATCATCGAATGGGACGAATACCATACAGGCAAGCGGCGCGAGGGAGTATATTCCGGAGTCTGGACTTTCGTATATAAGGCAGGCGTCGGCATGGCCCTGATGTTCGTCGGCTTCGCGCTCAAGGTTATCCACTTCGACGCCGATTTGCCCGCACAGACACCCTCCACTCTATTGGGGCTCAAGTTTCTCTTTGGCCCCGCCTCCGCCCTTATGCTCCTCACCGCGGCGCTCGTGTTCACAACGTTCCCCATCACGAAACAGAAGCACGACGAAATCCGCCGCCTGATTCGCGAACGCAAGAGCAGCGAGACAACGGGCTTGAACCCGTCGGAAGGTTGAGCCCTCCTGTCGTCTTCAAACGGCCAGACCAGAATGCCATTCTGAGCCCATTGTTGTAATTCTGAGCATTCGACTCCACTTTCGGTGTGGCCAACCATGCGGGAACCGCTCCATAATTCGGGGACATGATGCTTCATCGTGTCCCCGAATTATGAGAAACAAGCAAGGTTCTTTGACGTTCGACTTCTTGCAAGCTTCCATTTGCGCCTTCCCGCCCGCAAGGCCAATATTATAATCGAACCGTTTGCTGCATCCACCCGTAGCAAACTGCCCGTGACGTCATCCTGAGCGAAGCGAAGGATCAGCGAAGGGAGAATAATCCCTCTGTTTCTTTGGCCTTTTCGTTTTGCCTTTAACCATGAACCATAAACTATGAACCATAAACTATGAACCATGAACTATGAACCTTGCTCCTTTCGCCTTTCGCCTCTTTCCTAGGAGCTCATTCTTGAAAGTCGAACACAGCGCTGCGTTATTGGTGGCAGTCATTTTCGCGGTCCTGCTGATCCTTGAGAGCGTGTCTCCGCTCCGTAATCGCAAGCGGCCGCGAGCGCGTCGTTTCACAATAAATCTTTGCGTATCGGGATTAGCTCTCCTCATGGGCGCGCTGGTCGTGAAACCCATTGCGCTCGGCCTTTCGACTCGGGCATCCGCCCGCCAGTTCGGCCTGCTGCATTTGGTCGAACTACCTTTTGCGGCTCGACTGGTCGCCGGATTCCTGCTGCTCGACCTCACCTTCTACTACTGGCACCGCGCCAACCACGCGTTGCCTCTCTTATGGCGCTTCCACAACGTTCACCATATCGATCCCGACCTCGATGTATCGACCTCTTTTCGGTTTCATTTCGGCGAGGTTCTCTACTCGACGATCTTTCGGGCGGCTCAGGTTTCCCTACTCGGCGTGTCACCGATCATACTGACCGCATATGAGATTATCTTTCAGTGCGGGACTGTGTTTCATCACAGCAATATCAGGATTCCAATCCCGATCGAGAGATTCTTGAACAAGGTTATTGTGACGCCCCGAATGCATGGCATTCACCACTCCATAGTTGAAGATGAGACAAACTCCAACTATTCGGTCGTCTTCCGTTGGTGGGACTTCATCCACGGGAGCTTGCGCTTGAATATACCTCACACAAACATTACTATAGGTGTGGCGGCCTATCAAGCCCCGGCCGACAACACTTTCTGGAATCTACTCGGCCTTCCATTCCGGAAGCAGCGAGAATACTGGCGGTTGCCCGACGGCCACCTTTCGGTTCGAGAAGACACGTCGAGCACGGACAACAAGCGACTTCTGATGGAGTGAACATCTATGAACGATTTCGAAACACGCATCGAGACCCTAACCGGCAATCCACTCTATAGCAATAAAATCGAAACCCTGCAAGTCAACCTCGGCCTGCGATGCAATCAACAGTGCAGGCATTGTCATGTGTCCGCCTCACCTCGCCGGACAGAAATGATGGAATGGCCCACGATTCGGCTAGTGCTCGACACAGCCGAGAACCTGCAATACAAGCTCGTAGACCTCACCGGCGGCGCGCCTGAACTCAACCCCCATTTCCACCGCTTCGTGGAAGCCTTGCGCCGTCACGGACTGCCCGTGCAAGTGCGCACGAACTTGACTGTCCTTCTCGAACCGGGTATGGAGAATATGCCCGAATGGTATCGAGAGAACGAGGTTTGTCTCGTCGCTTCCCTCCCCTGCTACCTCGAGGAAAACGTCCGCGCTCAACGCGGCCGCGGAGTCTATGAGAAAAGCGTCGCGGCCATCAAACGCCTGAACGCCGTAGGCTACGGTGTCTCCGATGACCTTCAGCTTGACCTCGTGTACAACCCGGGAGGACCATTTCTGCCGCCCGAACAGACCTCGCTCGAGGCCGATTATCGCCGCGAGTTGGCCGAACGCTTCGGCATCACATTCTCCCGCCTTCTGACAATCACTAACATGCCGATCGGCCGATTCCAGGCGGAGTTGAGCCGTCAGAGTTGCGAGAAAGAATATCTGAAGCTTTTGCAGGAATCCTTCAATCCGCAGACACTCGAAGGTTTGATGTGCAGGCGGCAACTCAGTGTCGGATGGGATGGGACCCTCTTCGACTGCGACTTCAACCTTGCGCTCGGCCGTGCCGTAAACCACGGAGCTCCCGACCACATCACACGATTTGATCCCTCGCTTTTGAAACGGCGCCGAATCGTCACCGGCGACCACTGCTTCGGCTGCACCGCCGGCGCCGGCTCCTCCTGCGGTGGCGCACTCGTTTAGAAAACCGAAGGGGTCAGGTCTACACATTCACACAACCATGAGGAAAGTGCCTTGTCAATGTGTATGACCCTTTAGGCTTCCTTGACCCTTTAGGCTTCCAAAGGCCGATGTTGTGCTTGACGCGATCCGCGAGTCGAACGAGAACTCGAATGTGGGCGGCGCGTTCAATTCAAACTTTGCGGGACTCCATGCCCTCCGTCTGGGAGATGATTACAGCGCAGGGGGTCAGGGCGAGATGCAGTACAAGGTGATACTCTCGTTCGACACCTCGACGCTCCCCGATGCTGCCACAATTCAGTCCGCGAAACTGATGCTGGCTGCAAGCGGGCTTTGCGGAATGAACCCGTTCACAACTCATGGAATGTGCTATGTGGATATTGCCACGGGTTTCTTCGGCGCGGGACCCAGAATTCAAAAGACTGATTTTCAGGCGGCTGCCACCGCAGAGCGAGTTGCAGTCATGGGAGCTCCCCCAATTGCCGGCGACATTATCTCGCAGGGTTCTCTCGACGGGTCCGGCCTTGCAGCAATAGACAAAACGGGCTCCACTCAGTTGCGCGTCTATTTCGCGACAGATGACAACGATAACGACGCGGACGACTGGATCGGGTTCTATTCGGGAGAAGCGGTCAATCCGTTGTTGCGGCCGATGTTGTGCGTGACGTACACAGAATAACGAGAAATCGGATCATTTCTTAATGATGGATCGTCCGAAAGAATTCAACCACGCATTGGAGAAAGCAATCCATATACTTATGGAGAAACCAGTTAAGGAAAGAAGACGAACAAAATAATCGCGGACGGCTTACAGCCGCCGCTGATCTGCGATGTTATGTAGTGGTTCTCCCACCCTCGCAACCATACATGCGGAGGAATCTGATGCGTTGCGAAAGAATGTGGTTCAGACTATCAAGCACCCCCGCAAAGCCCCTTCGTGTCTCAATTCTTCTTGGTGACTTGGTGATCTTGGTGGTGAGATTTTCCCTTTCGTAAATCATCTCTTTGCCTTCGAGCCTTGATGGTCAGATGCTTGTCCTTTGTCCGCGTTCATCTGCACTACTCACGTTGAAAATCGTGAATTCCGGTTGATTTCTTTTCCTCTTCTTCTAAGAATCCGCGAAAATCAGCCCAAATCAGCGGGGCATGTCCTCTTTTTCCTTTTCTTGGAGTCTGTACTACTCACGTTCGAAATCATGAATTCGTGTCGCAATTTCCTCTTCTTCTTTTTCGTAAAATCCGTGTCCATCCGCGTGCATCTGTGGCTAAGATGCTTCTTTTTCTTCTTCTCCCCAAATCCGTGGAATCCGTGAAATCCGTGGTTCCCTTTGTTTCTTCTTTTGTTTGGTTGCGGCTCTGCCGCGCTGTGTCCATCCGCTCTGCATCTGTGGCTGAGAATGCTTTTCCCCTTCTTCTTTTTCAAAAATCCGCGCAATCTGCGCAATCTGCGGATTCCCTGTTTCTTTTTCTTCTCCGGTTTTGGTTGCGGCTACGCCGCGCTGTGCCCCTCTGCGCCCCCCACGGTTTGCTCAGGAGTATGCATCCGTGAAATTCGTATAATTCGCGTTCCCCAGAGCCTCTTCTTCTCCATTCGTTTCATCCGTAACCCATTCATACTCCCGAAATCATCATCTTTGCGTTATGAACCCTAAACCCTAAACCCTAAACCCTAAACCATGAACCACTTCTGTCATTCGCCCTAAAATTAACAAAAAGTTCGTTGACCGACATCCCCGCTACCCGTACACTATAAGCTGGATGTCGGAGAAGAAAGCTTCTTGCCACGCTCATAAACGAAAGGAACATATGCTGACACAGAAAATGACCGGTGCAACGACCCCCTTCAAATTCAATCCGACCCCAACACGGGCTGCTTCTCAGCATCGCCGAGTCACGTCTGCTCGTCGGCAAAAGGAGGAGGAGTTCTCGGTGAACTCTGAGCCCTCGATGGCCCAGGAGGATAGTCTTGCTTTTTCTTTGGGTTCTTTGTCCCTCGGGTCTCGAACCTCTTCGCGGTTCGCCTCTTCTTCTCCAACTCCAAATGCATGTATTCGTGATGCCATTTGTCCCGCGTTTCGCGATTCGCGCCATTTGTGTTCCCACTCTCTCTTGGACCATTCCAGTCCAAAAATTTATGAAACAAAACACGTTTTCTCGCGTCACCGCGTCACCCGCGTCACCAATCCCCACAAAGAGCGCCCGAAGTCGTTCACTCTTGGACTTCGCAACTTATTGCTGGTCAATTACTTGCGCATCCCCTTGCACCTTACTCCTTGCTCCTTTCACCTGCCCCGCCTTTATCGGGGCCTCGCGTCACCCACGCGTCACCTCGCGTCACCGATTGTTGCGTTATTCATCATTCATCATTGCCTGTCGGCTCCCCTTTCGCCTTTCGCCTTTCCCCTTTCGCCTACTTTTCTCCCCGTGTCCCCGTGGTTTCAAAACCGGTCATCGTTTTCACAGTTCATGCTTCTCAACCATAAACCATGAGCCCGGAACTACGAACCCCGCGCGCTTCGCGCGGTCCCTTTCGCCTTTCCCCTGTTTGTTCTTGCTTCTGGCCTTGTGTCATTTTGTGTCATATCCATGAGCGACAAGGAGTTACGGATGACTATATATGGTAAACAACTTTGCAGAATATTTGGAGAACTTCGCGGATCTGTAGCCCTCATGTGTGGTTCAGAAAGTCTTCATTCGTCTCTTTCGTACCGCGTTTCGCAGCGCTCGCTTTCCTCGGGTTCTTTTTCGACTCGGAACTCGGAACTCCGCGTTTTGCGCGGCCGGCGTTGGCGCGTGTACTTCAATCGTGCTATGCTTTCTTGCACGATTCTCCCCTGGCGTCTCCCAAGAATTCCAAGGAATTGCGAGGCAAAAGGATGCAATCCATATACTGGGTCATAACACGAGCCTGCACTCAAAAGTGCGCTCATTGCTACATCAGCGCCGGTCCGGATGAGGAAAGCCTTTCGGAACCGGAAGTTGAGCAAATCGTCCGGAACTTTCCGGAAAAAGCGAGCCAGATCATACTTGCAGGCGGTGAAGTACTACTCGTGAAGTCGCTCCTTTATAAGGCTCTTGATACTCTATATTCGAGGTTCGGCAAGAACACAAGATATATGATTCAGACAAACGGCGACCTACTGGATGAGCGCACGGTCGAAGAGCTTTTGGGTCATAATGTTTCTCGAATCGACATCTCGAGCATTGATGCCTTTCATAACAACCGAAAGAGTCTGGGCCACCTCAATGAAATCATGAATTCAAAGGCCGTGAGATACCTGGAATTTCCAAGATTTGTTGATGAAGACGGAAATATTCCGCTTGCCGCATATTCTTTTTGGGGCTCAACTCCGGACTTATGGCTCGGAGGAGTGTGGCCACGCGGACGAGCGCTCGAGAACGGGCTCTGGAAGAGAAATCCTTCCCATAACTTCTGCGGCATTTGGTCCGGCGCTCTCGGTTTTCTGGACAACGATTCGCCACAGCAAGAGATCAATGTCCGCCTGAGCCATGCCTATCCATGTTGTCCGGCGACAAAAATTCCGCTTGGGGACCTGAGAGAGAAGTCTTTGCTTGACATCCTTGACGAGCACCGTGGCAATCATGTGTATGAGGCTCTGAATCGAGGGCGGCCGGAGACGATGGGCGTCGAGCAGGGGATATCCGTCGAGTTCGCAAAAGCACGAATCGAAGAACTCGGCAGTTGCTGCCTTTGGTGCGATGAATTTCTCGAAAAATATTCTCAGACGCCTCATCAATCAATGTGTTGAGCGTTTCCAACAATTTCCGAAAATCGGGGCGCTAGCACTGCTGAGGATGAAAGAGGCATCATTGTATCATAGCTTTGTCCGCGCTAAACATGGCAGGCCGGTCAAAGGTCGAAGGTCGAAAGTTACGGACAAAATCACGACAGGAATTCACTCTTGTCCCGGATAACAGAATGGAATCACCGAAAAAGCCTGATGCTGCTGAGTGAGGACGACTTTTCCTCCAAAGGGGACCTCTTTGTGAAGGACAATAAGAATGAAATATGCCGCACGAATCATCAACCGCAGACCCACAGAGAAGCGCAGAGGAATTCCCTTTTCTTGCTTTTCCTCCGCGAACCTCTGCGCCCTCTGCGGTTCGGATGCTTCTTCTTGGACGGCAGTGACAGGAACTAGTAGAGCGCTTCCTAAGTAACGTTGCAATAGCCATAAAGAACGAGATTCTTCGCTTCGCTCAGAATGACGGTTATTGTTAGGCTCATCCTCAAAATGCTTATGCTATGTTATTTCGGAAACGTCATACTAGATATCTCAAACGTGAGTAGAATAGAGAGGGCGGGGAAATGGAAGGAAACAGAGAAGCGAAGTTAAGAATTGCCGCATGGGCGGTCGTGATAGCGTTCATCGGGTCGTCAAGCGTTCTGACAACTGGAGCAAACGCGGGCCAAGCCCCGAGCTATGGCAAGTACGCCGCTGTCTTGTCAGCGTACGTTGATAATGAAGGAATGGTTGACTACAAGGCGCTGAAGGCTGATCGGCGAAAACTTGATTCGTTTGTCGTGGAATTCGCAGCGCTCGATGTGAAGAATTACGAGCAATGGACGGAGAAAGAGAAGATCGCATTCTGGATCAACGCCTACAACGCGCTCACGCTCAAGGCAATCATCGATCATTATCCCATAGACGCTTCGCCTTTGACATCCATCTTCTTTCCTGAAAGCAGCATCCGCCAAATTCCGGGTGTGTGGGACAAACTGAGATTCCCTGTTATGGGCCAATCTGTGACCCTGGACGAGATCGAGCACCAGACTCTTCGCAAGAATTTCAAGGAGCCGCGCATACATATGGCGCTTGTTTGCGCCGCGATGGGATGTCCGCCGCTCCGCAGAGAGCCCTATACCGCTGAAAGACTCGACACGCAGCTTGACGACCAGGCTCGTCGGTTCTTGAGTGATCCGCTGAAGTTCCGAATTGACCAGGCCGAGGGGCTCGTCTATCTTTCGCCTATCTTCAAATGGTTTGGCGGCGACTTCGCCCGGGCATACAAAACCGAGACAAAGGCCCACAGACAGACCGACGTCCAGTCGGCCATCATAAACTTCATCCGCAAGTACCTGGATGAGAGAGAGTCTGAATATCTGGCAGCGGGCGGATACGCCCTCCTGTATCTGAGTTACGATTGGTCGTTGAATGAGCAGAAGGACGACAAGCAAGGGGAAAAAGATAGGTAGGGTTTGGGGCTTATGGTTTACGGTTATCAGTTATGACCGTGGAATGCTAATTGTGAACCGCGAACTGTGATCAATGCCGTCATTCTGAGCGAAGCCAAGAATATCCTTTGCGCTCTTTGCGCCTTTGCGGTCTGATTCTGATCCGGAATCTACAAACCAAGGCTCAAGACAAGATGCCGATTATGGTCAAGAGTAATGACTACTAACAGCCCTCCCAAAACCAGGGGAAGCTCGCGAGGCCTATGGCGGCCAATAGTTCTGCTGGCGGCAATCCTCGCCATCATAGTGGCGGCAAAAGCTCTGGGACTGGGCGAACGTCTGGGCGCTCTACGCGATTGGATTCAAGGATTAGGGCCATGGGGTCCGGCGGTTTTCATTCTTTTTTACGCCGCAGCGGTGGCGGCGGCCTTGCCGGGTTCGGCGCTCACGATTGCGGCCGGCGCGCTCTTTGGGTCGGTCGTCGGAGTCATTGTTGTGAGCGTTGCGTCAACACTTGGCGCGAGCCTCTCCTTCCTGATTGCCCGGTATTTTGCTCGCGAGGCCGTTGTTCACTGGATTTCATCAAAAGAGACTTTCAGCCGTCTCGATCGTCTCACGGAGGAACGGGGCGCCATAATCGTGGCTTTGACGCGACTGGTGCCGCTCTTTCCTTTCAACCTGCTTAATTATGGATTCGGCCTCACAAGGGTTCCGTTCTGGACTTACGTGTTTTGGTCTTGGCTGTGTATGCTGCCGGGCACGATTCTTTATGTGGTCGGGGCCGATGCTCTCGCAAAAAGTATCGCACAGGGACGCGCCCCATGGGAGTTGATCGGAGTCCTGGCCGTAGTTGCGGCAATACTTGCACTGTTGATCCGGTATGCCCGCCGACGGTTGCGGACTTAGGAGCGGCGGACCCCGGCGGACGCGGTTAACCGAGAAAGAAATGCGCCTTAGTTCGGGGAAGTGATGCGGCCCACACTTCCAGAACATGATGCATCCCATAATTCGGGGACACGATGCCGCATCGCGCTCCCGAATTATGGGAAACACTCGCCGGCTTCTTAGGAGAGGAGAACCATGTAATGACCGAAGTTGTTGAAGTGTCGCCGAGGGATGAATACAATGCCGAACTCATCGCCAACGTCCATCCGCAGGATTGGGTAAATCCCGAGCCGGCACAGAGATATAATCTTGTGGTCATCGGCGCCGGGACGGCGGGACTGGTTACGGCCGCCGGCGCGGCAGGTCTGGGGGCTAAGGTTGCGCTTGTGGAAAAACATCTGCTTGGCGGCGATTGTTTGAACGTGGGCTGCGTGCCGTCAAAATGTCTTATTCGTTCGTCGAGGGCCTATGCCGACGTGCGGAATGCGCATCAGTTCGGCGTGACTGTGCACGGAAGCGCAACGGTTGATTTCTCCGCCGTGATGGAGCGCGTAAGACGCCGGCGCGCCCACATCAGTCATCATGATTCGGTGAAGCGATTCCGGGACATGGGAGTGGACGTATTCCTGGGCGAGGGCCGATTCTCCGGTCCACATACCGTCGAGGTTGCCGGAAGGACCTTGCGGTTCAAAAAGGCCGTCATCGCTACGGGTGCTCGCGCGGTCAGGCCTCCCATCGAGGGCCTTGTTGAAGCCGGATATCTTACGAACGAAAATGTCTTCTCACTGACGGAGCGGCCACCGCGTCTTGCCGTGCTCGGAGCGGGCCCTTTGGGCTGCGAACTGGCGCAAGCATTTAGGCGACTTGGCAGCGAAGTCTACCTGATCGACCTGGCGCGCCAAATACTGATACGCGAAGACCCTGAAGCAGCGGACATCGTCGCTGAGGCATTTCTTGAGGACGGAATCAAAGTAATGTTGAATTCCTCGGTCAAAAGGGTTATAATCAGTCCTCAAGGGAAGGTAGTCCACTTCGAGAGTAGCGGCGTGCCCGGGTCTATCACGGTGGATGAAATACTGGTCGGCGCAGGCCGGGCGCCCAACGTGGAAAACTTGAATCTCGAGGCTGCCGGAGTGGAATATGATAGACGGCAGGGGGTTCTTGTGGATGACACCCTTCGATCCACAGGCCCGGGTATCTATGCAGCGGGCGATGTCTGTTCGAGCTACAAGTTTACTCATGCCGCCGATGCCGCTGCGCGAATAGTTATCCGGAACGCGCTTTTTTGGGGACGCAAGAAACTGAGCGCCCTGTCGATACCTTGGTGCACCTACACGGATCCGGAAGTCGCCCATGTCGGGATGTATGAGAAAGAAGCAAGCGACAGGGGCATTCGGATAGAGACGTTCACGAGACGGTTGAACGAAGTAGACCGCGCTATCACGGATGGCGAAGAACGGGGGTTTGTCAAGGTTCACGTCAGGAAAGGGACTGACACAATCCTGGGGGCGACGGTTGTTGCGAGGCACGCGGGAGAAATAATCAGCGAGATCACTCTGGCGATGGCGACACACCTCGGACTTGGCGCCATTGCGAATGTTGTCCACCCGTATCCAACGCAGGCAGAAGCCATAAAGCATGTGGCTGACGCCTACAACCGCACGCGCCTGACACCCATCATAAAAGGCTTATTCGCCCGTCTGCTTGCATGGCAGCGGTGAGACTCTTGGCCCAAATAGGCGTTGCAGCTTGAATTTTTATGAGGTTTTGTGTATAGTGTGTCAGCCTCACGGCTGCACTACATTTGGATGTACGGAAGACCGACTCGATAAACACAGCTTGTGAGGTAATTTTCTTTTCTTGCTTCGGTTTTCCCTAACAATTTGTATGAAAAATGAGAGGAGGTGGGAGACCAGAACGTTCGTGTGAGTACGGTCAGTGGGATTCGTGCGTTACACACTTGGTTTTCGTGAAAGGAGCTTACTAGCATGAATAAGTCGATCATAGCGCTCTTGTTGGCGCTGGTACTGTGTGTTTCGTTCATGGGATGTCAGAAGAAGGCTGAGGAGCCGGTAGCTCCCGAAATGCCCGCCGCTCCGGCTGAAACAGTGATGCCGCCCGCCGAGGCCCCAGCGCCCGAAGCAGGGATGCCGGCCGAAGGCACCGCCGCAGCGCCGGAAGCCGCAGCGCCGGAAGCTGCTCCAGCGCCCGAAGGCACTGCGCACTAAACCTCTTCAGGAACAAGGTAATACCTTGTGTCCGGTATCCGGGGTAACCACAAAATAGCGGACACAAATCTTCATTCTTTATGGTTGTTTCAAGAGTATTTGAGGTGGGGGCTGATAGGACTATCGTTCATCAGTCTCCACCTCTTATTCGTTTTCACCTCTTTGCACTTTGCATACGAGCGGAACCTTGCCGAAAAACCAACCCTCCTCTTAGCTTCCATTGAACTTCTTGCCGGCGCGCTTTATCTGGCGGCAATTCATACTATCCGGAACAAGCCACGCGACAAAGCTTCTCTCCTTTTCATAATCTCCGTCGGCCTTATCGTGCGTGCAGCGTTGCTGAACTCGACGCCTGCGCTCGAGGATGACTACTATCGCTACTTGTGGGACGGGGCGGTCACAGCGAACGGAATAAACCCTTATGCGTATGCCCCAGACCAGGCAATGGAGGACACACCGTCGAGCAAAGTTCCTCATGTTCTCAGGAATCTTGCTGTCGAATCGGGGACAGTAATTCAGCGCGTCAATCACCCCAACCTCAGAACCATTTATCCGCCCGTGGCCCAGATAGCCTTTGCGTCGGCTTACTGGCTTCAACCCTGGAGCATCGTGGCGTGGCGACTGACACTGTTTCTGTTTGACTCGGCCACGCTGGTAATCCTCATAATGATTCTTCGGACTCTGGGACTGCCGCTTTGTTGGGTGTCTGTCTACTACCTGAACCCAGTTCTGCTCAAGGAAATATTCAACTCCGGCCACATGGATGTTGTTGTTCTCCCGTTCGTATTGGGCGCGGTGTTTCTGGCCGCCCGGCGGAAATACGAATGGGCGGCCATCAGCCTTGCCGCAGCTATGGGAGTGAAGGTTTGGCCCGTCGTATTCTTGCCGATTGTGCTTCGGCCTATACTGGGCGATTTGCGGCGGCTGCTTCTTTCTCTTTTCTTTTTCGCACTAGCCGGCTGCGCCATGTTCCTCCCCATATATATAGCGGGCCTCAACACGGAATCCGGCTTCATTGCCTACGGACAACAGTGGGAGATGAACGATGCATTGTTCATGCTGTTTGCGTGGATGTCGGCATTCATTCTGAAAGTTATGGGAATCACCGCGCTCGATGGAAAACTTGTTGCGAGAATCGTTGTCGCTCTTATGCTGGCGACATGGGTTGCATGGCTGGCCCGCAAGAAGATTGGCGAATCCGTCGAACTCTTTGAAAGATGTCTGCTCGTCGTTGCGGCAATATTTCTGCTCAGCCCCGTTCAGTTTCCATGGTACTACACGTGGATGGTTCCGTTCCTGGCAATTCGGCCACGGACATCCCTCCTGCTGTTGACCGCGCTGCTTCCTTTGTATTATTTGCGGTTCCATTTCGTGGCTCGTGATGAAGCAAGTGTGTTTGACTACGGGATAGTTTGGTTGGAATATATACCCGTCTGGTTTTTGTTGGTTGTGGAATGGTATCGGGAAAGTCGCGGCTCGCGAATCTCTCCCGCAATTGGCGCGTTCTTGCTTTTGTAGGGGCGACCCGCCCCAACGAAAAACCAAGCGCCGATACCCAAGAGTTTCATCGCGACAGCGGACTACCTACTTCGCCGGGCGGGAGGCAGATTGAATGGGAGTGGTTTGAAATGAAGCAAGGGGCGATTGTCGCAGTCATCATTCCCGCTCTCAATGAGGAACTGTCAATAGGCAACGTTCTGTCGGCAATTCCGCGTTGGGTTGACGATTTCATCGTTGTTGACAATGGCTCCACCGACAGGACTGCCGAAGTTGCGCGTTCACACGGCGCTCGAGTTGTTCCGGCGCCGGAACGCGGCTATGGCTCCGCGTGCTTGGCGGGCATCGAAGCTCTCAAGTCGCCGGACGTGGTCGTGTTTCTTGACGGCGACTACAGCGATTACCCCGAAGAGATGGACATCCTGGTTGACCCAATAGCGGACGGTTTTGCCGACATGGTTATCGGCTCGCGCGTGGGTGGTCAAAGGGAACCGGGTGCACTCACGCCGCAGGCGCGCTTCGGCAATTGGCTTGCGTGCGCGCTCATTCGCTTGTTCTGGAAGGTGAGCTATACCGACCTCGGCCCATTCCGCGCCATTCGATATGACATTCTGAACAGCCTGAACATGCAAGACCGCGATTACGGATGGACAGTAGAGATGCAGATCAAGGCCGCGCGCGCCGGAGCGCGAATTCGCGAGATACCGGTCAGCTACCGCAGGCGAATAGGAAAGTCCAAGGTGTCAGGAACCGTCAAGGGAGTAGTGGGCGCCGGCGCAAAGATACTACTCACAATCTTCCGTTTTATGTCGAGTCGCACCCGCGACGAAAGCGAAAGTTCATTCAGCGAACGGCTCATCATTTTCACCCGCTATCCGGCGCCGGGAAATACGAAGACTCGTCTTATTCCTGCCGTTGGCGCGCAAGGGGCCGCCGACCTGCATCGCCGGATGACGGAGCATGCGCTGAGCCGCTTGAAGCGACTGAAACCACATCGACGTGTTTCAATTGAAATCTCCTACGACGGAGGGAGCGAGCAACTTATGAAAGAATGGCTGGGACCCGGCGTCATTTTTCGGCCCCAGATTGGCAGCGGCCTTGGCGAACGCATGGCCGGGGCGTTTTCCGAAGCATTTGCTGAAGGCGCGGAGAAGGTTGTTCTCGTCGGCACGGACTGCCCCGGCCTGAATGTCTCAATCGCGGAGGAAGCGTTTCGGGCGTTGCGCCACAGTGACGTCGTGCTCGGTCCGGCAAGCGACGGAGGCTATTACTTGATCGGGTTGAAGCGCGTGACGCCTCAATTGTTTGATGGCATCTCGTGGGGCGCCACGGAGGTTCTGGAGCAGACCTTGAAAACCGCGAATGATCTCGGCCTCTCGACGGCGTTTGTGAGTAAACTCGATGACGTGGACAGGGTGGAGGACTTGCATGTTTGGGAAAAAGAAGAGAGCGGAACAGCAACGGCCTCATTGGCGCGGCGCATTTCCGTCATAATTCCTGCTCTCAACGAGGAAGCCCTTATTGCCAACACTCTCGCAAGTCTAAGGGACGAGCCGTCTATTGAAACGATCGTCGTGGATGCAGGAAGCTCCGACGGCACGGTCAGTCTGGCAAGCTCCTATGGCGCTCAGATCGTCCAATCGTCGCAAGGGCGCGGTCGCCAAATGAATGCGGGGGCCGCGGAGGCGACAGGTGATATCCTCATTTTCCTCCATGCTGATACGAGCCTGCCGAAAGGTTTTAGCCGGATGGTCCGCGACGCTTTATCGCAAAGCGGCACAGTCGCCGGAGCGTTCGAACTGCGTATAGACTCGATCCGAAGCAGTCTCCGCGTTGTCGAGAAGATGGTCAATTGGAGGTCGAGGCGCCTCGGAATGCCCTATGGCGACCAGGCCATTTTCATGTGGGCGGACACGTTCCACTCCATGGGTGGATTTCCGGAAATACCGATCATGGAAGATTTCGAGTTTGTCAGGCGCTTGCGCCAAAGGGGCAAGATCGAGATTATCACCGCTCCGGCGCTCACTTCGGCGCGGCGCTGGATTGCTCTCGGCTTGTGGCGGACAACGCTCATTAACCAGGCGACGATAGCCGCATATTACATGGGCGTTTCGTTGCCGCGCATAGCTCACTGGCAACAGAGAGGCACGCTTTATCGCAAAAACGGAAATGTGATATAGTGGACAGCCGGGGAGCAGGGTAGTTTACAATCCATTCAATTGATCGCACAGCGAGAAAGAGAGAGCATCACCAGGGTCATATGGGAACAGTGACTCAGACTAAACGTGGCAATATACTTTCGGGCGCGCTGCCGTTCTTATTCCTGGCGGGATTAACGCTGATAGTGTATGCGGGGACGCTTCGGTCCCGGTTTATATATGATGACCACACGCAGCTTGTCGAAAACGTGGCTCTGCGCAGCCTCCGAAACATACCGCTTTTCTTTCTCAAGCCGGAACAGACTTCCGGCTCCATGATTTTCAGGGAAATCTACCGGCCGTTGCGCTCAATTTTCTTCGCGGTCGAGTATCAGATTTGGGGCCATAACCCCGTTGGATACCACGCCGTCAATATCATAATCCATGCGATAAATGCCGGCCTTGTATTCATCTTCCTCTCCAGTATCATGGGCGCAAAGGCCCCCGCCTTTGCCTCGAGCCTTCTTTTTGTGTCGCATCCGGCTCTTACCGAGAATGTGTGTTGGGTGTGCAGCCGATCCGACCTGCTCTGCATGCTTTTCTATCTGACCGCGATATTATGTTACCTCCGTTCGCATCAAGAAATGGGCTTCAAGAAAACAATCCTTATTATCGCCTCGCTCGCGGCAACGATTCTGTCGCTCTTCTCGAAGGAGATGGGAGTCACACTGGTCGGGGCGATCATCGTGATCGACCTGTGGCACGACGGTTTCTCGCGTCAATGGGTAAGAAGGTGGCAGGGGTACATTCCATTTGCTGTTGTCACACTTGTATATCTGGTGTTCAGGTCTACTATCATGAGCCAATTCGCGCAGAGGCAGCCGTGGGGAGCAACCCCGCTCGCAACAGCCGGAATCATGGCGAAGGGCATCGCGTATTACATTCGACTCTTGCTGTTTCCGTTCAAGCTTACCGTGTTCCCGTTCGTTGACGCGACACACGTCTCCGTCCGGAATCCCGAAACCTTGTTTGCCGCCATGCTGGTAATCGGGTTGCTCGCGGGGGCTTTTGTCGGACGTCGCAGATATCCCTATGCTACGCTCGGTATTGTCCTGTTCTTTGTTCTTCTTTTGCCGGTCTCAAACATCGTTCCCATTAAGGCAATCGTGGGCGACAGATTCATCTATATTCCATCCTTGGGCTTTTTTGTGGTTGCGGGGGCATTTTTCAACATCCTCGTGTCGTCGCAGCCGGCGTTTTTGCGAAGACGCTCCGCGCTTGCGGCAGGCGCAATCGGGCTGCTGGTTCTCCTCTTTTCCGTAAAAACAATCGCCCGCAGCATCGACTGGAGAGACGATTTTGCGCTGTTCAGCTCTGCTGCAAGGGTTGCGCCTGACAGTCCTCGCGCGCGCATAGCGCTGGCGAAAGAGTATTTCCTGCGTGAGGACTATGACGCCGCGCTGGAGCATGGCGCCGCGGGCATCCGGGCCAATCCCTATAGCTCGGAAGGCCACATCCTGCTCGGCAGCGTTTATTTCAAAAGAGGGCTTCTGAAACCGGCGGAAGAGGAGTTCAAGATCGCTCTCACTCTCGACCCGCTGAGCGGCGACGCGAACAACAGCCTGGGTATCATCTATAGAGAACAGGGAAGACTCGACGAAGCGCTGACAGCGTTTCAGGCCGCACTCAAGGAGCATCCGGTGGTATCTGAAATCCTGAACAACGTGGGGAGCGTCCTGCTGCAAAAAGGCGAAGTCGTTTTGTCGCTGGAATACTTCGCGAGGGCGCTCGACGCAAAGTCCGATAACAGGGAAGCCGCCTACAACACGGCCTTGGCTCTGCTTAGACTCGAGAGATTCGCAGATGCCGTCAGGTTCATAGAAAGTCGTTTGCCAACTCAACCAAATGACGGCGACATACTAATACTTCTCGGCCAGGCATATGCCGGTCTCGGAGACTATGACAGGACAGTCGAAGCATACTTGCGCGCACTCGCGCTGAACCCTGCGGACGTGAGCGCTATTACCCGCCTTGCAAATCTGCATGCGGAACACGGCGCATACGAGAAAGCAATCCCCCTCTATAGGAATATCCTCGCGAGGTATCCTGCAAGCGTTGCACACAGGGTTTCGCTTGCTTCGGCGCTTGAGAAGACCGGCCGGCAAAGCGAAGCTATTGAGCAACTTGAGATAGCGATTCGCTTTGATCCCGAAAATGCCCCGGCGCGGAGCGAGCTTGCACGGATTCTGAAGAAAGCCGGAAGACACCGAGAGCCGGAATGAGAACCGGGTATGCGACATAGTAGGCGACTCTTTCGCCCTCTAAGGCACGCCCATGAAAGCGGCATGCTATGGGAGAGCACGCGAACATGGCAACATTCGAACAAACAAAGCAATTCCTTGCGTCTGCCGGGCTGAGGACAATTACACTAAAGCGCGAGGCATCCGAGGGGTGTTTGCTGATTGCGCCGGACCTCTCGGCCCGGATCATGGCGGTCTCGATGGACGGCGCAGCGGACGAGAATTTCGGTTTTGTGAAGCCGGAGGCGATAGCCAATCGCGGCAAAGACCCGCAATTCAATGCATACGGCGGCGCGCTTAGATGGTGGGTCGGACCGGAAGGCGGGCAGTATGGTGTCGCTTTCCCGCCGGGAACCGAAAATTTCGACCTGAACTCATGGTATATCTCAGAGGAGTATAACGGCAAGCCGTTTGCGGTCGCCTATCCGCAGCAAGAAGCCGGGACTTCGGCGCTCATGGGCACGGAATTCTCGGTTCGAAACACAATCGGCACGCGGTTTAATATCGGGGTTACGAGCAGGATCAGTCTGATCGGGAATTCCTTGATGAACTCGCGAAGCAAGAACAAGAACAGACAACCCCGCCTGAAGCATCTCGGCTATCTCTCAGAAACAACATTTGAGAATCTGTCAAGCGAGCCGATGCGAAAAGAGACAGGGCTACTGAGTATTTGGATGCTGGGGATGTATGTGGCGGGCCAGCGCACATATGTAATTGCTCCGTTTGAACGCAGAGGAATCGGCAGAATTGTCACCGACACGTATTTCAACGCAGGCGGCATAGGCGGCAACAGGCTTATTGTAAACGAAAAGAGCGGATATCTTCTCTTTCGCGCCGATGCGAAGGAGCGTTCAAAGATAGGGCTCTCGCGCTCGAGTGCCTCGAGCGTGATCGGCAGCATGGACGTTTCAAGAAATCTTCTTACCGTGTGGCGATTTCCCATTCGGCGCAGCATGCCATACGTGAATTCGCTTTGGGAACAACAGAAACGGCCCTATGCGGGTGACGTGAGCAATTCCTACAATGACGACGGGAAGTTCGGAAATTTCTATGAGCTCGAATGCTCATCGCACGCGCTCGCCTTGAAACCGGGTGAGCGATTCAGTTTTCCGCTCGAGATCCATCATTACCGAGGAAGCGGCGAAACGCTTCACAGCCTCGCGGACAAGTTGTTCAGACGAAGGATAGATCGGGGCGGGCTGTGCTGAGTGGAACTTGAGCAAGCACAAGGTTTGCCCCTACAGACATCCAATAGACACGCTTGCAGACGCACTCGATAGTCAACACTCTTGACAGTTAATTCATCGGATGATATACTTTGCGCGAACTTCGGGAAGGTATTATAGCGCCGGTCTTCACATCTTGACGGCCTGTTGCCCAAAAGAAATTGCGCTTCGTAGTGCTGTCAGGATTGTCATTCTGAGGAGCGAAGCGACGAAGAACCTCTCGTTTTCCTTCAAATTTGCCACCTATAGACAGAGATTCTTCGCTTCGCTCAGACTGACAAACGGCTATTACCATTTGGGCAACACGCCGTTGAGCGCCGGCAACTTCTGTTAGTCCTGCAAACTCGGCATTCCAGACATCACCCTGCTAGAACAAGATGAACGTAGGCAAGAGAATACTTATTCTTGGGGCGTTCGGCGTCGTTTTCGCCATATTCATTGTGGCCGGACAGTCCCTGGTGTCTTCAAACCATTCAGCCGCGCCTGTGCCCGAACCAAAGCCTGCGGCCGCAAAACCCGAGAGACCGCCTTCGCCGAATCCGTCTCCTCTGCCTTCACCCACCGACGTCGGCCAAACGAGTCCTTCAAAGCAAAAGGCAACAAGTGCCGGGCCCGCTGCCCAGACGTCAGAAAAGCAGAGAGCGCCATCGCTGAGAGAAATGTTCCTGTCGGGTCAGCCGGCTGAAGGCGTCGCTGTCGACGCAGCGGAAGTCGAGCGCCTACTGCGAGACCACGTGACCCGAAACCACCCGAATCTCAAACTGTCGGATGCAGATTATGAGCGACTGGCAAAATCGCTAAAGACGTTTCGCGACGCCAATATGAAGATGCGTTCAACTGAGAGGACAAGCGCCAATTCGGCCGTATTCCAGCAAGCACTCGAAGACGTTGCCGAATCGTCAACAGAATTCAGAAAGATTACGGGCATGGCGCCGGGAGAGTTTTTCATGCGAGGCGCTTCACCCGTCCAATTCGGAAACGACCGGCAAGCCCAGGGGAATAATGATGAGGTTGTCACCGAGTATCTTTCTGATCATAAGCCTTAGCGCGACGTTAGGGCTGCCGTCAGTCCGCCCTGAAAGCCGGGCATGGGCCCAGCAAGACGTCATCGCAAGTCTGAACGGCGAGCCGATTACGCGCGGAGAGATTGAGAGCCGCGCGGCCACGAAGCTGTACCGCCTGAAATGGGAGATATACGACACGCTCAAAACCGAGGCAGAGGCTCTCGCAAATGAGCGGCTCCTGGAGTCGGAGGCAAAGCGCCGAGAGATAAGCGTCGAAGAGTTGCTGCAAACGGAAGTGAGAAAGAAGGCGCAGGCGCCGGCCGACGAAGAAGTGGATTCCTATATTCGCGAGAATCACATTGCGGCTGGAACCGATGGGGATATGCGGAGCCGCATCGTCATGTACCTCACCGAGCGAGCGTCGATCCAAAGAAAGCTGGACCTTCTTGAAGAGTTGCTAAAGAAATCGGATTTCCAGTTCCTGCTCGAGCCTCCGCAGCGCCCGCGCGCAAATGTCAGCGTTGATGATGATCCTGTACGCGGTAGCCCTGATGCGTCCATCACGATAATACATTTCGCCAGCTTCTCGTGCGAGCACTGCGCGGAAAGCGCTCAAAAGATTCAGAAGCTATTCGATGAATTCCCCGGCGCTATTCGGTGGGTGCATCGTGATTTCCTGAACATGTTCGACGAGCGCGGCCTCGCGGCGGCGGAAGCAGCCGAAGCGGCCTATGCGCACGGCAAGTTTTGGGAATTCCACGACCGCATCTACTCACTCTCAGGCGACTTCAAGCAGGAGGACCTCGGCGGAGCGCTCAAGGACATCGGCGTCGCCCAGTCCGAATACGGCAGTTCCGGAAAGAGCGCCAATTACATACTCGAGATAAAACACGACATCGAGGATGGAGTCGCAGCGGGAGTGACGGGCGTGCCGACGATCTTCATAAACGGCCGCCAGGTCAGCGGAACTTTCTCGTACGAAAAGCTGAAAGAAATGGTTGAGGAAGAACTGCGAGCGGAAAGTCAGGCGGCGGGCAAAAGAGAGGCAACGCTGCCTTAGCTCAAGATTTATCGAAATTGCAGAACAGATTCAACGGAAGGGTTCGAGCGTTCGCCGTGCGGCCGTGTTTGCCGCCGCACATAAAAGAAAGGAGGTGGAAGCAGGAAAATATTCTTGTTTCACGCCGTTTGTTCCGTTTCTTAGATCCACCCTCAAGGAACAACGAAAGGAGACCTTCCCATGACGCTTTGTGACATGAGAAAGACGAGCAGGGGTATATTCGTCCTTTCGGCGTTGACCGTCGTGATGGTGCTGGCGCTCGCGACGGCCGCGTACGCGAAGGACCCTCAACTTGTGCCCAAGCGCCTGAGCTCTACAGGCGACAGCATCAGCGCCGGTATCGACGTCGAGTACTACGGCCAAAACGCCAATGCAAGTTGGGTGAACGGCTATTATGGTTTTTGGGAATGGCTTTTCGGATACACGAATGTCAAGAGCCACAACCAGAGGATCACTGCTAATTGGGGCAGTTCCGGCCGCAAGAACTATATGGACGCCGTCAGTGGCGCCGACAGTTTTGATTTGCCCGGCCAAACGGCCCAGGCTGTGAGCCAAACGGCGCAGTATGTGACCGTTTTCATGGGTCACAACGACGTGTGCCAGAACCATGCGTGGGAAATCCCGTCGGACGCAACATTCGAGGCTAATTTCCGGGCCGGAATGCAAAACCTCAAGAACGGCCTTCCCAACGGCGCAACAGTATACGTTCTGGCAATTGTCGATATCAGGCACCTGTATGACATAGGGCAGAACAAAAAGGCTCTCGGAATTGTCGATTGCGAAGTGCTCTGGGCGACCTCACTTATCGGTTTGTTCCCATGCGGAACGATGCTTAACCCGCTGAACACCGAAGCGGACCGGGAATATACTCGCAGCCGCAATATCGCTTTCAATAGTATTCTTGAAAGGGTGACAAACGAATATCAGGCAAATGACTCGCATCATCACTACTATTTTACGAACCTGCCGTTTGTTTATCCATTTGTTGAAGGCGACATCTCCTCGCTCGACTGCTTCCATCCGTCGGGTCAGGGACAGAAGACGCTTTCACGCGAGTCATGGAACGCCGGTCCGTTCAAAGCATACCAGGGAGGGAGTTAGGTCTCTGGTTTATGGTTTATGGCTTATGATTCATGATTCCTAGTTCATGGTTCATGGTCGCCGGAACTGGGAATAGGGCTCAAAAAAATCGGGGACACGATGCTGAATTGTGTCCCCGATTTTTTTGGGTGTGTCGCAGCGCGGTATGGTCGCAACCAAACAACACATATCGGGCGCG
Organism: Candidatus Poribacteria bacterium; assembly: GCA_016215705.1. Classification (GTDB taxonomy): domain Bacteria; phylum Abyssobacteria; class SURF-5; order SURF-5; family SURF-5; genus JACRIR01. Next base: position 522 of record JACRIR010000074.1, on the reverse strand, counting down.
ATGAATCGCGCCCCTACGGAATCTCTCGGTTTATGTTGGTAGTGGGTCGCGACCCACTACTAAGAGTTTCATCGTGGCAGCGCACTAGTAGAGCGCTTCCTAAGTAGCGTTGCAATAGCCATAAAGAACGAGATTCTTCGCTTCGCTCAGAATGACGGTTATTGTTAGGCTCATCCTCAAAATGCTTATGCTATGTTATTTCGGAAATGTCATACTAGTAACGAGACACACTAATTGCGAAACATTAGGCCGAATAAGCTCCCATTTCCAAAAGCTCATGCGCCATTTGTGATGTTTTACTGTTTCGGTGTCAACATACTAGTGTCCTGAGTCATTAATTCGTTTACAAGTTGTTTGAGGCTGTTGAATATTGCATCAGCACTTTTGGTCCAGACAAAGGGTTTAGAATTCTCGTTGTACGTAGCGATGTAATTTAGTATGGCATCTTCAAGCTCTTTGGTTGTCCGGTGGCTGCCACGGCGAATTTTCTTTTCGGTCAGCATGGCGAACCATCGTTCCACC